>JAMPGQ010000010.1 GCA_023663825.1 Anaeroplasma bactoclasticum
TGCTTACTTCTTAACTGTCCACAGGCAGCATCTATATCAGAGCCTTGTTCCTTACGAAGTTGTACATTGATTCTTCTTTTCTTTAACCAATCAAAGAAAGCAACCATATCCTCTTTTTTAGAACGCTCATAAGGTTTCCCTAAAACCTCATTATAAGGAATTAAATTGACATAAACATTTAGCCCATGTAATAGTGTCGCAAGCTCATCTGCACATTCAATACTATCATTTATTCCTTTGATTAATATATATTCTATAGTTACCCTACGATTAGTTTTGTTAATATAATATCTAATTGCCTTTACAATTTCTTCAATAGGATATGCCTTATTGATTGGCATAAGTTGATTTCTTATCTTATTATTAGGGGCATGTAAGCTGATTGCTAGATTTACTTGTAAATCAAAATCAGAATATTCAATAATTTTAGAAACCAGACCACAAGTTGAAACTGTAATATGTCTAGCCCCAATCTCTAAACCTAAAGGATGATTAATAATTTTCAAAAAAGAAATCACATTGTCATAATTATCAAAAGGCTCACCTATTCCCATTACAACTACATGACTCACTCTAACATTAGCAAGCTTTGATACCATTAAAACCTGAAGAACCATTTCCTTTGTTTCTAAATTTCTAAGTTTCTTCTTCATTCCACTTGCACAAAACTGGCAGTCCATATTACAACCAACCTCTGTTGTTACACAGACACTATATCCATATTCCTGATGCATTAAAACCGTTTCTATTAAGTTTCCATCCTCAAGTTGAAATAAAAATTTCTGTGTTCCATCTTTAGATTTTTGATGTGTTACACATTCAAGTTTACCTAATGTAAAATCTTTTTTTAATTCCTCAATAACTGTCTTTTTCATATTGGTGATTTCATCAAAGGAAGTAATCTGATGACGATAAAGCCATTCTATTGTTTGAGGTGCACGAAAAGACTTTTCTCCCTTAGAAATCCAATATTCCTTTAGCATATCCTCTGTATAATTATAAATACTATCCATAGAAACACCTCTATTTTCTTTGATTTTGTTATCTTAATCTTGCTTTATAAACATAGTCTAAACGATTCAAAATGGATTTAACAAGTTTATCAACATCTTCTGTTTCTAGAGTCTTAGTTGGGTCTTCAAATACAAGCTTAAAAGCAAGAGATTTTTCATCTTGACCGACATTTTCTCCTGTATAAACATCAAACAATTCCACATGAGTTAAAGCCTTTTTCCCAGTTTGTTTAATAAGCTTAGCAATATCATCTGCAGGAATATTATTTTTACATACGATTGCCAAGTCACGAACAATTGCAGGGAATTTATTGATTGGTTGATAAGTAAATGACTTTGCCTCTTGAATCAAATCTTCTATGCTGATTTCTAAGGCTACTGTAGTACCAACTCCCATATCCTTACTAAATCTTGGATGAAGCTGTCCTAATACACCAATCATTTTGTCTTGGTAAACTATTGCTGCACATCTTCCTGGATGGAAGTTTTTTAATTTCTGATAAGGTGTAAAAGAAACATTGATATTAAGCTTTTGACATAAAGCCTCTAAAATACCTTTTAACAAATAGAAGCTAGCTTCTTGTTTTACACCCTTCCATAAATGTGAAGAATATAGACCAGATAATGCAATAGCAAGCTTTGTTTCTTCTTTATCCTTTGAATATGTCTTACCAATTTCAAAAAAGGCTAAATCATCATTCTTACGAGCTTTATTGTAGCTGATAGCATCAATAACACCATTGAGTAAGCTTTGACGCATTACAGCACGATCCTCTGTCATCGGCATCAAAACACTGATAGGTTCTAACTCTGTAGTTGTATAAAGATTCAGATCCTTTTTAGCAATTAAGGAATAGGATACTACTTCATTTAATCCCATATTAGCTAGAATTTGGCGCATCAAACGGATACGCTTTTGTTCATAGGTTAAACCTCCCTTATCTCTTGTTGAAGATAAGGTAGTTGGAATATTTTCATAACCATAAATTCTTGCAACATCTTCAGCAATATCCTGAACAGATGGTTCTAAATCCATTCTACGAGATGGAAGAGTAATCGTATACTCTAAATTATTTTTTGTATAGGAATATTGTAGACGATTAAAAATATCCTCTACTTCTTCATTAGATAGGGCTGTTCCTAAAATAGAATTTAATTTATTAGCTGTAACAGTGATAGCTTGAGGCTTAAGAAAAACCTTCACATCGCTTGCAACACCATCATAGATTTCAGCACCACATAGTTCTTCCATAAGCTGGGAAGCATAATCTAGGGCACGCTCAACACGGTCATAATCAATTTTACGCTCAAAACGTATTGAGGATTCACTTTTTAATCCTAATTTACTAGAAGTTCTTCTAATACAAAGTGGATCAAAATATGCAGCCTCTAATATAATATTTTTTGTAGTCTCTTCTACTTCAGTTGTAAGACCACCCATAACTCCTGCAACACAAACAGCTTCATTTCCATTTGTAATCACAATATCTTCATGATTTAGGGTGCGCTCAATACCATCTAGAGTCTTAAGCTTTTCTCCATCATGGGCCATACGAACAACAATCTTATTGCCTAAACGATCTCCATCAAAAGCATGTAAAGGTTGTCCCATTTCCATAAGCACAAAATTGGTAATATCTACAACATTATTAATTGGACGAATTCCACTGGCAATTAATCTTGCCTTCATCCATTGTGGAGAAGGTGCAATCTTTACATTTGCTAAATATCTAGCAAGATACTTATAACAGTTTTCTGTTTCAACCGTTACGGAAACAGGATTCTTTTTAGAGCTTACCTCGAAAGAAGGCTCAATTGGTAGTATCTCTTGATTTAGGGCTGCACCTATATCATAGGCTGTACCCTCAATAGATAATAAATCCGAACGGTTAGATGTAACATCTAAATCAATAATCGTATCATCTAAACCTAGATAAGCTAAAGGATCTTCTCCAACTATAGCTTCATCATCTAAAAGGTAAATACCATTTTTAAATTCTTCATCCACATACTTTTCTTCAATACCTAATTCTTGTAAAGAACAAAGCATACCGAAGGATTCAACACCACGAATCTTGGATGACTTAATCTTAAAATCACCAGGTAGTACTGCCCCAGGTAAAGCTACAATTACCTTAACTCCAGCTTTTACGTTTGGGGCTCCACAGACAATCTGAGAAATCTCATCATGCTTTACCTCTACCTGACAAACATGAAGATGGTCACTATCTGGATGCATTACACATTCTAACACCTTACCAATGGACAATAAAGAAGCATTGACCATTTTCTTCATTGTTTCAATTTCACAGACATGAAAGCTAATTTGTTTATATAGTTCTTCATCTGTAATATGATCTAAATCTAAATAATCCTTTAACCAATTTTTAGAAATCTTCATCTTACTTAACCTCCTTAAACTGATTTAAGAAACGAATATCATTCGTATAAAAATTACGGATATCATCAATACGATACTTAAGCATAGTAATACGCTCAACACCAACACCGAACGCAAAGCCTTGAATCTCTTCTGGATCATATCCACACATCTTAAGTACATTGTTGTTGACCATACCAGCACCTAAAACTTCAATCCAGCCTGAACCCTTGCAGACAGAACAGCCTTTTCCACCACATAGCCCACAAGATACATCTACTTCTACAGATGGTTCAGTAAATGGAAAAAAGGATGGACGTAAACGAATCTCCCGGTCTTCTCCAAACATCTTTCTTGCCATTTCCAATAAAGCTCCCTTTAAATCGGCAAGTGTGATATCCTTACCTAAAACTAATCCTTCACATTGCATAAACTGATGAGAATGGGTTGCATCATCGGCGTCTCTACGATATACCTTACCTGGACAAATAATTTTAATAGGCTTCCCCTTTTCTGCAAGCATAGTTCTAACCTGTACTGGTGAGGTTTGGCTTCTAAGTAAAAGCTCAGGATTGATATAGAAGGTATCCTGCATATCTCTTGCAGGATGTCCCTTAGGTAAATTTAATTTTTCAAAACAGTATTCATCTGTTTCAATTTCAGGTCCTTCAGCAATACTATATCCCATGCTGATATATAAATCCTCTAAATCCATTATCGTTTGATTTAGGGGGTGAATTCCACCAGCTGGAAGATGTACACCTGGTAAAGTAACATCAATGGATTCATTTTTGAGTTTCTTTTCAATGACTGCATTTTCAATAGCCTGTCTTTTTTGTTCAAAGCGTTCTTCTAAGATTTGCTTAATCTTATTGGAACGCATACCAATTTCCTTTCTTGCCTCAATAGACAAATCACGCATATTTGCCATAACTTGGGCAAGCGGCCCCTTCTTTCCAAGATAATTAGCCTTTTTTTGTTGTAGTGCGTTTAAATCATTGATATTATTTAATTCCACATCTAATGAGTCAACGACTTGATCTAACTGTTCTAATTCTTTCATAATTTCTCCTCCTAATAAATTAAAAAGTCCTTAAAAGATTTTTCTTCTAAGGACGAATTTTTTTCGTGGTACCACCCTAGTTCTATATTGCTATAGCACTCATTTTCGGTTAACGCCCGACATACGGATGGTATTAGCATCACTTAAAAGGTGAATTCACAAAGCTATTTATCTGAGGCTCTCACCTAATCCTCTTCTCTTTAATAACATCACTTTGTTACTAGTCCTTTATCTTCGTATTTTATATACGCTTTAATTCTATCAAAAATAGTTTCTTTTTTCAATCTTATTTTAATTTTTCTTGTTTTTTGTGTACTGTTTTCTTCATTTGAAAGTAAGAGAAAAATATACCAATAGTCCCAAAGACCACAGCTAAAATCATATCAGCAATAAATCCACTTTTAACATTTTCATTTAATTCCATCAATTCAAATAAAACACTAATTGGATTTCCTTCCAAACCATTTTCAGCCATGACTGATTTGACGATAAGAATATAGACAAGCATCATAGAAATCACAACATAACACAAGGTTACTATAGCTGCCACAACAAACTTTATATTTGTAGCTTTACCTTTCATCTTATCGTAACCCAGTCCAGCTAAAATTGCAATTAAAAATGCAATCCATCCAGACATAACACCAGCTAAAGCGCCAAGAACAACCCAAACAACCGCACCTAACGCACCACCAACTATAGCTCCTAGAGTTCCTTTTAAATAATGATTTGGAGCATTTTTGAAATCTTGTTCTGCCTTTTCAATCTGTGCATTTAATAATTCAACACTTGCTTCATTTAAAAATACAACAAAATTATTGTAATATAATTTTCTTTTTGTCTCTTCATTTAATTCTTCACCTGTAATAGGGCAATATGTTCTATTCTTCGTATTTTGTAAGCTTAAAAATTGTGTTATACGTTTAATTGTATCCATCAAAGTATCATAATGATTCATAACAGCTATGCATACGCCTAGTTCTGTAACTTCATACTTTAAAACATGCATACTTTTTTTGTTTTCTTTTAAGAAGGTTTGTATAGGTGCAATCTGTTCTGCTTCTAAATGACTAAATACTAAAATTGTAGTAGACATTCCACCATATAGCACATTTTCGGTTCTTTCTTGACTAATAGAAACCTGATAATCATCAATAAATGCATATGAGCTTTCAGATTCTATTGTAAAATTATTTTCTGTTAAAAATGTTATTAGTTTCTTGTTCATTCTTCTTCCTCTTTTCTTATTTTTTTAAATTTTCTTTTTTTATAAAATGTTATACTATACCCATAAGTTAAAACAAAGATAACGATTGCAGGCGCATAAATCCAGCCTGTGTTATATAGCCATTTCCAACCTGTAAAGCTAAACAGCCTTCGATATAGCTGAGCAATAGAATCTAATCCAAAGAATATTCCTTGAAATACTTTTTGGGCATCTAAAGCTTTCTTAAAAATAAAACATATAAAATCTCCAATTCCATTAAATATCATCGGAACTGTGATTATACTAAAAACACCTTGAAGTAATCCATATTTTTTATAATGGTAACAACAAACTAAAAATGGAAATATAGTAACTACGATAGCTAGTAAGACGATTAAATCTCATTAGACAAAAGCTTTTCTATCAGAAGCTATTCCTTATATATTTTCACTTTATCTAAAACACCAATTGTATCAGTAAAATGGTTTGCTTCTATCTTAGTTAATTCCTCTCCCAATACTCTAAACTTAGAATCAATTGTATCAATATACCATAGCGCTACTGCCTCTGGTGTCATTGGTCTTTTGGCAGCACCAAACTGAGGTTGTCCATGATGAGATATCAGCATATGTTCTAGGCTTCTTACCTCAGGTGTATTTCCATAGCCTAAGCTTTCTGCCATCTTACTCACCTCTAATGCACCAATCACCAAATGTCCTAATAGTTGACCATCTACTGTATATTCTGTAGCCTCTACACCTGTTAACTCTCTTGTTTTTCCTAAATCGTGGAGAATAATGCCTGCATATAAATAGTCTTTCTTTAAATAGGGATAATTATGAATAAATGTTTCTGCAAGCTTTAACATTCCAATAGTATGATAGGCTAGACCACCTACATAGGTGTGATGCATTTTAGAAGCTGCAGGATAAATAAAGAATTTCTTTTCGTTTGCTTCCAATAAAGCTTTTGTAATATCATATATAATTTTATTTTCTATTTTGTTTATTGCTTCATAGACTAAATTTTTAGATTCTTCTAAACTATATGGAGATACTGGATAAAACATTCTAAGAATTGTATCTGCTTGTTCTATATCTAAATCCTTTACGACTTGATACTCATCAACCACATAGCTAATTCGTTCACCAAAGTTTTTCGTCACTTCAAAGATATATACATGTCCAATTTGAAAGGTAAGCTCTAAAGAGGCTTTGATGTTCCAAGGCATATTTTCTTGATCTATAATTGAAAGATTTGCCATTCCATCTGAAGTATTTATTGCAACAACCTTGCCTATAATCTGCATTATTTCATCTCCTTAAAAATAAAAAGTCCTGCATCCTCTAAAAGATAAGAATCTTGTTTTATAGAAGTTGCCTTATGTCCATCAAAAATCATTTCACTATGGTTTAATAGGAGTGTATATGATTCTGTTGTATTTTTAACCACAACAGTTAAACGATACTCTGTTCCATCCAAACAATAACAAACTCTATGTTCATTAGATAATTCTTCAACAAAAATCATCTTTCGTTCTATATCATATGGATTCTGCATACGGAATTCAGGATAATA
Organism: Anaeroplasma bactoclasticum; assembly: GCA_023663825.1. Lineage (GTDB taxonomy): Bacteria > Bacillota_I > Bacilli_A > Acholeplasmatales > Anaeroplasmataceae > Pelethenecus > Pelethenecus bactoclasticus_A. The sequence goes on from JAMPGQ010000010.1 coordinate 7,242, forward strand.
CCTACGAATCCTCAATAAATCCTTAATTCCTTCAATATCCTCTTGGAACTTATTTCTTCTTGCATAATCAAAGCGATTGATTGAACCCTCTGATTTATAAGAATTTTCTACCCCTCTTTTTGTACGATAAAATTCTTGACCTGCATGAATAAAGACCATACCCAAGGAAACGGCTATCATCTGTAAAGCTACTCTTCCCCCACGAACGGCTACTTCTTCGCTCGCTCCTGTACCATATATTGCAAAATCATAAAGAGTATAATTATCGTGACATTCCACATAGTTTACACTTTGGTTTGGATTTTGAAATTTATACCCATCTAATACACTTCCGCCCATTAAATGAAAGATTTCCTTTGGAGAAGCAGGATAACCAAAAGCATATCCTAAGCTATGGTTCCACTGACTCCCCTTTAATGTGTCTCGATATTTGTCATTAAAGAAACCATACTGTGGCATTTTATAAGCGTTATAAGTATGAGGACGATAAGCATCAGGTATTGTATTTGGCATATTCCAGCCTTCTCCATATAACAATATATTTATATCGATTTCCTTTAATTTTTGATATGCAAATTTCAAAGTTTCAATATCTAAAAGTCCCATCAAATCAAAACGGAAGCCTGAGATTTGAAAGAATTTTGCCCAATATACTAAGTTATCTACAATAAACCTAGAACACATTCTCTTTTCAGTAGCCAAATCATTCCCACAGCCAGAAATGTTTGTATAATTTCCATATGCATCTACTCGATAAAAATATCCTGGAACCAGCTTTTCAAATGGGAAGCTTTTTCTGTCATAGACGTGGTTAAACACCACATCCATAACAACACGCATTCCTCTTTTATGTGATTCATCAATCAATCGTAAATATTCATTTAATCTAGAATAAGGATCCTTAGGATTAAAGGAATACCAGCCGCTAGGAACAAAATATTGTTCTGGGTTATAACCCCAATTATAATATAAGTCTCTTTTTTTATCATCTACTCCACCAAAATCAAACACAGGCATAAGTTGTAGGTGTGTAACTCCTAATGAGGATATATAATTTAATCCCTTATTCTCGTCCTCATCTACTAGTCCGAGAAAAGTTCCTTTAAGCTCATTCGTTAAATGACCTGTCATATCTCTTACATGTGCTTCATAAATTACTGCATCTACAGGGTGACCAGAATAAAATGGTTTATTATGCTGGATTTTATAAAGTTTATTGATATCTATTACATAATTGTATTCTCTATTTTCTCCAGCAGAAAGACCATAAGGATCTAGTACTTTTTCGTAATAATCAAATATTTTTACATAGTATACATAGCTTGCACCATCTAGGTTGCCATCTACAGTTGCCATCCATACACCATGATTTTGATAAGTAAGATCTTTTCTATCCAAGCTTCCATCTTTATAACTGATGCTTACATAAATTGATTTAGCAACTGGACTCCAAACTCTAAAGGTGGTTGCTTCTTTTGTATATTCAAATCCTAATTTACCATCATAAAAGTATTCTGATTCAAACTCCGAAGTCCTTACTATACTACCAGAATATACTGGAACATGATGTTTCAAATCATCAACAATATAATAATTATGATGTAAAATCAGCTTCGTATTTACTCTTAAGCTGATTTTGACCATATTATGCTCGCTATTGCTATAATTCACTTTTAATTCTTCTACAAATAAATCCTCATCGTATAAATAAAAGCTCTTCGCTTTAAAGCGATTCTTTCTTTGAACAAGAAAGGTGATTTCATTGTAGGTATCTATAAATGCCATCATTGTATAACGCATAATTTAAACCTCTATTTCTAAAACTTCCTGTAAAACTTCTTTTTTATTTTCTACTTCTCTATTTAATATTTTCAGTTCTAAAAGCTTTATGACTTTTCCTCTATCCTTAGGCTGAACCAAATTCCAATCAAAAGCAATATCCTTAGAACTATGAATTGGTAAAGCATCCATTCTTTTTTGAACATCTTCAACTACTATAATCTTATGCTTTAAAATTGTATAAAGCTCTACTGCATCCTTTATACAATTTGAGTTTCCATAATATAAGGTTACATCACTAAAATCATCTTCTATAAAATAGGCTATGTCCTTTGCAAGTTTAATTTCCTGCTTAGATATTTTTATATTCGCTGGTAAAAAATGATGCAAACAGAAAAATAATGCAAAGATATGCTTAGTATATTTCTTTTGATATGCTTCCTCACATACAACCTGATAAAAAGGAAACCCCCTTAATATTTGATACTCACAAATATATTTTAATCCAATAGAATACGGATTATTAGCTATTTTTTTAACCATAAAGATAATGTATTCTTCTTTAAGGTATGAAACATAATCTGTAAAAAGGCTACTCAATATTTCTTCATCTAGACTATAATTAAAACGAGAAGAAAAATCTAGTGCTCTTAAAACACGTAATGCATCCTCATTAAAACGTAATGTTGGATTTCCTATCATCCGAATGGTTTTATTCTTTATATCATCCATTCCATGATATAAATCAATAATTTCATAATTTCTATCCATAGCAAGACTATTGATCGTAAAATCGCGTCTAGATAAATCCTCTTCTATTGTATTTGCTGGTATACTTTGGGGATGTCTATGATCAATATAAGCTACATCTTTTCTAAATGTAGTCACCTCAAATGTAGCTCCTTTATAGTGAATTCTACAGCTTAAATAATCTTCTCCTTCATTTGTAACATCAGAAAATATTTTAGCAACATCACTTGGTTTAGCATTTGTCGTAAGATCCACATCTTCTATAGGTGCCTTACGGACATAATCACGAACTGCACCACCAACAATATAAGCTTCATAGGAATATTCATTTAATATACATAAAATTTCTAAACCTAATTTCAATTTATCCACAAATAAACACCAAATTAATTATAAATCAAAACGAACCTATTTGCAAAGAAAAAATAATCATTGTATAATATCTTTGGTGATATTTATGAAATATATACAAGGAAAGTGTGAAAATACGATTGTAATCCAAAAATCTAAATTTATTGCAGAAGCATATCGTGTAGATTCAGTGGAGGAAATCGAGCAAATTTTAACTAACATCCGTAAAAAATATTATGATGCAACACATCATTGTTTTGCCTATAGATTAAAAAACAATATTCAAAAGATGAGTGACGATGGAGAACCAGCAAAAACGGCAGGCGCCCCCATTTTAGATGTGATTTTAAAAAGAGATATCACCAATGTACTCGTTGTTGTTACACGTTATTTTGGTGGAATTCTTTTGGGTGCAGGTGGATTAGTAAGAGCTTATAGTGGGGCGGCTAGTGCTGTGTTAGAAAAGACTCCTCTATATAAAATTTCTGAGCAAAATAAATTCCAGCTCACCCTTAGCTATTCTTCTTATCAAACGATTTTAAAAACAATGAAATACATACAAATAGAAAATACCTCATTTTTAACTGAGGTAACCATTTTGGGATATTGCAAAAAAGAGTTATTTTCTAAACTGAAAGAAGACTGTTATACCTATAAAATAGGAGATACGCAAATTATGGATATGGGTGTATTTCAACTAGAGGTTCCTGATGATGATACTTCAATCGAGTAGCTTCTCCGCCACGTAAATGGCGGATTTTTTTATTATATTCTAAAAGCTCTTTAACTTCCTCATAAAGTAATGGGTCTATTTTCTCTAGCTTTGTTGTTAAATCATGATGCACAGTAGATTTAGAGTATCCAATTCTTTTTGCAACTTCACGTACAGTTCTTCTTCCTTCTAACATTAAATAAGCCATTTCTAATACCCGTGATTCATTTTCAAGCATTCTTCTTCACCTAGTATTAAATATGCAAAGAAGTTTCTTTTTATGTTTTAGAAAAAAGAAAAGGCACCTTTGTGCCCTAACCTTTAGTATTACTTCCCTGTTTGTACTTCAGACAATTCTTTACCGAATACTGTTGTTGGATTTACATATGCATTGTTAACTTTAACTTCAAGATGTACATGTACTCCAGCTTCAACGTCTGCTAAAGATGTTGATGCCTTGCCGATAACTTGTCCTACCTTAACAGTGTCGTTTACCTTTACGCTTACATTGCTTAAGGATGAATAAATACTTACAACATCAGCAGCATGCTTGATTGTAACGCATACACCGTCTAGTTCATCCTCTTCTACAGATGTAACCTTGCCATCGTAAATTGAACAGACATCAAAAACACTATTATCGGATTTTGCATAGCTGATTCCTTTAGACTCAATAAAGTATCCACCTGTAGTAATAACCGCTGCATCTAATTCTTCATCAGATAAAGCTAAATCAAAGAAGATTCTTACAACTTCACATTCTCCTTGTACAGGAACAGCAAACTTAACCTTTGGTTGCTCCAAAGTAGGAGTATCTGGTTTCTTGTCATCATCATTACCTGGAGTAATTGTTGGTGTATCATCATTACCTGGCTTTTGAATAGGATCATCATTTGATACAGGAGTATCATTTAATGCTAATGTAGCAATGGTAATAACTGTTGCAAATACTACAACAACTACCGCAATGAATACTAATAATTCCTTTTTGTCTATGAAAAATCTCTTAATTTTGTCTTTCATTTCTTTCACCTCACTTGTAGTATGGTCTACTCCTTATGAGGTTATACAAAGAAATTAAAAAAATTTAAAATTTAAATAATCCTACTAAATAATGAAATCCATAGGTAATTAAAAATGCCATTACAAAGGATATCATAAAATAAGCAAGCCTAATGTGAATAACTTTTCCTTTCTTGAAGCATTCTTCTAATCTTGATGCTTGTAGAACTAAAAATGTTACTACAAAAAATATACAAAAGCCTACTGAAAAAATTACGCCTTCTATCATAACAAAATCTCCTTTTCTAGTGAAAAAAGAACTCTGCTTGAGTTCTTTTATAATTGACCAGCTTTAGAATTTCTTAAATGCTCACGCAATTCCTTTTCCTTTTGCGTAAAGTCTACCTGCTCCTTACGGTTTTCATCTAAGCGTTGTTTTCTAAAATCTACTAGTTGTTGTTTTGCTTCTTCCTTATCTTTTCCTAGATGTGCTTCTTGAGCAAGAAGGCTAGCTACATTATCATGGAATTCTAAAATACCATTAGTGATGACAATATAAAATTCTTCAGTAGCTTTGACCATTTTTACATAGCCCTCATCCATTACAGCAATCACTGGAATATGTTCCTTAAGAATCGCAAATTCACCATCTGCATTATGCACAACAACATAATCTACCTCTTCATTATATAGGATACCCTGATGGGTAGAAACAATTAGCTTCATGACTCTAATGTCTTAGCCTTTGCGATTGCATCATCAATGGTTCCAACAAGACGGAATGCTTCTTCTGGTAGGTCATCATGCATACCATCAAGAATCTCTTTAAAGCCTCTTACGGTTTCCTTGATTGGAACATAGGACCCTGGAATACCCGTAAATTGCCCACCAATGAACATATTTTGGGATAAGAATAAACGAATACGTCTAGCTCTTAAAACAACAAGCTTATCTTCTTCAGATAATTCATCCATACCTAAAATTGCAATAATATCCAAAAGCTCGTTATATCTTTGAATGATTTGCTGAACACGTCTTGCAACCTCATAATGCTCCTGTCCAACTACTTCTGGAGATAAAGCACGAGAGGTAGAAGCAAGTGGGTCTACTGCTGGGTAGATACCTTCCTCTGTTAGCTTACGGGAAAGGTTAGTAGTTGCATCTAGATGTGTAAATGTAGTTGCTGGAGCTGGGTCAGTATAATCATCAGCTGGAACATAAATAGCTTGAATAGACGTAATAGAACCATCCTTTGTAGATGTAATTCTTTCCTGTAGTTTACCCATTTCTGTTGCAAGAGTTGGTTGGTAACCAACAGCAGATGGCATACGTCCAAGTAAGGCTGAAACCTCAGAACCTGCTTGTGTAAAACGGAAAATATTATCAATAAATAATAATACATCTTGATGTTCTTGATCTCTAAAGTATTCTGCTAAGGTTAAGCCTGTTAAAACAACACGCATACGTGCCCCTGGTGGTTCATTCATTTGACCAAATACCATGGCAGTTTTGTTGATAACTCCACTTTCACTCATTTCTGAATAAAGGTCATTTCCTTCTCTTGTACGCTCTCCAACACCAGTAAATACAGAAATACCACCATGCTCTTGAGCAACATTGTGAATTAACTCTTGAATGAGTACAGTCTTACCTACACCTGCACCACCAAATAGACCAATCTTACCACCCTTAATATAAGGAGCTAAAAGGTCTACAACCTTAATACCTGTTTCAAGAATTTCTACAGTAGAGGATAGTTCCTCTAGCTTAGGTGCATCTCTATGGATAGGCATATGAAGTTCACTTTCAAGAGAATCCTTATTATCAATTGGTTCTCCTAAAACATTAAATAAACGTCCTAATGTCTTTTTACCAACAGGTACCATAATTGGCTTATTCGTGCTTTCTACCTTCATTCCACGCACCAAGCCATCAGTAGAGTCCATTGCTATACAACGAACAATTTTGTTTCCTATATGTAAAGCAACCTCTAGTGTCAAATGGATTTCTACATCATGGTTTTCTTCTTTTAAAACATTAATCTTTAATGCATCGTTTATTTGTGGAAGGTTATCATCTTCAAATAATACATCAACGACTGGTCCTTTTACCTCAATGACCTTACCATACATTAAGCATCTCCTCCTATCGCATTCGCTCCGCCAATAATATCTATCAACTCAGTTGTGATAGCACCCTGACGAGCTCTATTATATAATAATTGTAGTTTAGCAATTACCTCAGTTGCATTGTCTGTTGCGTTACGCATAGAGTTCATTCTAGCAGAATGCTCAGAAACCTTTGCATCTAAAATAATACCATAAATCATATCCTTTATATACATGGGTAATACGATATCCAAAGTCTTTTCTATGCCTGTTTCATAGACATACTCTCTAGGACTTTCCATTTTTTCTAAAGAAGTTATAGGAAGTAATTCCTCAAAACGAATCTCTAAGGATAAGCTATTGATATAGTGATTGTATATAATCACTAGTCTATCTATAGCTTTAGATAAATAAGAATCAATAAAGCTATTGGCAAGAGGTAATACATCAATAAACATAACATCATCTCTTACTAAAGTTGGAGCATCTGAAATTAAAGGGTACCCTTTTCTTTTCAAATAGGCAAAGCCTTGCTTACCTATCGCTCCACAAATGATATTTTCATTTGCTTGATTTACTTCCTTTAATCTTTCCTCAAAAGCCTTATAGATAGAGGAATTATATGCTCCTGCAAGACCACGATCTGAAGTCACCAGCAAATATGCTGTCTTAGCAACAGGTCTTTCCTTTAATAATGGATGAACATAATCCTCATTTGATTTAGCTACCATTTGACGAACTAAGTCTGCCTTACGTGCCATAAAATCCTGATAGCCCTTATAAATACGTTCTGCCTTCTTTACCTTAGATGAACTTACCATATACATTGCTTTTGTAATTTGAGCTGTACTTTCTGTAGATGAAATACGCTGTTTTACTTCACGTAAAGAATTCGCCATATTATCACCTACTTAGAAATTATTAACAAACTCAGTTAAATAAGAATCCAGCTTTTCCTTTTCTGGTAATACCTTATTTTCACGAATAAAGCTTGCAAGCTCTTTTCCAGCTTCATTCACCTTTAAATCTAAATATAATTGCTCCTCAAAGCGTGCTAAATCTTCTACTTCAATCTGGTCTAAAAAGCCACTAGTTAAGCAATATAAAATAATTGCTTCTTCTTCCATTGCTAAAGTCTTGTGAAGACCCTGCTTTAAGATTTCTTGAGTTCTCTTACCACGGTCAAGTCTTGCCTTAGTTGACGCATCCAAATCAGAACCAAATTGCGTAAATGCTTCAAGCTCTCTATAGGATGCTAGATCTAGACGAAGTGTTCCAGAAACCTTTTTAATTGCCTTTGTCTGTGCTGCACCACCAACACGGGATACAGAAAGACCAGGGTTGATTGCTGGACGAATACCTTTATAGAAATAGTCAGACTGTAAGAAGATTTGTCCATCTGTTATAGAAATAACATTTGTTGGAATGTAAGCTGAGATATCTCCAGCCTGTGTTTCAATAATGGGAAGTGCTGTAATACTTCCTCCGCCTAACTGATCTGACAATTTAGCTGCACGCTCTAAAAGTCTAGAATGAAGATAGAATACATCTCCTGGATAAGCTTCTCTTCCTGGTGGTCTATGTAACAATAAAGACATCTCACGATAAGCAACTGCATGCTTAGATAAATCATCATAAACAATTAAAACATCCTTGCCCTGAAACATAAAGTATTCAGCTAAGGAAACACCAGTATATGGTGCTAAATATAGTAATGGTGCTGGGTTAGAAGCGGATGCAGAAACAATGATAGAGTACTTCATTGCATTATGACTCTTTAATGTCTCATAGACATTAGAAACTGTAGATTCCTTTTGTCCAATCGCAACGTAAATACAAATTACATTTTGTCCTGCTTGATTTAAAATAGTATCAATAGCAATAGCTGTCTTTCCTGTTTGACGATCACCAATGATTAACTCTCTTTGACCACGACCGATTGGTACTAATGCATCTAGTACCTTAATACCAGTTTGAAGTGGTGTATTCACACTACTACGGTCCATAACGCCTGTAGCCTTCACTTCGATAGGTCTCGTCTTGGTAGCACGAATTGCACCATTGCCATCTAAAGGTTGTCCTAATGGATTGATAACACGACCGATAAATTCCTCACCAACAGGTATCTCTAATACTCTACCGCTACATTTAACTATGTCGCCTTCCTTAATCTTAGCAGAATCACCTAATAGAATAACACCTACGCTATCCTTTCTCAAGTCCTGAACCATGCCATATACATCATTAGGGAAGATTAAAAGCTCAGATGACATTGCATTATCTAGTCCATATACTACAGCAATACCATCACCAACTTCTACCACACGACCAACATTTTCTGTATAAATCTGTTCCTTATAAGCCTTAATCTGTTCTTTGATAAGACTTGATATTTCAGATAAATTAATATTTGGCATATATTTATCCTTTCCTATAGTGAATTCTTTAATTTTGTCAGTCTATTTTTCAAACTCATATCTAAGCTCTCACCATTACAGATAATCTGTAGACCAGACAAAATTTTAGGATTCACTGTATTTTCTATTTTAAGCTTTTTGTTTGGATAACGCTGTTCTAAGCTTTTTGTAACTTCATTTAGTCTTTCCTTAGAAAGCTTCTCCGAACTAATCACTTCTATTTTTAATATAGAATTATAATCACTTAGCATTTGATTATACTCATCTGTGATTTGTTCAATTAAAACAAATCGATCGTTTTTAACAAGTACACACAAAAATTCTTTAAAGGTAGCATCCAACTTATTGAATACAGAATGAATCATCTTTAGCTTTTCATCCATATCTACTAAAGGAGAAGCTATCATTTTATAAAAATCCTTATTTGCACTCATAACATCTAAGATTCCATTTAAGGAGTCTAAGAACAGCTCTGTTTTTTTTTCTTCAATAGCTAATTCAAATAATGCTTTGGCATATTCATATTCAACCATACTTATGCCCCCTTCAAAATCTCATCAACAACATCCATATATTTGTCCTGATCGATTTCTTTTGCTACAATCTTTTCTGCAGCAGCAAAGGCAATATCAACAATTTCTTTACGAATCTCCTTTTGCATATTATTCTTTTCTTGTTCTAATTCAATTTCAAGATTTTCTAAGCGTTGCTTTGCCTCTTGCTTCGCTTCACTTATAATCTGTTCTCTTTTAATATTACCATCACGCTCAGCCTTAGCTAAAATCTCTTGAACAGAAGTTTTTGCCTTTGCAAGCTCATCTGCTAATTCTTCTTCTAGAGCCTTTGCATTTTCTTTAGAGTTCTTTGCATCCTCTAAGGCTTGATCTATAGCTTGTCTTCTTGTCTCTAAAATATGCGTAATAGGCTTCCATAAAAAGACACGAACCACAACAAACAAAAGAATTGTTGCGCATAGCTGAATGAGTAAATCACGAATATCAGAGCCTGTAACCTTTAAATCCTTTAAAGGTCCTAAACAACTATTGACTGCCTCAGCAATCTTTTCTAATATCTCATTCATTGTTCTTAAGCATTGTCAACTGACAATGTTCCTTTCTTTTATTTTACTTACCTAATAACATTAATGCAATAATAAAGCCATAAAGACCTGTTGTTTCTGAAACTGCTTGTCCGATAAGCATTGTAATTGTAATCTTACCTGAAGCCTCTGGTTGACGACCAATAGCTTCTACTGCCTTTGCAGCAACACTACCTTCTCCTAGGGCAGCACCAATACCTGTAAATACGGCGATAGCTGCTCCTATATAAGCCATACCACTTTTAAAAAATTCATTGTAAGTACCAGCAACCTCTGCTGCTTCAGCTAAAAAATTTGTAATTAATGTTAAAATTTGCATCTTCTTTTTCTCCTTAATCTAAACTAAATATTTTTTCTTCATCTTTTATTTTCATCGACGTGAAGATAATCGATAATATAACAAATACTGCTGTTTGTATTAAACCAAAGCCTATATCAAACACAATATTAATAAAAGGCATGATTGGAATAGCTGCCCAACCAGCAAAGCCTTTAATTAATAAGGCAATCACTGAACCACTGATAATGTTACCAAATAAACGCAAGCACAAGGATATCGGAAGAGATATCTCACTAATGATATTCATTGGAAGCATTACTGGATTTGGATCTAAAAAGCCTTTTAAGTATCCTAAAACTCCATTTGATGCTATTCCTGCACCTTGAATTACAAAGAATGAACCTAAGGCTAACGCCAATGTTATCATAATATAGCTTGTTGGATTTTCAAGTAGAAATACTGCTGAAATATTTGATATGAAAATAAATATAGCAATACTCAAAAACCAAGGTGAAAAGGATTTCCACCTTTTCCCTATATTTTGTTTAATGAAGGTATTAATCATATCTACTAACATCATAAATGGCAATAGCCATAAGGGTGTCTTTTGTAAAGGATCTACCTTTTTAATTTTAAAGCTTAGTAAAATGAAAACTATGCACAAGACAACTACGATTATTATTGTAGAAAGTACCGGCTTTGATATCGTTCCTACATCGCAGAAGCTGCGCCAAAATTCAGCCACTATTCACTCACCTTCCTTCTGAAAATCAAGTATATTACAATAAGTACCACCTTGACAGTAGCATATCCTCCAAAAGCAATTACCAAATTCCAAGCTCTACTTTCATCTGAATTTTGGAAAACCTCTTTGAAAAATATAGCAAGGAATACTCCTGCAAATACTAAGATTCTAAGTAATACACCTATCCAAGCTTGTCTTCTTGCCATCACTTGTGCAGTATCTGGATAAAGCTCAGACATTCGTATGATTCTTCTATTCATTTTTATCATCAATCCAAAGTTTAATAGTCCTGTACAAACGCCAATCAGATAATACATCCAATCATAATGTGTTGCCCACAAAACTATAGTAACTATTGCTGCTACAACCCAAGTTGCAGGAACAACGAGCAAACTAATCTTTAGATTTACTTGTTTCTTCATCCTTGTTTTTATCCTCCTCTTTTAATAATCTTAAGAGAGTATAGATAAAGCTACATAATCCGCATAATGCACCAATAGCAGCTAATACTCCTGGCCAAACAGAAGCAATATCTATTGCACGACCAATAAAATAACCTATGACAGCAAGAACAACCATAGTAAAGATTCCTTGTGTCATCAGCAAATAAAATCTAGCATATTTAGAAAATTTCATTATTTTGTACCAAACAAGCGGTCTCCACAATCTCCTAAACCTGGAACGATATAGCCATTCTCATTTAGTTTTTCATCTAATGCAGCCAAATACACATCTACATCTGGATGCTTCTTTTGTAAACACTCTACTCCTTCTGGGGCTCCAACTAAGCCAACATAGCGAATATCTTTACAGCCTTTCATTTTAAGCATGGATATAGCTGCTGCTGCACTACCTCCTGTTGCAAGCATTGGATCAACAACTAATACAATAGAGTCTGTAATTGTCTCTGGAAATTTAGCATAGTATTCACAAGGTTCTAAAGTTTCTTCATTACGATATAGTCCAATAAATCCAACCTTAGCTGTAGGAATTAATCTTCTAATTCCTTCTACCATCCCAAGACCTGCACGTAGAATAGGAACAATGACAACATCCTGTGCTAACTCATGCTGAACAGTATCACAGATAGGTGTTGAGATTTCCACTTCCTTTAACGGGAAATTTCTTGTAATTTCATAAGCCATCAATCCTGCAATCTCTTCAACATTTTGATAGAAGTCCTTCATCTTCGTTTCCTTCTTACGGATATTTGTAAGCTTGTGTTTAATCAAAGGATGATCTAACAATTTAAAACTCATATGTGTTCCTCCTCATACTTATTTATTTTTTCTACTCTTCTAGTATGTCTTTCTCCAAAAGAAAATGGAGTAGAAAGCCATGCTGATACAATTTGTTTTGCAGCTTCTACTGAGGTATATTTAGCAGACAATGCAAGACAATTCGAGTCGTTATGCTCTCGAGTTAATTTTGCTTCTTCTACACAATGAACCAAAGCACAACGAACCCCTCTTACTTTATTAGCAATGATGGACATTCCAATTCCAGTATAACAAATCAATATACCCCGCTCAGCTTTTCCATCTCGAACATCTTCTGCCACTTTGATGCCAAAATCTGTGTAATCACAGCTCTCTATATCATATGTTCCGTGGTCTTCAACCTGATGTCCTAAGGATTTCAAGTAGTTCAAAACTTCATTTTTTAATTCCAACGCAGAGTGATCACAACCAATTGAAATTTTCATGTTTAGGTCTCCTCATATTCTTATTTTTTACCATAATTTTACAATTATAATAGATCATTAAAATTATATCACAAACAAAAAAAAATAAAAAGCATAATTCCTAAAGATTTTTTTAGTTTTCAGTTAGTTTTCGTTAATTCTAAATGATTAAATATTGTCACTCAATATGAAGTATTTTAAAGATAAATAAATTTGTTTTAACGATTTAAATTATTTTCCGAAAATATGTGTAAGAGCCAATAAAAAAGCACCATTTCCTGGCAAATATATTGGTAATTCCTGCTTAGGAAATTGAGGGTTATGTCCATTAATTAGATATGTATTTTTTGCAAGATTTATTTTTAAAAGCCTAATCGCAAGTTCTTTATTTCCTAACCGATTTGCAACCATAGAAAGTATTGGAAAATCCCAACCCCATACAGCATCTAAATTCCAGTATTTTAAGATTTTGTAGAGTGTATTTTCAATTATCTTAGGATTTACTATACTGCTTTTAAAATAGGAATACATCCCAACCATCATAGGATGATCATAATTATATTCTGTATAGGTAGTACTACATCCCAAATATGCTTCATAACAATCATTTTGTATTTCTAATGGGGCATGATTTTTAATAATATCATCTAGCATAGAGGTGTCATATGTAAACTGATATTCCTTCTTCCAACGCTTGAATATTTCAAAGGCATGAATTGTATAGCATTCCTCAAATATAGGAGTATCACAATCATAGTCAACATTTTCATTCACAGGAATAAGGGGTGAATCTAGATGATATTTCCCATCTTTTAAATAATAAAAACTAACCATAAAATCAATCAAGCCTTTTAACATAGGCATCCATTCTTCTAAATCAAGAGCCATTTTATCTTGATGAAGAATTTCATCTAACATAATGAAAAGATGTGGCATTTGCCATATTAATAAGCACCCTATATTAGATGGCGTGTCTTTCCCTCTAAAATCTGTCATTTTAGGCAAACGTATGCCACAATACCCTTGTTCTTCTGCTCTAATTTTTGCAGAATCATAAAGCGATAAATACCATTTTAACGATGGTAAAACATAAGAATATAAACCAAAACGAATTAGCCCCAAATGATGCAAAAGATGCATCTCTAAATGAAACTTACCATACCATGAATTACACGTGAGTCCTGTTTCAGCAGGTGGATAAATGCCTAAAGTATTGACTTTCATTAAATATAAAGATAATACCATTCTACGATTCAATTCATCATCCTCTGTATCTATAGACCTTGCTTTTTCAAAATATTCTCCCATTGCAAAATCATCCTCAAAATCCCCATCTAAGGATAGTATGAGCATTGAACTATTTTCAATTAGAAAGGATAGTTCCTTTCTTTTCATATTTGTTTTATAAAATACCACATAATCAACGATGTCCTCTTGACGATAAATTTTGGCATCATCTATCGTATAGTTTTCATCTATTCCTATTCCACAATACTTTCCAGAGTCTGGATTCAAAAAAAGACAACATATAGATAATCCTTTTAATTTTGTTTCTATTTTTATTATAAGATTATTATGATTTTGAGGAATTTTAGTTTCAACAACAACCTTCTCATTCCTATAACAAAATTCACTTTTGATTCTTCCCTCATAAAGATATAAATGCTGATTAATCTTTGTTATACTTTCAGGATTCACAGGATTTCCATCATCACATAAAACAAGTTTAAAGATATCAAATTTAAAAACATCGTCTCTAAAGGAATCATAATCCTTCGATGAGACATCTGTCATATAAGAAATAGTTTGATGATTCGAAGCCTTTTGGTATGCTTTATATGGTAGTTCCCCTTGAATGTCTCTTTCTCCCCAATGATAATTACTTAATGTACATAAGGGAATTGTAGTATACTCCTTATAAAAGGTTTGTAATCCTGTAACATCACATGTAAAAGCAAAATTTCCATTTCCAATTGTTAAAGGATTTTTAGGATCATATGATGTATGAATAATATCAAATTTTTTAATGAAACTTTCCTTCATTTTTATCATCTCTTTTCATAATCATAACACAGAATAAAGTTAAAATCAATTTATATGATTTTGTTTTTCCCACATAGACATTATCTAAGGAATGTGGTAAAATCAAAAATGAGGTGTTAAAATGAGAATCCTTGACATTATTGTCCCCCAGTATCTTGAAGACGAAAAAATGATTGAACGTTTATTAACTTCTATTAATAATCAAACTGGTATTGATTTTAAGAATATCGGCATTATTATCATAAATGATTGTTCTAATATAAAAACCAGCAAAAAATTAGTAAATCAATTTCCTAATTTAAACGTTGATCTTCTAGAAAACAAAACAAATATGGGACCAGGGCTGACCAGACAAGCTGGTATTGATTTTTCATCTGCAGAATATATAACTTTTTTAGATGCAGATGACACATATTATTCCAATGATTGTCTACAAAAAGTATTATCCATTTTATCTACAAAACCAGATATAGTTCTTACAAAGTGGATGGAAGAGTATAAAGCCAATAATCAAATAAAAAATATAT
Source organism: Anaeroplasma bactoclasticum (assembly GCA_023663825.1). GTDB lineage: Bacteria > Bacillota_I > Bacilli_A > Acholeplasmatales > Anaeroplasmataceae > Pelethenecus > Pelethenecus bactoclasticus_A. The sequence continues at coordinate 22,739 of JAMPGQ010000010.1, forward strand.
TGCATGATTCTGACATTATATATTTACATGGAAAATTCATAAAAAGAAGTTATTTAATTGAAAAAAATATAAGATTCAATTCGCTACTACGATTGCATGAGGATTCTTATTTTTCGACTTTACTACTATTGACCGCTTCTACTCCTTATAGATCCGAAATCATTACAAATTATTGGCGCTATAGAAATTCAAGTTTAGTAAGAAAACAACTCAAATATCATTATTTAGTACATTCTTTTCCTGATTTACTAACTTCAAACAAAGAACTAGTAAAAGAATTAAAGAACAGAAATTGTAAATCTACAATGGAGTACCTTGTAAAATCTTTTACTTATCTTTATTGTGTATTGTGTTCCTATCTTTTTGCAGATAAAAAAGATAAAACTCTTCAAAGATTAAAAAAAGAAAACGAAAAAGAATTCTTCAATTATCTTTGCAACAATTTAGAAGTATTTGAAAAGCTTCCTTCTAACATAATAGGACAATATATGAATCAACAAATACAGGTTTTTAAAAAGACAATATCCAATTTAAATTTCACAGAATCTTGGCAAGATTTTATAACTCGGTTAACAAACATGTATACAGATGAATAAAGACCTATCTGCAATCCTTAAGCAAATAGGTCTTTTTTTCTTAAATTTCTTTATATTGATTTACGAATTTTTTTACTACCTTTTCTTTCTTGAAATTAGAAAAAGATACATTTTTTATTGTAACAGAATTCACATAATTAAATATCAATCCTTCACCACTCATTGGCTCTAAGAAATCCATCATTGCAGGAATCGCTTCGACTGTATTGCAAGCATAATTAAACTTTATATTTTCAATCAATATAGATTCAATTGGAGCCTCTGGAAGGCCATAGAATGTTCCAGCAGCAACATTGACATTATTACATTCAATATTTTTAAATTCGAATTTTCCTAAATACGGGGTGCGATCATCAATAGGAAGCTTCTCTTTTGTATATACATACTTAGAATGACCATCTGGATCACAGTAGTAAAACATATTTATGACAAGAGGAGTTAAAACATTATCCATCTTTATATTTTCAAATTTGATACCATCAATAATCGCATCTTTTCCTCTTCCACGTCTTGTTTTGATTCTAAGACCACGATCAGTTTGATTAAATAAACATTGTGAAACATTAATGTTTTTAATTCCACCGCTCATTTCACTACCTAGCACTACAGCACCATGACCAAAGTTCATAGAACAATTCCTTATATTGAAATTTGAAGATGGCTTTTTAAATTTTCTACCCATAAAAATTTTCCCAGACTTAATTGCGATGCAATCATCCCCAACACTAAAATACACTCCAATAATATCCACCTTGTCGCAAGATTCAGGATCGCAGCCATCTGTATTAGGAGAATTTTTAGGACTAACAAGTCTCATATCAATAAAACGAATCTCTTCTGAAAAATAAGGATGTAAGTTCCATGAAGGAGTATTTGTAACCATAACACCTTGGAAAGAAACATTTTTGCAATGATTTAAAAATACACCTCTAGGTCTCCAAGCAATTCTTTTAGTACGAACATCAACCCACCAATCTGCATTTTGAGCATTTCCATCAATGATTCCTTTACCTATAATCTTTATATTTTCAACGTTGATTCCAGTAATAATACTAGCGAAGCAATCTAATGGATTCCCTTCCCAAGATCCAAGATTATATTCATCCTTTTCATCAGAAGTATATATCATACCTGGAAGAACAGGATAATGAGAACGATCAACATCACCAATTAATCTCGCATTTTCATCTAACTCAATTGTAATATTACTTCTTAAAAGGATTGGTCCTGTATAATATTCTCCTGCAGGAAAATAGACTCTACCCTGATTCGGACAAGCATATATACATGCTTGAATAAAATTGGTGTCAATTGACTTCCCATCCCCTTTAGCTCCAAAATCTTTTACATTTAAACAAACATATTCATAATCTGTTGTAAAAGTTTTTACTACGCCATTTATGGAAATTTCGTATTTAGTGCTCGGTTTTAGATTATAAATCGAATAGACATTCGTAGTTATATTTTCTGCTACACAAATGTTATTCATATAGATATTATATGGTGAGGTATTATATACTTCTTTATTTTGAAGTTCAATCGTAACGCTTGTAGAACTTTGAAATATGATATCAAACATCTTCTTCAACTCCTCTTGATTCTCTTTTATATTTTACCCTTTCTTTTATATCCAAAATCGTGTCCTTAATAAATAAGAATATAAAGTCTACGATAATATAAAATAATGCATAAGAAAATGGTTCAATTCCATAATTGGTCATACCAAACGGATTAAGTATCAAACCATGTATTCCTAGAAAGTAAACTATAAAATACAAAATGAATGATAATAAAAAATTATAAGCAAGAGCTATTGGAAATGATATAAAACCTTTGAAATTTATCATATTATAACGATAAACCTTATTTTTCCTATTATACATCATCCGCACTGATGGACGAACAATATAATTAGAAAACAATGCCAAAAATAGTCCAATTAAAATTATTATAGCTATATCTATAGCAAATACCTGCTCACCAGTAACTTCCTTGTTTTCTCCTAAATTAAGACCATCACAAGAAATCACACTAAAGAAAATGGCAGCCGCAGCTGCCCAATACTTTAGTAAAAGAATAATGAGCCAAGAAGGAATTTTGGAGATTTTATCAGCCATATTTGTTTTCTCTGAAATGTCCTTTTTTCTATTTTTCTTCATTAAAATTTTACCTTTTTATATTCCTTATTTCTTCTAAAGTATCCTAAAATACATCCTGCAATTGAACATCCAATAGCTAGAACAACACATATAATTGACATTATAACATTAATATCTAATTCTAATGGATTCTTCAAATCAACTTTACCTGTCTTTACTAATACAAAGGAATTTATAATGCTATAAATCCATAGAATACCAAATATGGTAATAATTAATGAACATACTGCAGAAATAATTACGGATCCTAAGTTTCTTTTCGAACTTAATCCCACACCATTAAAAATGTTTATACATCCTAATAAAACCATTATAAACATATAAAACCCAGATAAATCGGGAGTCCCATCTTGAACAACGAAACGTACTTTAGAATGGAATTCCAAAAAGAATCCGATAAATAATCCTGGTAAAGCTACTAAAATACCTGCTAATTTACATGGGTTATACTTAAATGTATCTAAGAATGATAACCAAACATTTAGAATGTATTTTTTAAAGGAAAAGCCTTCTTTTTTATTTTCATCCGAATTAGATGGTGTATTAACTTGTTCAACCTGTTGTGTTTCTTGATTTACTACTTCATCTTGAACAACTTCTTCTAATTTTTCATTCATACATCATCACCTACCTAATTCTAACTTCTGTTTCTTTATCAAAGAAAAGAATTTTATCCTTCTTAAAACATGCTTTGATTTTTGAGTCTGTAATTTGATCTCTACCATCTGCTTTAGCAATAATTCTTTCACCACCAAAGGTTCCATACACTAATTTATATGAGCCCAAGAATTCAAAATAGTCAACTTCAATTTCAAAAACCTGCCCTGAATTAGCTTTTAAAGAATTATCATCAATAAATACATAGTCTGGTCTAGAAGCCATAATCACTTCTTTACCTGCATATTCTTTAAGAATACTTTTTAATTCTGGAGTTAATTCTATTTCTACACCAGAAGTATGAATAAACTTTGTGCATTTTTCATCAATAGAACCATTGTAAAAATTACATGGTGGAGTTCCAATAAATCCTGCTACAAAGACATTTTCTGGATGTTCAAACATTTCTTTAGGTGTAGCAATTTGCTGAACATAGCCATCTTTCATAATAACAATTCTTGTCGCTAAAGTTAAGGCCTCAATTTGATCATGGGTTACGTAAATAAATGTAGCCCCTAAACGCTCATGCAATTCTAGTAATTCCTTACGCATTGAACCACGCAATTTTGCATCTAAATTTGAGAGAGGCTCATCAAGCAAGAATACAACAGGGTTACGTACGATTGCACGTCCTACTGCAACTCTCTGTCTTTGTCCACCAGATAATTGCTTTGGCTTACGATTTAAATATGGAATCAAACCTAACACTGTAGCAGCATACATTACTTGCTTATGAATGACAACTGGGTCTGTCTTACGAATTGTAAGAGAAAACGCCAAATTTTGATAAACTGTCATGTGTGCATATAATGCATAATTTTGGAATACCATTGCAATATCTCTATCCTTAGGTGCAACATCATTTACACGTTTTCCATTAATAATAAGATCACCTGAACTAATTTCTTCTAGACCTGCAATCATACGTAACGTAGTCGATTTGCCACATCCAGAAGGTCCAGCTAATACAATAAAGTCACCCTTTTTAATTTCCATATTGAAATCATATACAGCATGAAAACCATTTGGATATACTTTGTTAATGTCTTTTAATATTACGTCAGAGGCAATTTGATTTTCATTAATATTTTCCATCATTTTTATACCCCCTTTGTTGTATCTTGTGTAGCTATGAAATTAGCATATTTTTGTGCCTTTGCAATGCCAATAATACCAGCTAAAATGAAACATGCTGCTGCACATCCTAAGAAGACCATTGCAGTGATCCCTCTAAAGTAACCATCCATCCATAAATATGAATTTCTTAGGTAAGATCCTGTGATAGTAGGTCCGAGCTTTCCAGTTATCTGCTTGCCTGAATCAAGATACTTTGCATAATCAACAATCAAAGTCAAGGGACCCCATAATATTCTTAAACCACATACAACACCAATACCTATCAATACAATGCTATACTCTTTAGAATAAGCCTTTACTTTTTCAATAGATAAAAACCCAAACAATAAAATAATAATATTCATTAATATTTTAATGATTACTGTAAAATCCCATGCTAGTGAATTAAGCACTAAGAAAGCTGCTAATATACTAAACATTATGGCAAGCATACCTAATTTATATGATAATGAGTTCGTACGATAACGCATCATCTCTCCTTCAAGATTATTTACGTTATAATATACTTTTTCAGTACTCTCTACAACTCTATTATTTTCTACTTTATTACGCATTCTCTTCAACCACCTTTCCTTGTGCTAATTCTTTTTGGGTAGCTAGGTAGCGATATACATTATATGCTATTAATAGTCCACAAACTACAATAAACACAATAAGAATAACACCAAAGATAATTAGTGGGGTAGAATTTATCTTAAACGCCGAAGTATCACGTGGTGAAGCCATATATTGTGTAACTGCACTTTCAAAAGCCACTTGATTTCCAAGAGCTCCCCAATTGATCATATCATAGTTTTTTGACAAGGTTCCTATAGGTAGGAATACAAATACTAATGCTACAATAGACATTATAATGGAGACTGCAGGACATGCAACACCTGATACTAAATTTGAGATATAATATTTTTTTCTAGATAAATTGGAGCATATTGCCATGATTACAAGCATAACTAATGCCACAACCCCAACCATCATAAACATATTGTTTGCCAGTTGTAATTCATTATTAAAATTATATAGTGTTTGATACAAACTATCAAAAGAAATATTTGTGCGATTGCAAAACAATACCAAATTTTCATTTTGCGTTTTTATTGAAGTTACCAATCCATCAAGCACTTCTTGATTATAGTTCACTGCAGTATCATTATAAGGAGTAACGAAAAAGCATGCAGCTACTATAAAGAAAAATCCGAATACACCAAATATTAAATAAAACAATTTGGCATGTTTTTTTAGAAATTGAGCCATAAATACCCTCCAATCAAGTATTTTCTAGAAGGATGAACCTCTAATGTACATCCTTCTAGAATACTCAAAAATTTTATTTTTTTAATAGAATAACTTTTTTAGCTATTCTTTACTTCTAATAAATTTCTATATGCTGTTAAATAGATTTCATTTGATTTACCAAATAATGCTTCTAAATCAGCACGTTTAGTTGAAGCGCCAGCCCAACCTTTAAGAACAACTTCTCTCCAAGCAGAATCACCAGTTCCACGTTTCCAGAAATTCTCTAATACTGCAATTTCAGTAGATTCAACAGTTCCTGACCATTGAGAAGGAACAGCTGCAGCAAATCCAGCTTGTCTATCAGAACGAGCAGAAATTACAGCACCACTTTCAACAGCTAAGCTTAGATTACTAGCACCTACACGACCAGCAGCATTAGTGAATTGTAATTCAACACCATCTGTACGAACATGTCCGATACCTTGAGTTGCACCTAAAGCCATACGACAATAGTTATTCCAACCACCAAACTTATTTACTTCATCAATTACTGTTTTGCTATAAGCAGGGAATGTTTGATTACCAACCTTGAATTCACCATCACGATATGCTTCAGGACCATAATCTTGTAATAAAGAACCTTCTTTTGAGAAGAAATAATCAGCAAATGCACAAGCATTAATATTTTCTTGATCATCAGCATGAAGAGGAATTACAGTACCAGAACCCTTATTAGCACGAGAAGATTCAAGATATCTTGAATACTTATATTGAGAGTCAGTAATAGTATCATTTTCCCACTTAGATAGAGGTGGAAGTACTGGCATTACACCCTTAAACTTAGAATCCTTAGTACCAATTCCGTTCTCATCAACCTGATTCATAACTGTTTGTGTAGCATTGTAATCAAACATTAATAATGCAGCACCTTGCTTACCAGTTAAATATTGGCTGTTATATTTTGTCTTATCACCACTATCAAATGCAGAAATAATTAAACCCTCAGTATATAATTGGTGTAATTTCTCTAATGCATCATAATTCTTAGCAGTTACACGACCATCTTGAAGTTTACCATCTTTGTCAAAGTAAAGAGCATCTTTTTCAGCCATACCTCTAATACCTTGAACACCCCAAATTTGGCTTAACCATAATACTGAATCTATACGAGAATCAGCGCCTTCACGTGGAATGAATCCTTGAACAGAAGCAGGACAACCAAATTTTGTACTAACATAGGTTGGATTATTTACAGCAACACGCATTAATGCAATTAGATCATCAGTGTTATAGCATGCTTTTTCAGAAGTAAATACTTCAGAACGCTTAGTATAGACATTGCTTTGCATATAAGCTGTATCAATGTAGTTTCTTAAAGCATCTGCATAAGTCTTACCATTCTTAGCTGTTAATTCATTTTGTGCAGTAACAGGGTTCTTAGCTCCCTTTACATTTAAAGTCTTAAGCTTACCACCATCTGAATAACTTACTTTATAATCAGATGCAGTATCTAAAAATGCAGAATAAGCAGTTTCTGCAGCTGCTGCAGTATCAAAGTCATTAGTATTTTCTGAGTCTAATAATGCTTCTACTAATTCTGTATTCATAATGAATAAATGTTCAGGGGAATTAAGTCCATCAAAATATGGAAGCATGAACATTTGACCATCAGCGTTAGTCATTTCTGACTTAATAGATGGGTTTGCATCTAAGAAAGCCTTATAATTAGGCATATAATTTAAATACTTGTTAATGTTTAACAACTTGCCATCTGCAGCAAATTTGTTAGCATTAGCATTAGACATCATAACGATATCTAGTTCATTGAACTTCTCATATGACTTTAATGCAGTCTCTTGAGCATCATCCTTTACAGATTGATATTGGTCAACACTCCAAGCAGCATCTTTGATTGTACATTCCAAAGTTGTTTGAAGTTGCTCCCATACTGGCAATAAATCTCCTTCTGAATATGTTTTATTATCTACTGGATTTTTATAAGTCTTGTAATTAGATACTAATCCAGTAAAAGTAGGACCATAAGCGCCACAATAATTGATATAAACATCAATTGTAGAGCCCTTTAAATTGGCCTTTTTTGTTTCACCACAGCTTGCAAGAGATACTGCCATTAGACCACAAGCCGCAGCGCTTAATAATAAAGTTTTTTTCTTCATTTTTTCTTTCTCCTTCTTTTTAAATCTTAAAACTTTATTTCTATTCTTTAACTCCACCAACATTAACACCTGCCGCAAAATACTTTTGTATTTTTGGATAGATGATAATAATAGGGAGAATAGAACAAACCAATAATGCATATTGCATTGAATAAGGTGAATAATCAAGTGTCACACCAGCACTATTTGACATCTCAAGAACTTGAGTTAATGTATTTCTTATATATACTTGTAAAGGCTGATCCTTTGCACCAAGCAACATTTGCGCCCACAAATAACCATTCCAACGAGATATTGCATAGAACATTGCAACTGTTGCAATAGAAGCTTTAGACATAGGTATATAAATTCTTGTCAAAAGTTGGAATTCTGAGGCTCCATCAATTGTAGCAGCTTCTTCTATTTCTGTAGAAACGGATGAGAAGTAGTTTCTTAAAAGAATAATGTTAAACGCATTAAATCCTAAACCAATAATGTACATATATCTATTGTCAACGCCTAAAGACTTAAAGTTGTAGTAGGTAGGAATCAAACCTGCACTAAACCACATCGTAAATGTTAACAAGAAGTTAAATCCACGTCCAAACATCAATCTTGATTTAGATAATGCATAAGCACCTGTGATGCCTACTAACATAGAAACCAAAGTACCATACATAGTATAGAAAAGTGTATTACAATATGCTAACCAGAATAATGAGTCAGAGAACACCTTTTCATATGCCTTAATCTGGAAACCAACAGGCCATAAATAAACAGCACCCTTGTCCATAGCATCAACACTTGAAATTGAAGCAGACACTAAATAAACAAATGGATAAAGACAAGCTATTGCAAATAAGGTCAACAAAACATAAGCAAGAACTTTAAATATGATTTCTGAACGATCTAATCTTTTCATTATGTTTTTACCTCCTAGAACAATGACGTAGAAGACACTCTTCTACTAATTGCATTTGCACCTAATACCAAGCACATTGCTATTATTGAGTTAAATAAATCAGCTACTATACCAACTTGCTGTGCTCCTGCCGTAGAAACGGATGATGAATCTCCCGCACGACCTGACAAACGATAAACCAATGTCGATATAACTTCTGATGTTTCATATGAGTTTTCTTCAGTACCAACTAATAGAATGATTTTTTCATATCCAACATTAAGAATTTGACCTATACGCATAATTAACATAATTGTTAGGGTTGGAGCCATTCCTGGAAGAGTAACATATCGAATTTGTTGCCATTTTGAAGCACCATCTATTCTTGCCGCTTCATAATTTGTAGGCGAAATTGCCATAACAGCAGCAAAATATACTATCGAACCATATCCAGCGCCTTCCCATACACCAGAAATTTGATATATAGGTCTAAAATAACGAGGTTGCGATAACACGTTTGTATCAGAAGGAAGCCAATTCATAGCTGTCAGCATTTGATTTAAAATACCAGGGGCAGCCATAGCAGTTGCCTTTTGGCACCACATTCTAATTAACGTAGTAATAGTAACTACTGAAACGAAGTGTGGCAAATAACAGCACACTTGTAATACGCTACGATATTTTTCATTCTTAATCTCACTAAATAATAATGCGATGAAAATAGGGATAGGGAATCCGAAAAACAAACCATACATACTATTAACGAATGTATTTCTAAATGCTCTCCAAAACCAACCAGAATAAGGACTACTTGTATCGAACAATAACATACCCCATTTGAAGCCAGCCCATTGATTAACTCTTAGATCAGTTCCAACGCCCCATCTAAAACCTTCTAAAATTCCTGCAATTGGCTTATATTTAAACAAAACCAAGAATACAAGCATTGGTAACAACAACACATAAAGTCTCCAATCCTTGATTAGTGTAAGAAATGTTCTTTTCCATTTCTCCTTTTCGACTTGATCAATTACTTTTTGATCTACTATTTTTTGCATACCTTAAAAATCCCCTTTCTTCTCTTCAAGATTTTCCTCTTCTTCAGGTAAATTCATTTTAAAATTTTCAACCTCTTCTCTTTCATACTTTTGGCTAAGCATATTTTTCTTTACATTAACTAATATTCCTTGTCGGCTCAAAATAAATGATCCAACAAATAAAATAACATAGCCAAAGGCATTCCAAACAGCAAAAGCCAATAGTTGAAATTTAAATGCAGTCATAAGATAAACCACACTCAAAGCTAGCAAAGAAACAATACTATCTATTGCACATAGAGCGAATAAGGATTGTAATTTACTAGTTGTTTCTTGCTCATCCTTTATTTTTTTAAACCACAACAAGTTAATAGACATAGATAATAATTGAGCTAATATTGCAAGGTATAATCTCCAATCATAATTTTGTCTATAATCTACATGTGGATTTATAAGAAAGCCACTCAGTGTTGTTGCTAAAGCCAATAATGGCGAGATAAGAAGTCCTCTCCATCCCCAACGAAATGTTGCAACCATCATTATTAGTAAAGAAATAGATGTGGTTATTATTGATGCAATTAGCATTTTATTAAAGACAAAAATGCCAAGGACTTCCACAGCACAGCCTATTATAGTTAAAACGATGAGGTCTATTGCCATATATTTTTTAAAACTCGTACAACATTCCTCCTCTTATTCCACAAATAAGCTGGGATTTCATCCATCACTTCAATTTTTTTAAAAATGCTTTGAAATACCCAAAACCTTTTAGGGCAATAAAAAATTTTCATATAACGCTATAATAGCGTTTTCATAATTCTATATTATTTTAACACCTTTACATTTTATAGTCAATAGAAAACGCTTAATTTTTTTGTTTTCTATTGACTATAAGTAATTCATTTAATCGATAAGTTGCAGATTAATTATCTTAAAGTTACAGTCTTTGTTTCTGCATCATAAATCCAAATATTTTCTAAATCATAATTTAACGTTCCTGTCCAGAATACTAATTCCTTTAATAAGACTGAAAGGTTAGCCTTAGAACTATCATATAGTTGATTATATTCAGCATAGCTACCATAACAAGTAACTACATTTGAATAACCCGTACCTGAGCTTGCAGGGTTTCGACCAATGATTGGACTACAATTCTTTAATCCTGTTATAAATGGAGCTTGATTATAAACACATTCAAAATTGCTTGCACAATTATTTATATCAATTTGACATACGCCATTATTAAATCCTGCCAATATACCACCACAGTAATTATGTGCAGTAATATGTCCTGAATAAACTGAATTTGTCACAGTCAACTTCATATAATCTTGTCTATCATCAAATCGACCAATTAATCCACCAACATAATCATAACCTTCTATATCACTTACAACATGGCAATTAGACATTTCAATTGTAAGCTCTCTTGCAGAAGACTCATCTTGAACAAAACCAATAATTGCTGCTATTCTATCATGAGCGACAATTTTATGGTCGGCATCATTATATACACCAATTTGAGTAAAATAATTGTATCCAGAACCAATTCTACCTACCACTGCTGCAGAACGATCTGCTGCGGCTTTTCCTAAATCCACATTTATATTTCTAATCTTAACATTGTGGATATAGCCACCATTCATTTGTCCAATAAGTCCTGCATATTGTGCAGATGAAGATGCTGCAGTAATTGAAATATTTTCAAATTCCACATTCATAATTGTACCATTTTTCATCTTGTAAAAAATGGAATAACCTGTACTATCATTTAAAGAAATATTACTAATCTTATGATTTTGACCATTGAATAGACCAACAAAGGTTTGACTACTCTTCGTAATAGTTACATTTGCAAAATCTAAGTCTTTAGTCAATAGGTAAATTGTAGAACTATTTGTTGAACCAGTTGTCATTGCCATAAATTCTGCTTCTGAAGTTATCTCTTGGAATTTCACTTGTGCAGTTTTTACTTCTGATATAACAGAACCCTCTAGATTTTCTACAACCATATGAACATAATAGCCATTTGTATTTTCATTTTTGAACGTTTGATAGATAACGTCATCAGTAATTTCTATTTTATTACCACTAGATTTAATTGTTTCAATAGTTTCTATTTCATTATTAGAATCTAATACATACATATAGCCACTAACATAAGTCAATGCCGCTGTGACTGCGTATCCATCTCTATTTACATCTACTGTTGGAGTAGCATCAAAATCAATCGTTGCAGATGCACTATTTACAAAAATTAAATAAGAGAGTGTCTTAACATCATCCACATTAGTTTTAGATGTGATCTTGTAATTTACTTTGTATACACCATCTCGAGAAGTGTAAACGTCATCTACCACATAGAATTTCGCTTTCTTATTAGCACCATATTCAATCTTTCTTTCAACTTCATATTCACTTTCATCCAGAATTTTTCCAGAATAAGATGCTGAATTTGTAACAATCAATCTAGGCATTGAAAATAAATCATATTGATTAATAATTAATTTTCCGTCTACAACGCCTTCAGCAGAGACAGTTCCAATACCTGGAGTATCTTTCATAACTGTTAGAGTAAATGTCTTTTTTAAAAGAGCGTTTTTATATTCAATCTCAGCCGTTAAAGTGACTTCTTTATTTTCATTCTTTGGCCTATAAATTGATAGAACAATTTCACTAGAGTTAGATAGTGAAGTAATAACTTCTTCTCCTACAGATATAGTATTTGGATCAGAAGATATCCAGTTGACTGTGCAACCATTAACAATTGTAGGTGCTAGCATGTCTTGGAACACTGCTTCTGGATTACAATTTACCTCTAACACATCATAAGCAGATAACACTTTTAATTCTTCTTCTGATAATTCCTCTGTAGGTCTTTGTAATACGAAATGCTTATATTGATCATAAGATGTTTTAGTTAAATCTGCACCAACACCACTTTCCTTTAAAGCCTTATCATTAAGACTTAAGAAATCACCTAATTGAATAGAACCATCAGCATTTCTTAATGTTTTATGAATTTCTCGATTATTTAAACCATTCATACTTGTAATATCTTTAAATACATCATCGTTCATTCCATCAAACGCAACGCCTCTTTTAGATGCGTCACGAGAAGATGCATCAATAACATTTTCAATTCGATTATATTTCTTACCACCCATATAAACTACACTATTTTTCATTGAGCCTAAGAATTTATCTGCAGTTGCAGTTTTATTATTCACATAAGATAATAGGTTTTCATAATTGTTATAGCTTGCTTCAGATCTTGCTAAATCAAAATTACAGGATTCAGTATCATTTCCAGATAATGTAGTATCAACCACTCCATTTTCATCAATTGTTGCACAGTTATTAAAGGCTGTACAATTTTTTACAGAAATAACACCTGGGTTTGAGTTATCACCGATACCTTGTAATCTGTTATTGAATGATACACAGTTTTCTAAGATAACATCACCCTTCATTGTGCTACCACCAAGCTTAAAGCCGATGCCATCACCATCACGAGTGGTAAAACGCTCAACACCTGCTTCAGTTACTTTGTTTAATAAGAATCCATTTTCAAATGATAAACAATTATAAAGTATAACGGTTCCGATATTACCAGAATCTTGTTTAGCAAACAAATCCCAACCATCATCACTATTACGATAAGCAATACATCCATCAAATACATTACCGAAACCTACAGTAAGTTTTGCAGCAAAACCATCTGCATTTTCACCATATGTTACATCATCATAATTATTATAGGATGTACAATTTTTTATCAGATTGTTACATGGCCAATAATTTTGGAAATTATATCCTCCTGAAGCACGACCAATCTGCAAGCCAGTATCTCTATTCTCATGGAATAAGCAATTTTCAACAATGTTGAAGCTTCCACCAATATACATACCATTATCACCAGCGCCTTTAACTTCAATGTTGTTAAAGTGCCAGTAGCTACCATTTACAGTAATACCACGGTTCGTTCCTTCAAAAGCCATTGCGCTAAAATCAAATATAGCTGGATCTGTTGAATCATTTTCAACCGTGATGTAATTATACATATCTCCAGATTGTGTTTCTTCAATAAAAATTCTTGTTGGCAAATTATATGTACCAGGCATTACTTTTAAAGTATCGCCCCTACTTAAATTCTTAAATGCTGTGTATGCATCATATGGACTGTCTTGTGTCCCTTCATTTGTAGATTTTCCACTAGTACTCATATAAATGGTTTTCTTTTCTACTGGTGGATTTGGGTCTATGGGCTGATTAGTAGTATTCCCCTTACAACCAACTAAAGCAATGCCCATTAATAATAAAGCTGGAATAAATTTTCTTTTTTTCATAATCATACCTCCTCTTGCCTATTCTGCTGTTGGAAAAATTGTAATAGTAGCGCCATAAATGTACATTCCACTTAAAGTAGAACCTAAATGATATGTCCCAGCTTCAGAAATTTCAAATGTATATTTTTGTACTGCATTTTTAACTTTAACAGCATCTCCTTTTTGAAGTTCAACAAAAGATGTATTATATAAAGCAATGCATCTTTCTTCTCCTTCCTTAATGGAAGCAGAGTATACAACTTCTATAGTACCAGCTCCTGGCATAATCACTCCCATATTCTGGCTTGCCGAAGCTTTTCCACCAAAATTCAATCTCTTTGTATATTGAACACCATCTAATTCTTTGTCATTTAAATCAACTTTCTTGCAAATATAAGTAATATAGTCTCCATATTTCAATGGTGTTGAAATTTGAGTCGCAACCTCATTTAAATCACTTGCATTAAATTTAATTACGAGAGGTTTATTAGCGTCAGGATTTTCACCCACAGTAACAGTAACTTTACATTCCTTTGTTACTCCCATTTCTGAATAAGTAATAGTGACGGTCTGTTCTCCAGAAAAACCTGTACTAACACCACTTACTGAATATTGACCTGCTGGAATTGTAGCAGAATCATTGTTGGCATATGTTGCCTCAATTACCCAATCTGTTGTAACAAACTCTGAACCAAACTCAAATTCAGTCTTTCCAGATTTGAATTCTATTTTCGTTACTGGATTCAAATAAGTTACTAATAAAAAGTTCTTTACTGTAACTTCTTGAGTAACACCATCTGATGTATAAGATTCCTTTAGAGAAAATACAACAAGATAATTTCCTGCTTTGGTTTTATCTACACCAGTTGTATCTAAAGTAACATCTCCTAATGCTATAGGAGTCATTGTATCATCTGAATATATAGTTGTAATACTAACACCTGTAAGATCAACATCTTCACCTATACTATATACAAATTCCTTGTCAGCTGGATCTGTATTTACATCTAATCCAACTAAATGCTTAATATTATTTTCGAGTATTGTTTTTACATCTACAGTAAAATTACTTGTTCTTACTCTTCCCTCATATGTATAAGAAACGATGATTAAATATTGTCCCAATGCATTTGAGTCAAAGCTTTGACTATTAATTTGAATATCTTTTGTTACATCCTCAGACGTATTATTCGTAAAATCAGCAGTAACCTTTAAGCCTGTGCTATCAAAAGATTGTCCTAAATAATACTCCTTTTTTACATTGGTTGTATCAAGCTCTATTTTATCCAAAGCTTTTCTTAATTCTACTGTTGGTTTCTCATCAGGTTTTGGATCTGATTTGTTCGATTGACAAGCAACGAAAAAAAACATTTCGCAAACCAGCAGTAGTGCAAATAAAACTTTACTAATTTTTTTCATATAATTCTTCCTTCCTCACTACCACAAAAACAATAATAGCGTTTTCATAGTTTAATCTATTTTAACATTTTAAAACTATGTAGTCAATAATTCTATTGAATCAAATTCAATGTTTTTCTCATTTACTATATACAAAAAACAGAAAATCTTTTATAATATTTGTAATTGAGGTGATTATTATGTTGATGGAAATAACACATCTGCAAAGCATTAATGATGCAATCTCCCAAATGTCCCCAGGGGATATATTAGTTTTGAACGATGGAATCTATCATGAAAAAGTAGAAATATGGTTAGATAATATAACTATTCGTGCTAAAAATATAGGAAAAGCCATCATTACGAATAAAGATTATTACCATAAAATTATGCCTGATAAAAATGAATGCAATACATTTCATACATATACAGTATATGTTGGAGGAAATCATATACATTTAGAAGGACTGCTTCTTCAAAATGAAGCAATTCCTTCTAATGTTTATGGTCAAGCTGTAGCTTTACATGTTGATGGAAATCATTTTCAATGTGAACACTGTATTATAGAAAGTGCTCAAGACACTTTATTCACAGGTCCACTTCCAGAAGATTTATGCAAACGCTATGCTTCTTTCTATCCACCTGAAAAATTAAAAGGAATCTCTTCAAAGCAAATTTATAAGCATTGTACCATTAAAGGAGATGTCGATTTTATTTTTGGATGTGCAACAGCTTTGTTTGAAGAATGTACAATCATCACTATAGATTCCAATCGAACAACTCCTTCTTTTGTATGTGCTCCTGCACATCCTAAGGAGCTCCCTTTTGGGTATTTATTTTATCATTGTCAATTTAAAGGAAAAGAAAAAGCGTTTCTTGCAAGACCTTGGCGAGACTATGGGTGTGCCGCTTTCATTGAATGCGAATTAGGAGATCATATTCTTCCTAAAGGCTATGATAAATGGAATGATACTCATCGTGATCAAACCGCAAGATTTTATGAATATACTAAAAACAAGGATGTTAGTCAAAGAGTCTCTTGGTCTCATCAATTATCTTCTGTGGAAGCTAAAACTTATATAATAAATTTTAAAACTTTCTTAGAAAAAAAATAACTTTAAAATTGTTTTGTATATATTTTGACAAAAATCGACAAATTTGATAAAAAAGTGCTTTTTTCGAAGAAATAATCTTATATTTTTTTGTCGATTTGATAAAAAGATTTTATATTTTTTTAAAATTCTCTTGTATTTCCTAAAAATATCCTTTATTATATCATTTGTAAATACGGGAGGAAAGATATATGACAAAAATCATTGTGGCTGATGACAATAAAGAATTATTAAATATGATCAGCGAATTTTTAAAAATGCAACCTAATATGGGGGTTGTGGAAACTTTTACTGGTGGCAAAGAGTTATTGAACTACCTAGAAACTAACACTGCAGACATTTTGCTGTTGGATGTTTTTATGCCTGATCTTGATGGCGTGAATACTTTAAATGAAATTAAGTCTAATCCGAAATATAATAGACCTAATAAAGTAGTTATTATTACTGCATTTAACACGGAATCTATTATGACAAAAACATCCGCTTTAGGGGCTGACTATTTTATCGTGAAACCAATTGATTTAAATAATCTTCATAAAACTTTAAATCAATTAGTTAATGAGGAAGCGACAAAAGGTATCACATACAACCTTAAAGAAAAGAACAAGAACACGAATGTCGACTTAGATACAGAAATCACTGAAATCCTTCACGAAATTGGTGTACCAGCTCATATTAAAGGCTATTTGTATTTAAGAGAGGCTATTACTATGGTTTATAATAATGTGGATATATTAGGAGCAATTACAAAATACCTATATCCTACTGTGGCCAAAAAATATAAAACCACATCATCGCGAGTAGAAAGAGCCATTCGTCATTCTATTGAAGTAGCTTGGAATAGAGGTAATGTTGATGCTATTTCACAAATATTTGCATATACCATCAGTTATAACAAAAGTAAACCAACAAACTCTGAATTTATTGCAATGATTGCTGACAAATTAAGGTTAGCACATAAAGTTGTATATTAAAAAGAAGCCTAGATTAAATTCTAGGTTTCTTTTCCTTTAAAGCACAAAGTGTATAAAGTTTGATTCATTTCTAACTGATTCATCCATACCTCTATCTCTTCTTTTAAGGAGGAAGAGGGGTTGTGATTTTCTAATATTGCACGGATTAAAATATTTTTTGGAGTTGCTTCCCAATCAACAAATTCTAAAAGCTGTGTTTTATATCCAAAATACTCTAAGATATTTGCTCTAATAGAATCTGTTAAGATGGCAGAAAAGCGTTCCTTTAATATACCATATTTACTAATCGGTAAAAGCTTTTTATTTTTTAATTGTAAATTAATTTCATGCTGACAACATGGTACAGAAAATATAAATCTGCACTTCATTTGAATTGCATAATATAAAGCATAATCTGTTGCAGTATCACAGGCATGAAGGGTGACAATCATATCTACATCGCATTCTTTTTTAAATTGTGAAATATCTCCTACATAAAATGCAAGGTTCTCATAGCCATATTTTTTTGCGATATCATTACAATGCTTAATAACATCCGTCTTCAAATCCAAACCAATCATTTGACAGTCTATCTTTTTTACATATGTAAAATAATAATATAAAACAAAGGTTAAATAACTTTTCCCACAACCAAAATCAATAACTTTTAAATGTGTTTCATTTTTGATGCTATCCTCAATCATTTCTAAAAAGCGATTGATTTGTTTAAACTTATCAAATTTGGCTTTAACTACTTTGCCATCTTGATTCATAATCCCTAAATCAATTAAGGGTGGAACAATCATTCCCTCTTCAATCAAATATTTCTTTTTTTTATTGTGCTCTAAAACAACAAAGTCATGCTTTTGTTGTTTTTTATTTGTTAATAATTTCCCCTTGCTAGAAATTTTATAGGCATATAAATAGTCCTTTGTATAAATTTCCAAACTATTGAACTGTTCTTCTAATACTTTATTCAAATAAGAATCTAAATTCTCTAAAGAAATATTTTCATGAAATACTTGTTGTAGAGTAAAAAAACTGATTTGAATCATTTCTTTTCCTTTAATCATTAAACGCTGAAGCTTAGCTTTCAAATAGATTTGCTTTGGGTTTTTAGGAAGTGAAAAAGATCCTTTTATTATGTCTTTAGGAAACAATATCTCCATAATACTCCTCTCTAGAAAAAAGGGCATCAGGCTTTATCTGATGTCCCCAGTTCTTTTATAATTATTTCTTTTCCTCGATCTCTGCATCTTTGAAATAGGATACTACAGAAAGAGCTGCTGATTCTGCCAATTGCTTAGAATTATAAGATTCTCCACTTGTAGCAAGTCTTCCACTAGCAGTATATAAATTGTAATAAAAATTACCATTCTTATCCTTAAGAATTTTAAACGAACCAGTCTCTACATTCTTTTTGAAGCTTTCTATTGAACTCAAAGCGCCACTCTTAGAAGTATAGCCTTCAGCTTGACAAAGAATTTGTCCATTAGAAGCCTTCAAATCCCAACTAAATTCACCATCATACTTCTCAACAACATATTTGCCACCTTCTTTTTCTTCAGCTACAGTGGTATCTAAGTATGCTTCAACTATATTTTCATCCTTTGTAGGAGTAGCTATTTCAACAATATTTGCCTTTAAAGCAAAATTCTTAAATGACTCAGAAGAGCGTACAGCACTCTTTTCTGTAGAATAACTTGAGCCTAACGCTAATACTCTATAATTTTTAGAGGTTAGCTTAAATTTATATAACCCACGTTTATCTTTAATAATTCTTATTTCACCGTCTTCAACGTTTCTCTTTACAGCATCTATAGCTTTCATTGCACTATCCTTAGTAGTATAAACTTCACTTACCACTAAAACCTCTCCATTAGATGCTTTTAAACGATATTGATATCCATCCCCACTAGGATAAACCTCATACTTACCAGAATAAGTTCTGCCTTCTGCTGGTTTAGCAGCAGTTTTCTTTGTAGAAGCTGCCTTCTTTACTGGTGTTTTCTTTTCTTCTTCCTTCTTTGGTGTAGCAACTGTTTTCTTTGCTACTGGTTTTGTAGAAGCTGTCTTCTTTACTGGCGCCTTCTTTTCTTCTTCCTTCTTTGGTGTAGCAACTGTTTTCTTTGCTACTGGCTTTGTAGAAGTTGTCTTCTTTACTGGCGCCTTCTTTTCTTCTTCCTTCTTTGGTGTGGTAGCTGTTTTCTTTGCTACTGGTTTTGTAGAAGCTGTCTTCTTTACTGGCGCCTTCTTTTCTTCTTCCTTCTTTGGTGTAGCAACTTCTTCTTTTAATATAGGAGTAATATCTTTACTTTCCTCTTCTTTTTTCTCTTCAGTTAAAGCTTCTTCTTGAACAGATTCTTCAACTAAAATAGGATTTTCTTCTAACTTAGTATCAGCAACTGGCTCCTCAGTTACTACTGGATTTTCAGTAGGTAGTTCTTCTGTTTTAGGAAGCTCTTCTTGATTCTGTGATCCCTGCTTTGCTGCTTCTTCCATTGCTTCATATTTTTTATCTCTCTCGTTTTGAATAATTTTAGAAGCGACATATACAATGAGAAGTAATGCCAAAACCCCCGCAATTGCACTAAAAAATACTACATCTACTTTGTTTGAAAAAATACCTTCTCCAGCCAATATATTTAATAACATAACTAAGACACCTCTTTTATTTCATCATTCTATTTCCTATTATAAACTAATCCAAAACTTTTTTCTACAAAAAATAAAAAAAATTATAACATTTATCACATTTTTTTGTTATGCTTTTGAAAAAACATTCTTATATGTAAAATCAAACGTGGAAAAAATTCATTTTTGTATTTCATTTTTGTTTTTATAAGGCAAACTGAAATTTTCGTTTTGCATTTAGCTACACCATAATTTTATTATTTTTTAAAAGATTTTATTACATTTTATAATTGTATAAGTATTTATAACGTGTTATAATTTTTAAATGAAATTATGAAAAGAGGGATATTAGATGAACATCTATTTAGACTTATTTCTAACCTTCTTTAAGTTGGGAGCAACTACCTTTGGTGGTGGATATGCTATGATGTCACAAATTAAAGAAAGTATAGTAGAAAAAAAAGAATGGTTAACTAATGATGAGCTATTAGAAGTATTTGCAATATCTGAATCAACTCCAGGACCTGTTGCTATTAATATGGCTACCTATATTGGATTTCAAAAAGGAAAAATATTAGGAAGCATTTTAGCTACATTAGGTGTCATACTTCCTTCTTTTATCATCATATTCATTATATCATTATTCTTAAATAAATTCTTAGAAAATAAATATGTGGCATATGCGTTTGTAGGAATTAAATGTGCAGTTGCATTTTTAATTTTAAAAGCTGGACTTAATTTATTTAAAAAAATGAAGAAAGCTCCATGGCAATTATGTGTTTTTGGAATCGTACTTATCCTAATGATTTTATTAGAATTATTCTCTAAGAGTTTTTCCTCAATCTATCTAATCATTATAGGTGGCGTAATTGGAATTATTATCCTTACTATACAAGATCATATAAAAAGAAAGAGAGATGAAATACAATGATTTATTTACAACTCTTTCTAGAATTCTTTAAAATAGGCTTATTTACCTTTGGTGGTGGATATGCTATGATTCCTCTTATTAAAGAAGTCGTATTAAATTATGGTTGGCTAACAGAAGAACAATTTATGGACTTCATAGGAGTATGTGAATCTACACCTGGACCTATTGCGATTAATATGGCAACTTTTGTTGGTTCTTCTCAAGCAAGTATTGGTGGAGCGGCAGTTGCAACCTTAGGTGTAGTGTTTCCTTCTTTCATTATTATATTATTAGTTGCATCAATCTTAAAAAAATTCATCAAAAATAAATTTGTTGATAGAGCATTAACAGGTATTAAAGCTGTTGTCATTGGATTAATTCTATCTACAGGTATTATCTCTTTAATGCAATGCATAGGTTATGAATCTCTTTCTTCTTTTAATGTAAATTATGCCTCTATTATTATCTTTTCAATTCTTGTTCTTATATACTTCATCTATTTAAAAGTTACAAAGAAAAAATTAAACGCAATATTAATTATTGTAGTGGCAGCACTACTAGGTTTAGCAATTTGCCCTTTCATTTAACTTCAAACAAAAATCCTATTCCTTTGCGAATAGTATTTTTTATCTTTGTAAAATTAAGTTTATAAATTCTATAAGCTTATTTCAAACCTCTGGTTCTTATGCAGGGGCTAAGGTGACAACAAAAATATTTTC
>JAMPGQ010000011.1 GCA_023663825.1 Anaeroplasma bactoclasticum
AGAAGGATATCATTTCTTTATTTCCTTTTATAGGGTGTTATTTTTTGACGTACACTCTTTTTCTTAGGTAGCAAAGTTAAAACTTTCTTATAGGTCCCTTTTATATAAAGAAAAAAATTTAACATAAATTAAAGTATTTTACATAAATTAAAGTATAAGGAAGATGATTATGCAAATTATTAAGGAAACAAATAAGGTTTATATTTTAAATAATATAAAAGAAGAAGTGGCATATGTGACATTCCCTCAAAAAACGGAGGGTATTGTTTTAATTGATCATACCTATGTTAATGAAGAATTAAGAGGAATGAAAATTGCAGAACAGCTTATGGAAAAAGCTTGTGAGGTTATTCGTTCTAATAAACAAAAAGCTATCCCACAATGTTCCTATGCAAAGCATTGGTTTGATAAACATTTTGATAATCAAGATATCTTATATTAAATGTCCCTATACCTCAGTTGGATAGAGGAATCGCCTCCGAAGTGATCAGTCGATGGGTCGAATCCATTTAGGGACGCCAAAATATTTATACGCCTTTTGGCGTTTTTTTGATTTATTATTGAAAGTTCCTATAAAAAAGATTAAAATAGAGATAGATGTTTTGGTAAAAAGGAAGTGAGTATATGTTCATTGCAATTATTATAGTTATAATTATGACTATAACAACATTAGTGATGTTTATTGTTGATGTTTTTTTATTTTCGATAGAATTATCTGTAGCGCTTACTATTGTATTTGCTATAACCTTAATTGGATGGATGTATATTTCATATTTCTTGATTAATCGGAAAAGAAGAGAACTATTCTCTAAAAAAATATCTCATTTGGATAGAAGTAATGAGAAATTAGAAAACTTATTTGTTTTGTTAGACTATATTGAAGGTAGAGAAACAAATTTAGCTGTGGTAAAAGCTTCGTTGAATGGAATTTATTTTTCACCTTCTTCAATGCGTAGGCATCCCGAAAAGGCAAAGAAGAAAGAACTTTATAATTTACTTATAGAGTATTATTTAACTTTGACTAGAGATAAATATACGGATAGCTTTGTTTGGGACTATAATATTAATTTCTTCACATGGCGTTTTATAGGCATAGCTTCTTGTGTTGGACTTATAGGTATTGGCATTTTAATGATTTGTCATTCTTCCATTCCACATCCAAACGAAGTATTATATACATCATTTTACATCATTTTTGGGGCAATGCTTGTACCATTACTTGCAAAATTTTTTGGACATTTTATTTAGTACCTATGAAAACGTTTTTCACAGGTACGTTTTTTCTTTTTTGAAAGAATTTTTCATAGTATAATAAATGGTAGAAAAAAATCAACCAAAGAAAGAGTGATACTATGTTAAGATTAGAGAACATTATAAAAGATTATAAGGTCGCAGATTCTTATGTACATGCTTTAAAGGGAATTAATCTTGCTTTTCGCAAAAACGAATTTGTTTCCATTTTAGGACCATCTGGTTGTGGTAAAACTACAATGTTGAATATCATTGGCGGTTTGGATAAGTATACTTCAGGTGATTTATTCATAAATGGAAAAAGTACTAAGGATTTTAAGGATAAGGATTGGGATGTCTATAGAAATCATAGAATTGGTTTCATATTCCAAAGCTATAATTTAATCCCTCATCAAACGATACTAGGAAATGTTGAGCTTGCTTTAACTATAGCGGGCTTATCTAAAGAAGAGCGTATTAGCCGTGCCAAAAAAGCAATTGATCGTGTTGGTTTAGAAGGACAATATTATAAAAAACCTAATCAATTATCTGGCGGACAATGTCAAAGAGTGGCAATTGCTAGAGCTTTAGTGAATGAACCAGAAATTTTACTTGCAGATGAGCCAACAGGAGCTTTAGATACACAGACCTCCATTCAAATTATGGAATTGATTAGAGAAATTGCCAAGGAAAAACTGGTTATAATGGTTACCCATAATCCTGATTTAGCTAAACAATATTCTACACGTATTGTACGTTTGCTTGATGGTGAATTGGTTACAGATTCTAATCCATATGCTATGGAAGAAGAAAAAAAAGAAAGCCACTATGAAGAAATTCCTTTTGATTCTACACAAAAGAAGGAAAAGGCTAAGATGTCCTTTTGGACAGCTTTTAAACTTTCTTTAAGGAATTTATTTACTAAAAAAGCTAGAACGGCTTTAATATGTGTTGCTGGTTCTATAGGTATTATTGGTGTTTCTAGTGTTCTTGCAGTTTCCAGTGGTGTTCAAGGATATATTACTTCAATGCAGGATGATATGCTTTCAGGTAATCCAATTGAAATATCTGAAACTGCATATGATCTTTCAGCAATGATGAATGGAATGAGTATGGGAGAAAAACTAGAGGCCCTAGAAATTGTGGATGGTAAGGTAAATGTTAATTCAGTTTTAAAAAGACTAATTATACAAGGCCAAGCTATGGATAAGATGCAAATAAGTAATAATATTACTCAGGATTATATTGATTATGTTTATAGTATGGATGAAACCTCTGTAGCTGCAATAAGTTTAGATTATGGTATAGATGTTACCAATAATATCTATACCGGCTTTAAAGTAAATGAAAAGGATACTACTAGTGATAACCTTTCTCTTTCAGCAATCAAAACGATTTATACTTCAGTTTTAAAAGAAACAGATTATTCACAGTATGCAAGTTATGTTACAGGATTAACAAATGTTTTCCAGCAAGCACCAAATGACAAGGATTATATTTTAAGCCAATATGATTTGTTGTATGGAAATGATATAGCTACTAAAGAAAACGAAATTATGATTGTAATTAATAAGGATCAAGAATTGACAGATTTATTATTAGCTCAGCTTGGATATTTTTCACAGGAACAGTTTATCAATACTCTATATCGTCATTTAAATGATCCAAGCTATAATCCTTCAATTGATAAAAATCGTTTTGATTTTAGTGAACTCATAGGAAAAAAATTTTATTATTATCCGAATAATTCAATTTATGTTAAGAATGAAAATCTTTACACAAAAACATATTCCCCTTTCACTTATAATTATAAGATGGAATCAGAAAAAGGGAAGGAACTTGTTGTAAAGGCAATATTAAGACCAAAGGACACCATTTCCTATGGCTGTATGACTAGTGGATTTTTCTATACAGAGGCGTTTACTAAAATGTTTATAGAAGAGGGTATAACTTCTGAAGTGGTAAGTTATTTAAATGATCGTGGACTTACTTATTTTGGAGCATATGACCAAACAAATTTGCAATTTATAACTTATAATTATGAATATCAAGCACCAGATGGTACAATCATCAGTAATGATCCACAAAAAACAACAGGCTATGTTGGTACAACTAATACAATGTCTGAACTTTTAGGAGCAATGATGGGAAGTGGAACCCAACAAAGTACAGCAATGTATACTACATTATCCTTAAGACAATTAGGAGGAATAGATGTTGCAAATAATATTTCTATTTATCCAATTAATTTTGATTTAAAAGATGGAGTTACTAGCCATCTAGATGCATGGAATTCAGATCAAACTCTAACTTTTAAAAATAGTAAGGGAGATACGATAACCTTAACTAAAGAAGAACGTGAGAAAATTACATTTACAGATAATATCGCTGTGATGATTAATATGATCAATAGTTTAATCGGTTTAATCACAACGGCTTTAATAGCCTTTACAGCATTAGCTTTAGTTGTATCTTGTTTTATGATTGCTATAATTACATATGTTTCTGTTGTTGAGCGTGTGAAAGAAATTGGTGTTATTCGTTCTTTAGGTGGACGAAAGAAGGATGTTACACATTTATTTAATGCAGAGACCTTCATTATTGGTTTAGCTTCAGGAGTATTTGGTATATTAGTTACTTATCTTATTTCTTTAATTTTAAATATAATAGTTAAAAATATAACTGGTGTTAGCCCTATTGCTGCTTTACCTATTTGGCAAGCCTTTGTTATGATTTTTGTAAGTATATTCCTTACAGTTGTTTCAGGTTTAATTCCAGCGAAATCTGCAGCAAAGAAAGATCCAGTGGTAGCCCTTAGAACGGAGTAATTTTATGGAACAGGAAGAGTTAAATCAGCTTAGAAATGAGATGTATCAATCTCAAAAAATTCTAGAAGCACTCTCTTCTAGAATTAGACAAGATATTTTATTAGAACTTGCAAAGGTCTATCCAACGGGATTAAGGATAGGTGAGGTTAAGATGAAAAAGTGTATTACAAGACCTACGATGTCACACCATTTGAAGCTTCTTTGTAAAGCAGGATTAATAAAATATTATAAAGAGGGGACTAAGAATTACTATTATTTAGCTACAACTATCAATTCTTTAGAAAAAATCAAAGAATTATTTATGAAATTACAATCATTTTCTGGTGATAATCATGTTTCATCCAATTAAACATTTCATTACAATTACTAGGCATAGACATAAGGTAATGCATTATTGTTTTAAGGTTGGAATTGGCTTCCAAGGGTTATTTCATGACCTTTCAAAATATTCCTTTATTGAATTTTGGAATGGTGCAAAGTATTATACGGGATATTGTTCTCCAAATGCTAAAGAACGTGAAAAGAAAGGCTATTCTTTAGCATGGATGCATCATAAAGGAAGAAATAAGCATCATTATGAATATTGGACAGATATTGTCGGAAATGCTTATGCTCCAATACAGATTCCAATAAAATATTTAAAGGAAAACCTATGTGATCGAATTGCAGCAAGTAAGATATATTTGAAGAAACAATACAAAACGTCCTCTGCCTTAGAATATTTTGAGGAAAGAGAACGCTCTTATAACCAAATGCATCCAACTACAGCGAAGGTTTTAAAAATTTGGTTAACTTGGGTTAGCGAGCTTGGAGAAAAGCAAGCATTTAAGAAGATTAAGAAAATTAAAAGTTATAAAGATATGGGGGTATAGAATGAAAATAGATTTACATAATCATACATCATATTCTGATGGACTATATACTCCTAAGGAGCTTTTAGAAATTGCTAAAAGAGAACATGTAGATTGTTTTGCATTGACAGATCATGATAGTGTGTTTGGTTGTGAGGAAATCCAATCCTATGCAAAAGAGTGTAATATTCATGTTTTATCTGGTATGGAGCTTTCCACAGAGTATAAGGGACATTCTGTTCACATTGTCTGCCTATTTAAAAATAATATTGTTCCTCAAGAATTAATTGATTTTTCAAATTCTAAAAAAGAAGAACGTAAAGAAAGAGCCATCAAAATGATGGAAAAAATAAAAGAGATTTATCAAGTTAAAATTGATATGAGGGCTTTGTTAGAGGAAAATGAAGTTATCACTCGTGCGAATATGTGTTATAATATTGCCAAGTGTAATAATATTTCAGAACGAGAAGCAGAAATTTATGTTGATCATAAATCTAAAGCTTACATTCCCTCTACTAAATTATCAGTTCAGGAAGGTCTTGCAATGGTAAAAAAAGCAGGATGCTTAACCATTTTAGCACATCCTTGTCTACTTCCTAAAGCTATTGTTGAAGAAATAATTTCTATGGGTTTTGATGGAATCGAAATTAGATATCCTAAAAATCAAGAAGGTGATGAGGAGTATTTTAGACGGCTTGCCTTAAAATACAATCTACTCATTTCTGCAGGTTCTGATTTTCATGGCGACCATGGGACAAAGCATGCAATGATTGGTGCCTCTACTTTGAATGAAGAAGAGTTTAGACCAATCCAAGAAAGGTTGGAAATTCTATGGTAATTAAGAAGGCTGAATTTATTACATCTGCAGTGAAAAATTCTGGACTTCCTGTTCACAATGAACCGGAATTTATGTTTTGTGGACGTTCAAATGTTGGGAAGTCTGCCTTTATCAATGCTTTAACAAATCGAAAAAAATTAGCCAAAACATCTTCCAATCCTGGAAAAACCCAAACATTAAATATCTATCATATAAATGACAGACTTTATTTTATTGATGTTCCCGGATATGGGTATGCAAATGTCAGCAAGAGTGTGAAGGCGACATTTGGAAAAATGATTGAAGAATATATTGTAGGAAGAGAAAATCTCAAACTTGTATTTTTGTTAATCGATTTTCGTCATAAACCAACTGTTGACGATGTTACGATGTACCAATTTTTAAAACATTATCAAAAAGAGGTTTGCATCATAGGTACTAAGGCAGATAAGGTAAAGAAAAGTGATTATGCCAAAAATAAAAAACTGATTTTAGATACTTTGCAATTAATATCTACAGATACTTTCCTCTTAACTTCTTCTGAAACGAAATATGGGATTCCTTTAGTTTTAGAGAAAATAGATGAATTTTCAAAAAATTTTATATAAAATTTTATCCTAGATATGGTATAATTAGGTAAAGGAATTAGGAGGTTTATCAAATGAGACCAAGTACATTAATTATAATTATAATATGGGCAGTTGTAATATGTGCAATCATAGCAGCTTTAGTTATTACTAGACTACAAAAAAATAACAAGAATACAAAAGATTCATATTCTTCAGAAAAACTAGAAAAGAAACCACGACCAGTAAAAGCTGTTCGTCCTGTAGAAGATGTAAAACCAACACCAGTTGATAAGAAAGTTGAGGAGGTAGTTGAACCTCAAGTTGAAGCTGTTGAGGTAGAAGAACAGGCAGATGATTTTCAAGAGGAAGAGGAACCAGAGAGAATAGTTCAAGTTGTAAATGGACGCAAGGTTTTTGTTCAGTACAATTATAGCTTTAAGGCTAAGCTTATTTTAGCTTCTCCTGAGGTTCAGCAACAATATCGTGACATTATCAATTATGTTCGTCCTTATGGCGTAAAAACATCTGTTAGTTGGAAACAAGAACGTATTTATTTAGGTAGAAATACTTTTGCAATGCTAGTATTTAAAGGTAAGAAGCTATGTGTAGCTTATGCATTAGATCCAAAAGAGTATGAGGATACAAAATATCATGTCATTGATTTAAGTGAGGTTAAGCGTTTCGTAAAGACACCTACATTATTAAAGATAACTTCTGAAAGAAAGCAAAAATATGTTTTAGAACTTTTAAACACTATTTTTACTAGAAATGAATTAGTTTTTAAAGAAATGGAACCTGAAAAAATAGATATTCCAAAGAGAACTAAAGATGAATTAATTGAAGAGAATTTGATTAAGGTATATACTTCTGATGAAGTTACAGAAGGAACTGTTGTAGAACAAGCTAATGTAGGAGATATCATTCGTAAGAATGTAACAATTACTGAAGCTAAGCAATTGATTACAGATGATTCTGCAATGGAATATGTACAAGTTGAAGAGAATTCTTCTGAAAAAACTTATAATAAGAAGGAAATCATTAATATTGATGTACTATCAAAAAACTTTAATTCAGATGATTTAGTAAATCTAGAAACCCTAAAAGAAAAGAAATTAATCTCTGCTAAGGTGGATTATATAAAGGTTTTAGCTAGAGGTGTTTTAGATAAGCCACTCATTATTGAAGCACAGGACTATTCTATTGATGCAATTAAGATGATTGTTTTAACTGGTGGAGAGGTACGTAAAGTTAAGTAGAATGTAAGTATAAGGTATAGGTAGGCTATGCCTTTTCTTTTTAAAAATGAAAGCAGTATTTTTCAAAAAAGAAAATTCTATAATATAGTTAAATAAATTGAGTGAATTTCATAAAAAATTAAAATAGGGCAAACTAGATATTGCCTATAAAGAGGTGATGAATTTTGGAAAATTTATTCCAAATCTATTATGACAAAAAAACACATCAAACTTTTGCAGAATATGATAATTTTGTCATTAGAAAAGTGACCAAAAAACAAGAAGAAAAATTAATGTCTTTAGGACAAAAATATAAAATTGAAGCTCAAAATGGAAGTATGCCTAGATGGTTAAATTTAATGAATCACTTGTCCTTTTGTTCGGTTTTTACTAGTTTTATATTTTTAATTACTGCGTTACTTCTCTATATTAAAGAGAATAATTATAATTTCATTACAAAATATTTATGGCTGATTATTATTTTCAGTTTGTCTATCGCGATTTTTCTTCTTTCAATTCTTTTTAAAAATTTAGATAAAAAAAGGAAAAAAAGAATCAAGGCAGAAGAGGCTTCTCAGGCCCTATTTAATGAAATTTTGGAAATGTCTAAAAAGTTTTTATCTGTTCCAGCTTCTGCAAAAAATTTAGAAGTTTTAATGGAACAACATAAAGAGAAACAAAAGCCTACAATGAAAAAATATTCCAATGTTCTTTTAAGTGTATTTTTAGAAAATGATATGCTTTGTTTTGCAGATTTATATCTTGTTGTTGGAATACCTTTGAAAAGAATTGATGGAATAGATAAAGTAATGGAAAACTATCGTTTTGAATATTGGCATAAGGGCAAGGAAGTGGATTTCGAGAGTCTTGGAGTGACAATAGATACTAAATATCATTCTTATCAAGCCAATCAATATGCAATACTGAAAATGAATCATCTAAACAAAGCTTTAGGCATATTTATTCCAAATTATGAAATCAATCAATATGAATTAATACTTAAAGAGAAAAGAGATAAAGAATAAATGTATTATACTGTAAAGCAATTTAATTTTTCAGAAGAAGTAAAAATAGGAACAGATATTTATACTACATTTCAAGGAAAAGATTTGGTTTTAAAAGAGGTTTATCGTTATTATGGGCCTGTTACTATGCAATATCTTCCTTTTGGTGGTGTTCAATCTGTTTATGAAAATCAAATAATAATAACTACAAAAAGTGGGTTTATTGCTGCTAGAAATGTTATATATGATGGTAAAGAGATGACATCAGAAGAGTTTATTAAGATTTTTCCTGATATCGTAAATGAAGTGTTTCCATCATAAAAAAAGCCTCGTTGGATAAAACAGCGAGGCTTAATTATTTTCTATTTCAGGAGCATTTTCTAATGTGACGATATCATGAGATATCTCTTGTGGTAATTCATTTTTATAGCTTTTCTTTAGTAAGACAGGTGTTACAAATGAAGTGATTAAGATCAAACATAAGATGAAAGGTTGGATAGAAGCAGAAATGATTCCTGCTGAAATCCCTTTATTTGCACAAATCAAGCAGACCTCTGCTCTACACATCATTCCTAATCCACAACGATAAGAATCCTTCCAAGTATTTTTTGTAATTTTAGCTCCAGCGGCACACCCTAATAGTTTTCCAGTAATACCTGCTATAATGAATAAGATTCCAAATAGTATAAAGGTTGAATCGATTTCATTAAAACTGGAAAGACTTGTAAGCCCTACTTTAGCAAAAAATACAGGAGTAAATAAAATATAGGAAGCAATATCTGTACGACGTTCTATATACTCTGCATCTTTTCCGCCAGATAACATTAAACCTGCAAAGAAAGCACCTGTGATATCAGCAATTCCAAACCACTCCTCAGCTGCATAGGAGAAGAAGAATGCAATTGCAATACCAAAGATTGGAAGCCTTCTATGGTGACCATACTTTTTACTTAACTTTTTAAATAGAAAACGTAATGCTATACCTAATGCAATTGCAAAAGCAAAGAATCCAATTGTTTTTCCAAACACAATTAATATATCAATGGCTAAATTGCTAGAAGCACTATTCAAAGCTTGATTTAAAGAAACCACTACAGATAAAACAATTACTCCCAAAATATCATCTAATATAGCTGCTGAAACAATAGCAGTACCGATTTTGGAATTTAATTTACCAAGTTCTTTTAATGTAGCTACGGTAACAGAAACTGAAGTAGCTGTTAGAATAACTCCATAAAAGAGATTTCTTAGAATAGTTCCACTGCTAAATCCACCTGGTAATATTCCAGCAACTAAGAACCCAAAAAGCATAGGAACAACTACACCGAAGACTGTAATAATAGTTGCAGCAACACCTGTTGCTTTTATTTGTTTTAAGTCGGTTTCAATTCCTGCCGAAAACATAATTAGGATTACTCCAATTTCTGCAATAAAATTGATTCCCGCCATGGCACTATCGTTAAAGATAGGCTCATTTGGGATTAATGTAATTAATCCTAATAAAATACCTGTTAAAAGCATACCAACTACCTGAGGTAAACCAATTTTACGGCATCCTATACTTAATAGCTTAGATACTATTAGAATCAAAGCTAAAGGTAGTAGAACCTGAAAGGCTTCAATGCTTTGAGATACTTCTAAAAACATAACTCTCTCATTTCCTTTCATAAAATGAACATTTACTATTTTATCACTATTTTATACGTAAAGCGATTGAAAGTGTTTTCATAATTTTAAGGCAATACGATTTTGTGATAATTTTTCCTATCTATATGTTCTATATAGGCGTATAATAGGATTAAGTATAAGAGGTATGCGTCTATGAAGATAACAGATGAAAAAAGGCGAAATTTAATATTAAACGGAAATATGTGGAAGGTAGTTATTGCGATATGTGCTCCTTTATTTATATATAATTTATTTAATTCTTTATATACTTTAGTAGATAGTATTTTTGCTAATGAAATATCTACAGATTCTGTTTCCTCTGTAGCTGCATTAGGTCAGATTAAAAACCTGTTATCTTCCTTTGGCTCAGGTCTTGCAGCAGGTGGTGCTATACTTGTAGCAAGATGCTTTGGAGCGGGTGAATATATTAAAGCTAGGAAATATGCTAATGTGTTAGTTACACTGGTAAGCGTAGTTGTGGCAGTTCTAGCAATGATTTGCATCCCTTTAGCTTACCCAATCTGTAAAGCCTCTGGAATATCCCAGACTCAAGCAACTGCTTCTACAGGATACTTTATCATTCAAATCATTGAATTATTATTTATTGCATATAATAATGTGTTCATAGCCCTTCAAAAATCTAAAGGAAATACAAAATCTATCTTTTATTTAAATTTTGTAACAATGGGAGTTAAACTTCTTTTGAATGTTATATTTATTTATGGTTTTCATGTGAATAGTATCATTTGGATAGGAGTGGCTACTTTAATATCTCAAATCACTCTTTTTGTTATATTAGGAATTATGATGCTAAGAAAAAATAATATCTTCAGAATTAGCATAAAAGAATTTAGCTTATCCTGGGAATATATCAAGCCTATTCTACTTTTATCTATTCCGATTTTTTTGGGGAAATTTGTATTTTCTTTTGGAAAGGTCGCAGTAAATTCTATCTTTGGCACTAGATATTTAGAAATACTAAAATCCCAAATTGATATAACAGATCCTGTTGCAGTAGCATCTGCAGAAGCATCAGCTGGTCTTGTCGTAGGAGCTTTAGCCGTTTCAAATAATATTGATGGGATTGCAACTACTCCAATTAATTCCTTTGAAGAAACAGAATCAACAATTATCTCTCAAAATTTGGGAAATCGTAACCTTAAACGTGCATTAGAGTGTTTTGTAAAAAGTTTTATTCTTGCAACGATATTAGGATTTCTTGCTTGGATTTTGATTCGCTTTATTCTTCAAAATACTCTTATTGGTTTATATAGTCAAGATCAAAATCCTGAAAAGGCAGAAGAATTTATGAAGTATGTCAAAACAATTCATAATTATGACTCATGGTCGATTCCTTCCCTCGCAATTAATGCTGGAGTTTTAGGAGTACTTTATGGCTTTGGAAAAACAAAGCTTACAATGTTTATCAATATTGCAAGAGCATTTGTGTTTAGAATCCCAATTCTTGTATTACTCCTTTATTGCTTTCCTCAACTTGGAGTAGAATGTGCAGGGCTATCTATGGGAATATCCAATATATGCATTGCCTTAATGAGTATAATAAGTCTTGTTATCTTCCTAATTCAAATTAAGAAGAAAGGATATCAGGGTATGTATTTAAATAAAGAGCAAGAAGAAAATATCTCACAGGTAGAGATTGAAGTGCCTAAAATAATGGAAGAAGAGCAGGAACATGAAAATATTTGAACGGAGAAATGTATGGAAAAGTTTTTAAATAGAAAAGTAATCTATGAAGGCAAAGTTTTAAGATTAGAATTAGATCAAGTAGAGTGTGAAAATGGGAAGGTTGCTTATAGAGAGATTGTTCGTCATAATGGTGGTGCTGCAATTTTATGTATCACGAAAGAGAATAAAGTACTTTTAATTAAACAATTTCGTTATGCTTATAATGAGGTTCTCTATGAAATTCCAGCAGGTAAACTAGAAATAGCTGAGGAGCCACTTTCTGCTGCTCAAAGAGAATTTGAAGAAGAGACAGGATATCTTGCATTAGATATGTCCTATTTAACTACTATTTACCCAACCTGTGGATATTCTAGCGAAAAAATATATTTGTACTTAGTAACTAAATTTGAACAATCTAAACCACATTTAGATGAAGATGAGTTTGTAGAACCTATATGGATAGATTTTAAAGAGGTTTTACAAATGATTCAAAAAGGAACTATTAAGGACGCAAAAACCATATGTGCTATACAAGCATATCTTATCAATCAAAATAAGATTAGTTATTAATTGAAAAATAAGGACATTTTAGTCCTTATTTTCTATTTCTTGTGGTTTTCCTTGTTCCTCTTTAAGTGTAGAAGAAGAGTAAATCATATCAAGAATTTTGGTGATTTTTAATTCAATATCTAGTATAGGATGT
Organism: Anaeroplasma bactoclasticum; assembly: GCA_023663825.1. GTDB lineage: Bacteria > Bacillota_I > Bacilli_A > Acholeplasmatales > Anaeroplasmataceae > Pelethenecus > Pelethenecus bactoclasticus_A. The sequence goes on from JAMPGQ010000011.1 coordinate 12,592, forward strand.
AAGTTTTCTTTAATATTTGTAAAGATGTTCACATCCTTTTTAATTTTATTTAAATAGCTTTTTCCTAAATTAGTGTATCCTAATATTCTTAAGAAATTACACTGAATATCTTTTACATCATGTTTATTTATAGAAAAGAGGATATAAACCATCATTCTTTGAATTCGACTTTTGGTATATCTTTTAGTAGAAAGAAAGTCAATAAAGCTTTCTAAAGAAGAATAAGAATATATTTCCTTAATTCTATTTTCTAGACCTTCTTCCACAAGAAAGATATCTTTCAGTTGATTTAATGATGAACTTAATATTTTATATTTTAAATAGGGAAAAAGAAACTTAGAGTCTCTAATCAAATCAGTTCGAAGATAATTTGGACAATACTTTGAAATTAAAGATAAATCACTTCTTATAGCGTATGCTGAAGCATATTCCTTTGCTTCTAAAGAATCATAGCTTCCAATGCGTTTTATTGTATGTAAAGAGATTGGATAATTTGCTTCCTTTATTGCCTTATAATAGCTAAAGCCTAGCAGATCGTTACTAGGAAGATGAATGATAGCAGAGGTAGCTTCTTTATAGGATTTACCTAAGGCAAGCAGTTCTTTGATTTTTTCTTGTGAAGTAGGATCTATCCAACTTTGATAGCATTGTTCATATAGTTTTGGATTGTTAGATTCAGAGCCAATCCAAAGCTCACTAACCTTTGCTAAATTTAGAAGCTTTACTGCATTTTCAGCAAATCTATCTGCATTCTGTACTGCACAAACAAAAGGTAATTCAATCACAAGATCCATTCCTATTTGTAAGGCTTGCCTAGTTTTTTCGAACTTATCAAAAATAGATAAATCTCCACGCATAGTAAAGTTTCCAGATAGTACAGCGACCACAAGATCTGCATGACTATGCTTCTTGATTTCATTTAGAGCATAGATATGTCCATTATGTAAAGGATTATATTCTACAATTGTTCCTACAATTTTCATTCTATCACCCTAAATTTAATTATATATTTAAATAAGAAAAATATAAAGTGTTTTTTCTATTTTCTTTTCATACCCAAAATTGAATTTGCAAAGTAAAGCGTTAAAATTTGAAAAAATCATAATATGAAAGAAGGACAATGCTAGAGTAAAATCAAACTCGATATTTCTATATTATATTAGTGAGGAAAAACAAGTTGCAAAAAAGTTTATTGATTCTAAGATTGCAGAGTATATTTATGATTGTGATACAGCAAATAAACTAATAATATACATACATATAAAATTATAAGATTCAAAAAAGACCACCTATTAGAATAATAGATGGTCTGAAATTATTTTTTATGGTCTTATTTTATCATTAATTTCATATATTTGCAAGTATTGTGTAAGAATTATTCGAGTTCCCCCATTTTTTAATTCAAGTAGATAAATTCGAGTTTTGCTTATTGAATTATATGAAATTTAGTACATTTTTCCTATATTCTCAAAGATTTTATCACAGAAAATATAACCTTATTTCATTTTGGGGGAACTCAAATTGTGTAAGAATTATATTCAAAAAAGGCCATCTAATATTCTAATAGGTGGTTAATAATTGGAAAGGATAATTAAAAATGCATAAAAAAGTTAAAAAGTTTTTAGGAATTACTATTCTATTATTGGGTTTTATATGTATATTGACTTCCTGTGGAAATACGGATTCATCAAAAGAGAAGTGTGAACACAATTATTCAAAATATGTAGGAAATAAAGAAGGGCATTATGGCGTTTGTGACTTTTGTCAACAACATAGTGAGGTGGTTCCTCATAATTTTGGAGATTGGGAAATCACTAAAGAACCCACATATACTACACCTGGTAGTAAGGCAAGACAGTGTAAAGAATGTGAGTATGTTGAGGAGGATAGCGTTTTAGAAAAAGCCTGTGACCATGGCAGTTATACTTCGTGGAAGGTTACGATTCGTCCAAGCTTAACTTCAGTTGGAAATTTGCAAAGACAATGTGAAACTTGTCTAAAAATCTTTGATTTTGAACTTCCAAAATTAAACGAAACAGATTATAAATTCCAAGAAGATAAATCTGATTGTATAAGTGGTACAAGACAAGTTTATACTTATGAAAAAGATGGCGAAAAATTTGATTTTGAAGAGTATTTGCAAGCAGAAGGACATAGCTATACTGTTGAATGGGAATGGAATGAAAACATGGCTACTGCTACATTTACTTGTGAAAAGTGTAATGACGTTCAAACACGAATTGAGTATGCATATGTGACGGGAGATTCAACGATTTGTACTGAAAAGATGTTAGAAGTGACCATTGAATTTGAAAATAAAATATACACAGAAACAAAACCTTTTGAGCATTCTTTTCAAGAAGAATGGGAAACAGATGGTATCAACCATTGGCACCAATGTAGTTTGTGTGGAATGAAAAATAATGATGTTAAGCCTCACGAATATGAAGATGGAAAATGCAAAATTTGTAAGACTGAATACTATACAGATGGATTAGAATTCACAATCGATTATTTTAGTGAGAATAATGATTATGAAGTATCTTTAAAGGATGGATATAATCCGGAGTCAATCGTTATTCCCCAAAAGTATAAAAATAAAGATGTCATTGCAATTAAAGGCTACGCATTTTATAATTGTACAAATTTAAAAAACATTACTTTGCCTAATACAATAAAAAATATTGGTGAGGGTGCTTTTAGTGGTTGTATAAATTTAACTAGCATTAACTTACCTAATACATTAGAATCAATTTGGGACAATGCATTTTACAATTGTACGAGTCTTACAGAAATTACTATTCCAAGTGGTGTTAAGTACATTGGTGGCGGAACATTTGAGAAAAGTGGTTTAAAAACTATATCTCTTCATAAAGAAATACAAGAAATAAGAGGAGATGCTTTTAAGAATTGTATTAATTTGACAGAGGTGATAATTGGTACAAAAGGAAATATTCTTGAAACTTGTAATTTGGAATGGATAGGAAGAGATGCGTTTTACAATTGTTCTTCTTTAAAAAATATTTATTTACCAAAGTCTATTGAAAAAATAGAAAGTTCTGCATTTAAGGGTTGTCATTTGGATAATGTTTATTTTAAGAGTAATAATGCAAATGATTGGCTGGGCATTACATTTAGTGATTTAGAGGCTAATCCAATTTATATGGCAGATCATTTCCAAACTTGGCAAACAAGCATTTCTGGCTTTGGTGAACCAGAAGAAATCCATTTGTCTTCATCTAATATTAAAGTTAATATTAAAGATTATGCTTTTGCTGGCTTGAAAAATGTAGATAGAATTTATATCGACAACGCAAATGTTGGAAGATATGCATTTTATAATGCTAAAGGAGAAATTTTCTTTGGAAAGATTTCCTCCATTGGGGATTATGCCTTTGCAAAAACAGAAATTCATAGGGTTGATTTAGATTCTATGGAAATTTATACACCTATAGGGAATTATGCTTTTATGGAATGTTTGAATTTGGAAACAGCAACAGCCACTGATTCCGCCATTACACTCCCTGCAAATATCTTTGACGGTTGTTCAAAGTTGAAAACTGTCACAATGTCTATGCGTTTATTAACCGATTTAAGTGACTCATTTGCATCTGGTATTGAGTACTTACATTTGAAGCAATTTGCATTTAGAGAAGAGGGTTATTCTGCTAGATATACATCTTTGAAAACTATTTATTGGCAGGGATTATATATGATTCAGTCAAATATTTATAACTACTTTTCTAATGCACAAGAGTTTGTTTTTATGGGAACAATAGAAGATTGGTGTAGAGTGGATATTTCTGATGCTTCCTATAATCCAATACACAACTTTCCTAGTTTTAAAGTATTAAATGAAGATGGTTTGCCTGAGGAGCTTTCAAAAAATGTAGTTATACCTGAGGGGACAATTAAGATAGGAGAACATACTTTTGATGGAGTAGATATCAAAAGCATAGTTTTACCTTCAACATTAAAAACCATTGGAAATTGTGCTTTCCAAAATTGTACGAATTTATTTGAAATTTATAATTTGTCTTCTCTTTCTATAGAAAAAGGCTCTACTGCAAATGGCTATGTTGGTTATTATGCCCTTGCAATAGCTAATACATTAGAATCCTTAAGAGAAAACAATGATGGCTTTATTTTCCTTAAAAATGAAACGACAACTGAGTATTATCTTCTAGGTTATGAGGGGACTGAAAAGGATTTAGTATTACCAAATCGTGCCGAAAGTGATTCTCATGCATATGGTTATAGTATTGTTGCAAATGCGTTTGAAGGTTTAGATATAACAAGTGTAGTTGTTTTAAATAAGGGCATTAAGATAGGAAAAGGTGCATTTAGAGGGTGTGATAATCTAGAAAGCATTACCTTACAATTTGTTGGAGAAAGCTTAACTGGAACAACAAATACACACTTTGGTTATATCTTTGGAGCAACAAACTATTCAGAAAATAAGACTTTTGTACCAACAAGTTTAACAGAAGTAATCATAACAGGAGCGGTACGAAAGATAGATAACTATGCATTCTATGGTTGTGAGAATCTAACAAGTGTAACTATTGGTAAAGATGATATTACAAGAATAGGGAATGGCGCGTTTTATGGATGTAATGGTCTAACTAGTATCACAATTCCATTTGTTGGAGAAAGCTTAACTGGAACAACAAATACGCATTTTGGTTATATTTTTGGAGCTTTCTCCTATAGTGATAATTCTAGTTATGTCCCAAGTAGTTTAAAAGAAGTAGTGATACTTGGAGGAGAAAGTATAAAAGAATCTGCCTTCTATAGATGTAGCAATCTAACAAGCGTAGAGATACCAAATAGTGTAGAAAGTATAGGAGCAAATGCCTTCTATAGTTGTAGCAATCTAACAAGTATAGTAATACCAAATAGTGTCACAAGCATAGGGTCATCTGCCTTCGGGAATTGTAGCAGTCTAGAAAATGTCTACTATGAAGGAACAATAGATGATTGGTGCAATATTAGTTTTGTAAATTATTCTTCTAATCCAATGTCATATGCAAGTCATTTCTATATGCGAAATAGTAATGATGAATGGGAAGAAGTAACAAGTATAGAGATATCAAATGGAGTAACAGAAATAGGAGAATATCATTTCAATAAATTTACTAATGTTACATCAATTGTAATTCCAAACAGTGTGACAAGTATAAGAGAGGGCGCATTCTATGGTTGTAGTAGTTTAACAAGTATCACAATTCCATTTGTAGGAGAAAGCTTAACTAAAACAAATAATACACATTTTGGTTATATTTTTGGAGCTTCCACTTATAGTGGCAATTCTAGTTATGTCCCAAGTAGTTTAAAAGAAGTAGTAATACTTGGTGGAGAAATCATAGAAGAGGATGCATTCTATGGTTGTAGTAGTTTAACAAGTATCACAATCCCAAATAGCGTCAAAAGCATAGGGGCATCTGCCTTCTCTGCTTGTTATAAACTAATAGAAATCTATAATTTATCTTCCTTAAATATAGTCAAAGGTAGTACAGGTAATGGATATGTTGGCTATTATGCAAAAGTAATACATACAGCAATAGAAGAAAGCAATCTAATTGAAAAAGATAATTATATATATTTTAAAGATGCTGAAAATAAATATTATCTTGTAGAGTATAAAGGAACAGATACAGAATTAGTATTACCAAATGATATAGAAGGAAATACATATGAAATCAATCAATATGCCTTCGAGAATTGTAGTTATTTAACAAGTATCACAATTCCAGAAAGTGTAACAAGTATAGGGTCATCTGCCTTCGAGAATTGTAGTTATTTAACAAGTATCACAATTCCAGAAAGTGTAACAAGTATAGGGTCATCTGCCTTCGCTTTTTGTAGTAATCTAAAAAGTATAATAATTCCAAGTAGTGTAACAAGCATAGAAGCTTTAACATTTTATGGCTGTCTGAGGTTAGAAAGTGTCACAATTCCAAATAGTGTGACAATAATAAAAGAGCATGCCTTCAATAATTGTAATAGTCTGGAAAGTATTACAATTCCAAATAGTGTGACATTCATAGAACCATTCGCTTTCAGCAATTGTCAAACATTAAAAGAAGTATACTATAAGGGTACTTCATCTGAATGGAGTAATATGCCTATAGGCACAGGTAATTCCAGATTAATTGATGCCACTCTTTATTATTATTCTAACACACAACCAACAGAAGAAGGTAACTATTGGCATTATGTTGATGATGTAATAACCATGTGGTAATTTCTAGTAATAAATGGTTTTAGTCATTAAATTAGAAATTATATATTTTTATAATTTGGTAGTGAATTAATTTTGAAATTGATTCAAAGTAGGTTAATTTAATATACTTAAAAAAATCCATGGAGTAAAAATTCATGGATTTTAGTACATATAAATAGTGTAGTCACTCTTAAGTATAACACCTTAATTTAGGATTTGGCCTAATTTTGCAAGAATTTAAGTTCAACTATTAACAGTGAAATTTACTTTTTCAATTAACTTGATTTTAAATTTCGAAGTAATTACCTTTATTTTCTCTTTGTTTTGTTGTAAAATGATAGTATGTGTTTAGGAGGCTTTTTATATGAACGAGTGGAATTTAGGATTAATTTATAAAAATCATGAAGATTTTTTGAAGGAATTAGGTGAATTTCCCAAAGAGATTGAGTTAGCAGAAGGATTAAAGGGCAAGCTAAACTCTTTAGAAGGTATGTTAGAATATGAACGTGTAATGAAAATCATAGATGAAAGAATTGAAAGATTGTTTTGTTATGCATCTATGAAACACGATTTAAACCAAAAGGATACTAAGGCAAGTGAGGATTATCAAAGAGTATATCAGTTATTTAATGAATTATTAAGCAAGACAGCCTTTATTAATCCCGAACTTTTATCTAATGATAAAGCTAAGCTTTTTGAATACTTAAAAAATGAGAGATTAAAGAAGTATCACTACAAATTAGATCAATTATTCCGTAGCCAGGATTTTTATTTAGATGCTAAGAGTGAAGAACTTATGGCAAACTATGGGGAAGCCACAGGAGACTTTAATAGATTATATGATAAGCTTGCCGTTTCTGATAGAGAAGGAGTAGAGGTTGCTCTTTCTACAGGTGAGGTATTATCAATTAATGAATCTAATTTCCAGTATTATTTAGGTATTCTATCAAATCAAGAGGATAGACGAATTGTATTTGAAGCAATTTATACTTTTTATGAGCATCATAAAAATACCTTTGCTGGAATTTATGATGGTATTATGCAGTCTGAGCTTGCAGATGTAAAGAATAGAGGATATGCATCTATATTAGAAAGTCATTTATATTATAATGCTATTCCTAAGGAGGTTTTCTTATCTTTAATAGATACTGCAAGAGCGCATAGTGCTCCATTGAAAGAATATTATGCCTTACGTAAGAAGTATTTAAAATTAGATACACTTCATACCTATGATCGTTTCTTGAGCTTTGCAGAAAGTAATGAGATTTATACCTATGATGCTGCTAAGTCTATGGTTTTAGATGCTTGTAAAGCATTAGGAGAGGACTATTATCAGCACGCTTGTAAGGCATTAGAGGATGGAAGAGTTTCTGTATATACAAAAGATGGAAAGCGTACAGGAGCTTATTCCACAGGATTATATAAGGAAGGAACATTTATTTTATTAAATCATAATGATAATTTAGATAGTGCCTTTACAGTAGCCCATGAGGCAGGACATTCTATCCATAGCTTATATGCTAATGAGAATCAAGATGAGGTAAACGCAAACTATACAATCTTTGTTGCTGAAATTGCATCAACCTTCAACGAGCAATTGTTTTTAGATTATGTGATGAAGCATTCTCATAGTAAGGAGGAAAAGATTGTTGTTTTACAACAGGCTATAGATAATATTGTTTCAACCTTCTATAGACAAACTCTATTTGCAAACTATGAATATTTAGCTCATAAAATGGTAGAAGAGAGAAAACCAGTTACTGCAGAAGCTTTAAGCGGAATAATGACAGAATTATATAAGGATTATTATGGAATTGATTTGAATAATGAACCTTTAAAAAACAATGTGTGGGCTTATATTCCACATTTCTTTCATACTCCATTTTATGTATATCAATATGCAACAAGCTTTGCTGCTAGCTTAGCTATTTATGAAAATGTAAAGAAAAATCCAAAATCTTTAGATAAATATCTTGCAATGCTTTCTATGGGTGGATCAAATTATCCTGTAGAGATTGTAAAAACTGCTGGAGTAGATTTAACTAAGACAGATGCCTTCTTGGCAGTTGTGAATCGTTTAGAGGAATTAACGAAGGAATTGAAAAAGCTTTTAGAGGAGTGATATGATGGAAGAGCGTTCCATTCCTATATTAGGAGAAAAAACAATAGAATATCTAAAGCATTCCCATATTGCTGTCTTTGGCTTGGGTGGTGTTGGAGGTTACGTGGTAGAAGCCTTGGCTAGACAAGGTGTAGGGAATTTTACCATCGTTGATTTTGATATTATCCAGCCGTCAAATAAAAATAGACAGATACTTGCGTTAGAATCTACTATGGGTCATTCAAAAATTGAAGTCTGTGGAAGTCGTATTCTAGATATCAATCCGAATGCAAAGGTTCATGCCTATGATTTGAAAATTGATGCTGAAACTATCAAACAAATTGATTTTAGTCAGTTTGATTATGTGGTAGATTGTATTGATGATGTGAAGGGCAAGCTTGCCATTATCAAAACTGCTAAGGAGTATGGTAAAAAAATTATCTCCTCTTGTGGCACGGCAAACAAGCTTGATCCAACAAAATTTCAAATTAAAGATATTTCTAAGACCTCAATGTGTCCTCTTGCTAAAAAGCTTAGATTAGAATTAAAACAATTACAAATAGAAGATGTTGAAGTGCTTTTTTCTACCGAGGAGCCAATTGTTAAAGAATTTGAAAATCTTCCTACTGTGTCCTTTGTTCCAAGTGTTGCAGGTTTATTAATTGCAGGACATATTATTTTAAAACTGCAAGAAGAGGTAAAGAAGGATAGAATACACCTCGTTTTAGAGGGCGGTGGAATGAAGGGAGTATATACTGCAGGCGTATTAGATTTTTTCTTAGAACAAAATCTAGAATTTGATGCCATCTATGGTGTTTCTGCTGGAGCTTGCGTAGGCGCTAGCTTTGTTTCAAAACAAAAAACTAGAGGATTTCATTCTTTAGTTGATTATGTAGATGATCCTGCCTGTGTTTCTAAAAGAAGTCTTGCAAGGACAGGAAATTATTTTAATAAGGAATTCGTATACTATAAAATTCCTAATGAACTTATTCCTTATGATTTTGAGGTAGCACATCAAAACCCTTATAAGCTTTATGCAACGGTAACCAATGTCGAAACAGGAAAGGCAGAATACTATCCATGTCTAGATTATAAGAAGGATATAGAATATATTTGTGCTTCTTCAAGTCTTCCTATGCTTGCTGAAATTCAGTGGATAGATGGTAAGGGATATCTAGATGGTGGTATTGCAGATTCTATTCCTTATTTAGAGGCAAAAAAGAATGCAAAGAGATGCGTAATTGTTATGACAAAGCCTAAAGGATATCTTTGCCAAAAACAAAATGCAATTCTTGCAAAGGCTATAAAATTAAAATATAGAAAATACCCAAAGCTACTGATGGCCTTAGAACATCGTCATGTGCATTATAATAAAACTTTATCCCTTATGGAAAAGGATGAGAATGCATTTATCATAAGACCATCTATTCCTCTTTCAATTGATAGATTAGAAAAGGATAAGAAGAAGCTAGAAGATGCATATCAATTAGGATATCAGGATGCAAAAGAATCCTTTGAAAAATTAAAAAAGTTTTTAGAAAAGTAAAAAGCCTCGCTTTGAGGCTTTTTATTCTATGTCAAATTCAAAATTAAGAGATGTTTCATGAATTACTTATCACAAACACATAACTCACAGCCACATTCAGCAGCTAGGTGCTGTCCTGCCTTAACACAGGATTCCTTTGTATTATAGTGAGTATCTAAAACTTCACCATATTGATTTTCGATTTCCCAGTTGTTTTGTTCCTTACAAGGTCTACAGGTAATCTTATCTTTCATTTTTCTCACTTCCTTACACTAATAGTTTGAGATAAAATACTATTGTTAAAATGGAAATAATTAGTAATTGAAAATAAGAAATAGGTTTTTATAAGGAACTAAATGGGACTATAGTATATGATTTTTTCTCTAATCAAATCCATATTTTTGTTTGATATGGTAATCAAATCCATATTTTTGTTTGATATGGTTGTAATTTTTGTCTGAAATTAGTATAATTAAATAGTAACACTTTAGGAAAAGGGTGGACATATGATAGATTTATTGGAAATCAAAGACCCTTCATTCATAAAGGATATGTCTATTAAGGAACTAAAAGAGCTTGCTGGACAGATAAGAGAGTTTTTAGTAGATTCAATTTCTAAGACAGGCGGACATTTAAGTAGTAATTTAGGTGTCGTTGAAATAACTATCGCAATGTATTATGTATTTGATCCGGAAAAGGATAAATTCTTATTTGATGTGGGGCATCAATCCTACGTTCATAAGATTTTAACGGGGCGAGCTAAGGACTTTATTCATCTACGACAGTATGGTGGTATGAGTGGATATATCCGACGTGAAGAGTCTAAATATGACATATGGGAATCTGGACATTCTTCAACTACGATTTCAGCAATGGCAGGAATGTTACTTGCTAGTGAAGATAAGGAGGAGAAGGTCATCAGTTTGATTGGAGATTCCTCTATAATGAATGGTGTAGCTTTTGAGGGATTGAATTTCTTGGGATCTCAAAGGAAATTGGCACCAATCATCATTTTAAATGATAATAAAATGGGAATATCAAAATCTGTAGGAGCCTTATCTAAAGCTTTTTCTAGGCTTAGAGGAACGCATTTATGGCGTGGATTTAAGCGTGTATTAAATTTCATATTCCCAACCTTCATTACAAACTGGTTTCATCAGGTTAAACGTGGTGTAAAGGCATTTATTCAACAGGATAATATTTTTGAGGATTTAGGTTTCGATTATTATGGACCAATTAAAGGAAATGATTTAAGAGCTTGTATTAAGGCTTTAAAAAGAGTAAAGAAAAATACAGAACCAGTATTATTACATGTAATCACACAAAAAGGAAAAGGATATGTACCATCTGAATTAGATCAGGAAGGAAGTTTCCATGGTGTATCCCCATTTGATAAGAGTACAGGTGAACCTTTACAAAAACCTCTAGAAAATGAGCACTCCTATTCAGATTTAGTAACACATTACTTGACAAAGAAAAGAGAAGAGAATCCATTCTTTGTTGTAACTCCTGCAATGAAGGCAGGCTCTAAATTAGAAAAATTTGCAGAAAGCTATCCTAACGATTTTTATGATGTTGGCATTGCAGAAGAGCATGCAGCAGATATGGCTGCAGGTATAGCTTTACAAAATAAAAGAGTTGTATTACTATATTACTCTACTTTCTCACAACGTGCATTTGATGAGATTCTAAATGATATTGCAAGACAAAACTTACCAGTAATTATAGGAATAGATCGTGCAGGAGTAGTAGGTGAGGATGGAACTACACATCAAGGAATTTATGATGTGGCTATGTTTGGATTGATGCCTAATGTAAAGATTGCCATGCCTAAGGATGCAAAAGAACTTGTGGGTATCTTTAATTATGCATTTACAGAGACTAGTCCTTTTGTAATTCGTTATCCAAGAGGAAAAGTTATTACAGATTTAGATTTTTTAAATGATAAGACAATAATTTCTCCAAATTGGGAATATTTAAGGAAGGGTTATGATACGTGTGTTATTTCCTATGGACCGGATTTACTGAGAATTGAGTATCTTATAAATAAAGAGGGTATAGATTGTTCAATAGTAAATGCTAGATATATTCGTCCTATAGACAAAGATCTTTTGGAAGATATTTTATCCAATCATAAAAAAGTCCTTATTATTGAACAAGTGACTATAAAGGGAAGCTTATATCAAGAAATTATTGAGTATGCTTATCAAAATAAACATCAGACTAAAATAAAATCTATTACCTTTGAAGAAAATGTCTCTATTCCACATGGTAAAATAGAGGAAGTATTAAATCATTATGGAATGTCTGATGAAGATATTATAAATAAAATACGAGTGGATTAATTTTCCACTCGTTTTAAATAGTTGATAATCTCATTGACAATATAGTCTGGTGTAGAAGCACCAGAGGTTATTGACACAGATTTAATTTTTTGAAAATTAAGGTTCTTTAAATCTTCAACGCCTTCTATGAGAAGTGTCGGAATAGAAATAGACTGGCTAGCTAAAGCTAGCTTTTTTGTATTAGAAGAGGCTTTATCTCCTACGACTAAACATAAATCTACAGGAGCTTGATTGAGGCAAGCCTGTTGCCTGATTGTAGTAGCTTTACATATTTTATTATCTATGACTGTTTCAGGAAATCTGTCTTTTATTGCTTGATAAATCTGTTCAGTTTCAAATAAGGATAGTGTTGTTTGGTTTGTAGCATAAATTTTTGTTGCAAAAACATTCTTTAAATCTTCTATAGATTCAATCAAAATGATAGAAGAAGAAAGACCTAAAATGCCTTCACATTCAGGATGACCTTTTGTTCCTATGTATAGACAAGTATATCCCAAGGATAAATATTTTTTCATTTGTTGTTGAACTAAAAGTACGTTACCACAGGTAGTATCTACAATGGTTAAGCCTTTTTTATTTGCTTTTTCATAGACGATAGGAGAAACACCATGGGCAGAAAAAATTACGGTACCAGAAGATATCTTATCAATAAGTTCATTTCTAGATACACCATTTTCTTCAATAAGAATTGCACCCTTTTCTTTTAAGTCTGAAATTACATTTTGGTTATGAATAATTGAACCTAAAAGATAGATAGGTCTAGGATAGTTTGGAGAAGAAAGAACCTCATAAGCTATCTTTAAGGCATTTTTCACACCACTACAATATCCCTGGGGCGTAAGTTTATTTATTTTCATTTAAACCACCAAATCTTCTATTTCTAGATTGATAACTCAAGATTGCTTTTTCTAATTCCTTTTCATCAAAATCCGGCCACAATGTGTCTGTAAAATAAAGCTCTGCATAGCCTAATTGCCAAAGAAGATAGTTGCTGATACGTATTTCTCCACTCGTACGAATAAGCAAATCCAACTTTGGATAATCCTTAGTGAAAAGATGACTTTCAATCAATTCAGGTGTAATTTCTTCTACACTAAGCTTATTTTCTTTGACTAATTTAGCTATTTCTTTAGTAGCAGTAGTAATCTCATCATAGGAACCATAGTCGACGCATAGGGTAAGAGTTAGACCTGTATGGTCCTTTGTAATATGTTCTATTTCCTCTAAAATACGAAGAAGAGGAACAGGAATTCTATCACGTCTTCCAATAAAACAAACTTTCATTTTTGAATTTTCTATTTTATCTTTATATCTTTTATAATACCGTATAGGAGCAGACATTATATAATTTACTTCATCTGTAGGTCTATTCCAGTTCTCAGTTGAAAAACAAAACATGGTTAAATACTTTATACCTATTTTATCACAAGCCTTTGCAACATCAACGATATTAAAAGCACCTTTACGGTGACCAAAGGTTCTAGGAAGTAATCTTTTTTTAGCCCATCTGCCATTACCATCTAATATCATGGCTACGTGAACAGGGATTTTATTCGGATCTACATTCATCTTCAAATCCTCCTTATATGTATAAGTATACCATAAAAAAGAAATGAAGAAAATATAGGTTTCATACATTCTTTTTAAGTTTTTAAGATAAACTATAATTAAGGAGGAAATATTTGTGAAATGTGAGTATTGTGATACTTGTAATAGTATATTTACTTTTGTAAACAAGCCAACTGAAAATTTGAATTGTTGTGGAAATCCTTTAAAAGAGCTTGTCCCAAACTCTACTGTGGCATCCTTAGAAAAGCATATTCCAGTTGTAGAACGTAGAGATAATCATGTCTATGTCAAGGTGGGAAGTGAGCCACATCCTATGCTTCCAGAACATTATATTGAATGGGTGGTTCTAGAAACAACACAGGGCTATCAATTAAGAAATTTAAAACCTGAAGATGCACCCATGGCAGAATTTGTACTTGCAAAGGGAGAAGAAGTACTTACTGCTTATGCATATTGTAATATTCATAAGCTTTGGAAAAACTAAGAATAAAATGCTTGTGTAAACCAAAAAGTACATAAGCTTTTTTTCTAACAAATAAAATAAAACTAATATAAACCTTGTGATATAATTTTGCATATCATAAATTGGTGATGTTGTGAAAGCTTTAATTTGTCTACATGGTCTTTTGTCTACGAAGTCTGACTTTAATGAAATATCATATGCATTAAAAGAGGACTATGATACAATTGCCAGTTATGACCTTCCTGGTCATGGGTATAACACATTGAAATATGATACACCAACGATTCAGCGTTTTTTAATAGATATATATGATTCTTTAGCTATTAAGCACGATAGAATTGATGTTATAGGATATTCTATGGGTGGAGTCATGGCATGCTATCTTCAAAGTGTTCGTAAGGTAGATAAGATGGTACTGCTTGCTCCAAGCTATAGATATTTAAATTTAAAGAATTATCATATAAAGAAAAAAGAAAGAAAACAACCTAATATCACTTCTTTACTTCCTAAAAAAAATTATTTGCATGTTTTTCGTTTTGCTAAAATTATGTCAGATCTTTCAGATGAATTTCATATGATTTATCCAGAAACCTTAATTATATGGGGGAGAGATGATTATTTAGTAAAAGAAGAATCAGGAATCCTTCTTTATCAGATGATAGCAAATCGAAATAAAAGACTGATTCAACTAAATAACCATAATCATTTTAATATAGTAAGAAGCCCCATTGTAATTAATTACATTTCAAACTTTTTAAATGAATAATTACATTATTTTGTCTCAAACTATAAGTAGGGTGATTAAAAATGTTTGAAAATCAAAGTATGACGAAATATCCGACACATACCTTAGGTCTAGCAAATAATGAGGAATTAAAATATGAAATAAAGAAGTATTTAGACAATAAGACACATAGTTCAGCTTATATTAAGGTTTGTGCAATGGAGCTTAAACGACTTGGACACATGGAATTAAGTGTTGCATTAGACAAAATAGCAGAATCAAAAATGCATTTTGAGGCAGTTCTTATGGAAGCCTTTGGAATGAAGGATGACATTCGCTTAAATTTAAATAATGTATTAATGCGTGCTGAAGAGGATGTTGTTTTTGCTAGAAAGATAGAATTACTTGCAAAGGATAACAATGAGCATGAGGTCTATACTTTAATGCATGAGCTTGCTAAAACTGAAGCAGAGAATTTGGCAGCATTAATGGGAATTGTCAATCGTGTTGCAGAAGATTCAGAAGAAAGACCAAGATATTAATAAGGGCTAACGGTTTTATGCAGAACTACATTTGTAGTTCTTTTTTATCATTATCTTTTAAAAAGTAGTATAATTTGATATAATAAATTTTGGTGAGAATTATGTCAAAAATTGAGAAGAGAAGACAAATGTTTATAATTGCAGAATGTATCATTGGCATTTGTCTGTTCATTTTTTTAATTATAGGATTTATAAATATGCATCTCCTACTAATATTCTTTTTGTTTTTCTTTTTAGTTCTTTGGATTTTTGGCTCTTTTGTATTGTATCATTTTTATATCAAAATGCCATATAAGAGTCTAGTAGTTCAGCCTACACTAGAGGGAATAAGAAAAGGAATAAAGTATAGCTACGTTGTTTCTAATAAAGAGGATTATATAGAGATGTTTAAAAAATATAACCTGATTCCTTTAGCCCGAAATTATGATCTGAATGATGAAATTAAGGATTTGGTATATGACACTAATTACACCTCCTTTGATCTTATAGCCAGTCATCAAGTAAATACTGGTAAATCCACGCACGAATGTATAGATTTTAAAGGTAAGGTTTATGATATAGAATTGGGAAAAACCTATTGTGATTATATATTGAAAGAGGATGGAAAAAAGATAAAACCAGAAGGATTCACAAAAATAGATTTAGAAAGTATAGAAATGAATGATAAATTTGATTTATATACTAGAAGTACGGTTGAAATTTATAAAATATTTACTCCTAAGTTTATCCAAAAATGTAATAAAATAAATTTTTTTGAAAACAAAAATAGTATAATATGTCATATAGGAACACACTTTTATATTTTCTTGGCTAATAAAGAAAATCAGTTTGAAAGCCTTGCCGCCCCCCCAGAACTAATCAAGCTAGAGTATCAAAGACAGTATGAAACTTTAGAAAAGTATTTGACTCCATTTTTATAGTATAAATTTAAGAACTTTATTTTGAAGTTCTTTTTTATTAGTAAATTTAAAAATGTAGTTTCATAGATAATGATGAAATAACAAGACATAAGTATAGTGGCATAAGAATCAAAAGAGGGTTATACCAAGACAAAAGAAGGCAGAACAATCATAAATGCGGGATATGAATGTAAGCCTTTAATATGATAAGAAAATATAAAAGTATTAAAAACAAGTCTAAATATCTAGGCTTTATGTGCAAGAGGGCTAACAAACCCAAGTAGAGTAGAAGTTAAGCTATAGAAATATAGCATAGCTTTTATAATCACTAAATTAGAGGTTTTTACCTCCTTGAGTAAATAAATTTATTTTTTCCTTGTAATGATGTTTCTGATATAGTATAATATAAATGAATAAAAATTCATTCAATAGAGGTGAATTATGGGAAGAAATGAAGAAAAAAATTTAGAACAACGCCAAGAAACAATCAATAAAATAGAGCTAGGTTCTTTATATTATTTTGCAAAGTATGGTTTGGCAGGAACTAAGATTAGTGATTTATCTAAGTATTTAGGTATCTCTCAGGGCTTGTTATACAGGTATTATTCTTCAAAAGAGGAATTATTTAAAATGGTATCTAAAAAGTGGATTGAAACGCGAGATAATAATATGCAGGGGTTAGTTGATGCACCGATGAAAGGAAAGGATAAAATTCTTTTTCTAACGAATTATGTCAAAAATAGTATGGGGAAGGATAAAAAGTTTGCTTCGTTCTTTACAATATTTGAAAATGACAGCTTAATTTCGGGAACAAAAGAAGGTACTCTTTTTCATACTTGGTCAAATGAACCAACTTTAACACTTGCAAAAATAATAGAACAAGGACAACAAGAGGGAGATGTTCATCAAGGTAATTCTTATCAAATGGCTATTAGCTATTGGGGACTTGTTTTTGCAATTTCACACAATTATATTGCTAGTGAAACAGTAGAATGGTGTGATTTTAATATGCTAAATCGATTATTAATAAAAAATATGTAAGTATACGAGGAGAAAATATATGATAGTAGAGGTTAAGAATTTAGAAAAAACATATAAAAATGGGTTAAAGGCCTTAAATGGCTTAAGCTTAGAGGTAAGAGAAAAGGAAATCTTTGGACTTCTAGGACCAAATGGAAGCGGTAAGACAACAACTATAAATTGTATCCTACAGCTTTTAAATTATGATAAGGGAGAGATAATGCTCTTTGATGAGGAAATGAAGCCAAGTCGTCTAGATTTAAAGGCTAAGATTGGCCTAGTTCCTCAGAATGTTGCCGTATTTAATGAGCTTACAGTTTATGATAACATTGATTTCTTTTGTGGACTCTATATTAAGGATAAGAAGCTTAGAAAACAATATGTAGAAGAGGCAATTGAATTTGTATCCTTAGAGGATTACAAGAAATTTTATCCTAAGAAGTTATCAGGTGGTCTTCTTAGAAGATTAAATATTGCCTGTGGAATTGCCCATAAACCAAGCTTAATCATCTTTGATGAGCCTACAGTTGCAGTAGATCCACAAAGTAGAAATAAGATTCTAGAAGGTATTCAAAGGTTAAATGAAGGGGGATCTACCATTATTTATACATCACATTACATGGAAGAGGTTGAACAAATCTGTTCTTACATTGTAGTTATGGATAAGGGAGAAGTGATTGCCCATGGAACAAAAGAAAAATTAAAGGAAGCCATTGATTTGGGTTCTACGATAACAATTGAGACAGCCGAAAATGCAGTAAAGCTTTTTGAAGGTAAGGAATATGTTTTAGAGCTCACTTATAAGGAGGGAGAACTGAATATAAAAACTAAAAAAGGAGACTCTTACTTACCAATCATTTTGGATGTTCTTCATAAAAACAAAATGCCAATTGGTAGAGTTTATTCAGAACTTCCAACCTTAAATGATGTTTTCTTAACGCTTACTGGAAAGGAATTGCGTGATTAATATGCTATTTTTAACAAGATTAAAGGTGCTTTTAAAACGCAAATCCACTTTGTTTTGGGTGCTCTTATTTCCTATACTCCTTGCATCAGCAGAGTATTTTGCGTTTGGTAAATTTATCAAATCTTCTCCAATTGAAACGATTTCAATTGGTATTATTGAAAATAAAACTCCTGAGCTTTTAGAAAATGTTTTAAAAGAGGCTAAGATAGAGGAGGATAAGTACTTATATCAGGTGATTGCTTATTCCAATACTGAAACGGCTAGTCAAGCTCTAGAGGATAAAAAAATAGAACTCTATCTTTATGAAAAAGAAGATAAGATAGAGGTAGTTGCAAATTCAAATTCGACTGCATTAACCATAACTCATTCTTTAATTAAGGAAGTTAAGATTATTGAGAATACGATTGCAGATGCTTATAAATCCTATTATGAGGATAAAGCTTTAGGAAAGAATCCTGCTGAGGTGAATCCTGAAGAAATTCTTACAAATATTACAAAGGAAGCAGATTATTTTAAGGATATTTCTAATTCTAAAAATGCTACCTTCTATACCTTTTATTTTTATTCTTTAATTGCAATGTCTTGCCTATATGCAAGCTTATTTGGTGTTAGCATTATAAATGATATTAGGGCAGATCGTTCAAGCCTTGGGATAAGAATTTCATCTAGTGTTGCCTCAAAGCATAAGCTGATTATCACTTATTTCTTAGCTAGTGCTTTATTACAAATGATTTCATCTATTATTTTATATGTATATTTAGCTTTTATTTTAAAGGTTGCCTTAGGAGAAAATGTTGGGTTTATTCTAAGCACCTTAATTTTAGGTGGTATAGCTGGAATTACTATAGGAATGCTCATAGGGGCACTTGTTAAAGGAAGTGAGGCGAAGTGTCAAGGAATTATTACTTGCATCACACTTGGTTGTTCTTGTTTAGCAGGACTTATGTCTGTTGATGTAAAGCATTTAGTAGATAAACATATGGGCTTTATTAATTATATCAATCCTGCAGCACTAATCACAAATAGCTTATATGCACTTTATTACTATGATACTTATACGAAATATATTATTTATACCTGTGTATTGTTAGGTATATCCTTACTTGCCATATTAGGTGTTATCTTGAAAACAAGAGGTGAAAAATATGCAAGTTTGTAAATTATTTTTAAAGATTATCAAGAAAAATATAGGATTACTCCTTCTATATATGGGTATTTTCACTCTTATTACAATCTTTATGATTGCTGGTCAAAACCAAGAAAGCACCTATAAGCAAAAAAAGATTTCAACCTATGTTCTTGTTGAAGAAGAAACAGAAGAATCTAAAGCATTCCTATCCTTCTTAGATGATTACATTAAAAATGTTGATTTAAAAGGGGAAAATTATGTTGATGATGCCTTATTTTGGGATGATATTGATTTATACATCTTTATTCCAAAGAATTTCGTTGAAAACTTCTTAGAGGATAAGGAAGCTTTTACAATGAAATCAGCCCCTGATTCTTTGGATGCAATGTCTTTAATTTCTACAATTAATACTTATTTAAATCTTGTAAAAGAAAATATTCGGCTAGGTATATGTTCCAAAGAAGACGCTTTAACCTACACAAAAGAAATGTTTATCAATGAGGAGTATGCTACAATTTCTATTAAAGAGAAGGAAAGTACAGGTCTTTTACGTGGAATGTATGATATGTCTATCTATGTTATTAGTTCTTTAATGTTACTTATTGTAGGACTTGTATCCTTTAATATGAGAAAGCTTGATATCAATAGAAGATTACGCATCAGCTGTTATTCCACTGGAAAGCGAAATGTAATGCTTGGAATTTGTTATTGTGCTTTAGCTCTTATATTTATAAGTATTATTACTTGTATGGGAATGTGTATATTTCCTAATCAGGTGAATAGTCGAATCTGGCTATACATTTTAAATATTTGTTTATTTGCAATAACAGCAGTTTGTATGGCACTTTTCCTATCAAGTCTATTTAAGTCAGATATGGCCTATATGTGTCTTGCTAATGTATTACCACTTGTGACAGCATTTGTTTGTGGATCCTTTGTAGGTATAGATTTACTTCCTGATGCTACAAAGGCATTAGGTCATATTTTCCCAAATATTTATATTGTTTTAGGAAATCAGTATATTCAAACGGCATCTACCTTTAATTTTGGCTCTTATTTAGGAATTGTTTGGCCTTGCTTCTTATTTATTGCAATATTCGTTATAGGAAGTATATTGGTTACAAATCGTATTTCTAAATCAGAAAGCTAGTTTGATAAAAAATGAAGTAAAAGTATTGTTTTTAAAAAGAATTAAGATAAAAAAGCCATTTATTTTTCGAAATCTGAAAAATAGATGGTTTTTGTTTATTTAAATTGAAGAGAAACGTTTTTTATGGTAAAATGATAAGGAAGTAAAGAATAAAGAGGTACGCTTTATGAAAAGAGATGCAAGAATTAAGGCGATGCAAATTTTATATACATGTGATTTTCAAGGAATAGAAATAAAAGATGTTCTATCATTGGAAGAAGAAATAGATGAGTTAGCTGTTACTTTAGCTGAGTTTTGTTCTGCGAATTTATCAAGAGTAGATGAACTAATTTCATCAACCTTAGAACGTTATACCATTGACCGTTTAAATTTAGTAGATAAGGCTATCATCCGTTTGGCTGTATCAGAAATGCTAGCAGGAAAAGAACCACGTCAGGTTATCATCAATGAAGCTTTAGAAATCACTAAGCTATATACAGATTTAGGGGATCATAAGGCAGTCAGCTTTAACAATCGATTGCTAGATAATATCAATAAGAAATTGAAGGTTGAATAGAATGGAAGAACGTTATTTAACTGTCACTGCTTTGACAAAATATATTAAGTATAAATTTGACCACGACCATCATTTAGAAGAGGTTTTGCTGGAGGGTGAGATTTCTAACTTTAAGCATAATTCTCGTGGGCATTTTTATTTTACATTAAAGGATGAAAATGCTAGTATTTCTGTCACAATGTTTTCAAGTTTTGCAAGACTAGTGAAGTTTGAACCTAAGGATGGAATGAAGGTTTTTGTAAAGGGAAATGTTACTGTCTATGAACCTTCTGGTACCTATCAAATTAATATTAGAGAAATGAAAAGTGATGGAGTAGGTGATTTATATCTTGCATTTCAAAAATTAAAAGCGGAGCTTGAGAAGGAAGGCTTGTTTGATCCAGAACACAAACAGAAGCTTCCTTTATTTCCACAATGTATTGGTGTTGTAACATCTCCTACAGGTGCTGCAATTAAGGACATTATTCATACTGTTGGAAGAAGATATCCTTTAACTCGTATTATTTTATATCCTGCGATTGTCCAGGGAGAGGATGCCAAAGATAATGTGGTTGAACAAATTGAACTAGCCAATGAACAAGGACTATGTGATGTGTTAATTGTAGGCCGTGGTGGTGGTTCAATAGAAGATCTTTGGGCTTTTAATGAACGATGTGTAGCCATGGCAATTTACAATAGTAGTATTCCAATTATCTCGGCTGTTGGTCATGAAATTGACTTTACAATTGCTGATTTTGTAGCAGATGTTCGAGCAGCTACTCCAACTGCTGCAGCAGAGCTTGCAACTCCGTCTTTAGAAATGCTTAAAGGAAATGTAGCTTATTACGTAGATCGTATGACAAAGCATATGAAGCAAATCTTAGAGAATGCAAGACTTCAAGTTGCAAATATGGATAGAAGAATAGATTCTTTAAATCCATTATCTATGCTAGAACATAAGAAAAGAATATTGAAGGAATATACCAAACAGCTTACTCTTTTGATTCAACGTATTCTTTTAGAAAAGAAAAGTGAATTTAAGATACTAGATGGTAAGCTTGGCGCTTTGAATCCACTTGCAATAATGGATAAGGGATATTCTATTAATAGCGTAGATGGTGTGATTATTACGGATGTCACAAAGGTAAAAAAGGATGATATTCTAATCACAAAGATGAAAAATGGTGAAATAAAAAGTAAAATCTTGGAGGTAAAGACAAATGGAAACTAAGACATTTGAGGAAAATTTGAAGAAATTAGAAGAGATTGTTCGTAGTCTTGAAAATAAAGATATCACATTAGAAGATGCAGTAAAAAATTACACAACAGGGCTAGAGCTTTCTAAGACCTGTTATGACATCTTAAACACAAATGAACAGCTTGTTGTTCAAAAGATGACAGAAAGTGGACTTGTTGATTTCAGTAGTGATAAGGAATGAGACTAGATCTTTTTTTAGTGGAGCATAGCTACTATGATAGTAGAACTAAGGCACAAAAGGCAATAGAGGCTGGTGCTGTTAAGGTATTAGGTACTATCATTACAAAGTCTAATTATGAAGTTTCAATTGATGCAAATATAGAAATAATTAAAAAGACCAATCCTTATGTTTCAAGAGGTGGTTTAAAGCTTGAGGCAGCAATAGAAAGTTTTAAATTAGATTTTAAGAACAGAAAGGTTTTAGATATTGGCTCCTCAACTGGTGGCTTTACGGATTGTGCATTAAAGCATGGTGCAGAGCTTGTTTATGCAGTAGATGTTGGAACGAATCAACTAGATTCTACTTTAAGAGGAAGAAAGGATATTGTTCTTTTGGAACAAACCAACATCTTAGAAGTAGATACTTTTCCAGTTGAATTTGATTTTATCGTAATGGATGTATCCTTTGTTAGTATTGAAAAAATTCTTCCAGCAGTAAACCGCTTCCTAAAAGAGGATACGACTTTTATTTGTTTAATTAAGCCTCAGTTTGAGGTAGGGAAAAGGTATATGAAGAATGGAATCGTTAAGGATAGAAGTCTTCATATTAAGGTTTTAGAACATGTTATAGCCCTGTTAGGAGAATATCATATGGGAGTTTCTAAATTGATTCCATCTCCTATATTAGGAGGAAGCGGAAATAAAGAATTTTTGGCTTGTATTAAAAGAGGTATTGATACAAGAATAAATGTTATAGAAGTATGTAAGTAGGTGGAAGTATGCTGAAAAGCTTAAGTGTAAGAAATTTTGCAATCATCGAAGATATTCATATTGATTTTAAAGAAGGAATGACTGTTTTGACTGGTGAAACAGGAGCAGGTAAATCTTTGATAATTGATACAATTTCTCTTTTATTAGGTCAAAGAGCAGATAATGATATGATTCGTTATGGAGAAAAAAAGGCAACTATAATGGGCGTTTTTTCATACAAAAATGCAGAACTTGATGGACTTTTAACACGTTTTTCTATCCCTAAAGAATCTGAACTTACTATTATTAGAGAAATTCAAGACAATGGCAAAAATAGTATTAAACTCAATGAGGTTTCCATTAGTCTTACAATGCTTAAGCAAATCTCTAATTTCTTAGCAGATATTCATATTCAAAATGATACTTTTAAATTGTTAAATCAGGATTCATATTTATCTTTAATTTGTCCTAATCAAGACGCTTCCTATGATAAAATTGTTTCTAACTATATGATTGCTTATTCAAAGTATTTAGATGCTTATCATAAATATGAGCATGTTGTTAAAGGGCAAAGGGAAAGTCAAGACCGGTTAGAATATATGGTTTATGAGCAAGCAGAATTAAAGAACTTAGGTCTTGTACCACATATTGATGAAACCTTAGCATCAGAAATTTCTAAGTTGGAAAATTATGATAAGATATTTTCTAATTTAAATGAAGCCTACACAAATTTAGAAAATAATTATTTTTCAATTGACTCCATTTTTGAGGCAGCAAACCATTTGAAAAAAATTTCTGACTTAGATCCTAGCTACCAAGAAGCATACGAAAAGGCACTGGATTGTTATTACATATTAGATGAAATCAAAGGGAATCTTTCTACTCAAATTGGAAGGCTTGATTTTGATCAAGAGGAATTGAATGCAAAAATAGAACAACTAAATACGATAGAAAAAGCAAAATCAAAATATAAAAAGAGTGTAGAAGAATTGAGTGATTATTTAAATCAAATCACTTTGCAAATTGATATGGTAAATAACTACGAGGATGTTTTAAAACAAGCTAAAGATGAAGTCATATTCACACATAAAAATTTAGTAGATAAGGCAGTAAAGCTTTCTTCTTACAGAAAGAAAATAGCTAAAGAGCTTGAGACCGCGATCTTAAAGGAATGCCATGATTTAGATTTAGAGGATACAAGATTTGAAATTTATTTTAGCGATGTTTCCTTAGCAGATCCATTTCAAGCTGGAGTATTTATGGAAAATGGTATTGATTCCATTGACTTTATGATTAGTTTCAATCGAGGTGAGCCATTAAAATCTTTGCATAAGGTTGCCTCTGGCGGAGAAATGTCTAGAATTATGTTAGCTTTTAAAAGTTTCTTTGCTAGGAAATCCAATTTATCTTTGATGGTGTTTGATGAAATTGATACTGGAGTCTCAGGTGCAATAGCTAAAAAGATTGCATTAAAAATGCAGGCGATTTCTACATACAATCAAGTACTATGCATTACCCATTTGCCACAGGTAGCAGCTATGGGTGATTCTCATATCCATATTTATAAGGAAATTGTTCAAGACAGAACAACCACTCGTTATAAATATTTGACATTTGATGAACGTGTTGAAGAAGTTGCATTAATGCTTTCAGGAGATAAGCTAAGCTTATATGCTTTAGAAGCTGCAAAAGCTATGCTAGGCAAATAAAAAAATAGGAAGTTATCCCTATTTTGAATTTACAAATCGATTTAAAGCTTTGGCTACACCAGAGGATTCATTAGAGGTAGTGATGAAATTTGCTACCTTTTTTACTTCTGGAAAAGAGTTTTCCATAGCAACTCCAACACTTGCTTTTTCTATCATAGCTAAATCATTACCTGCATCTCCAATAGCCATCGTTTCTTCCATTTTTATGTCAAGATAAGATGCAAGAGCCTCTAATGCAGTTCCTTTATTTGTTATTTTATTTAAAAACTCTAAAAAGATGGAAGAAGATCGAACAACAGAATAAGTTTCATAATATTTTAAATTTAAATTTTTCATTGCATTATCTATGGCGGAGCCTTCTCCAACCATCATACATTTTAAAAATTCTTCATTATCCCCTACCATATTAAAATCTACAATATGATCAATAATTTTATTAATTCTAACCTCAACATCAGTATATGGATTATGTTCATCTGTAATAAGGTCTTCATTTTTCTTGAATGCATGGAAATAGGTTCCTAAGCGCTTTGACTCTACATAAAGTTCTTTAACCATTTTTCCTGATATTGTTGTAGAAAATATGAGTTCCATTGTTTTTGTATTAAAAACTTTAGCGCCATTATAGCAAATCACATAATCCTTATCTGAAACTAGATTAAGCTCTTTTAGCACAGGAAGAACGCCATTATAAGGTCTTCCAGTAGCAATTACGACTTTGCATCCATTCGCCTTTGCTTTTCTTATAGCAAGTTTGTTTTCATCAGATATCCGTTTTTGATTGTCGAAAAGTGTACCATCTAAATCTATTGTACATAGCTTAATCATTATATCACCAACACAATTATATCATATTTGGTAAAAACTGGGTATATGAAATAGAATAAATTGAAGAAAATAAGAGATGTGGAGGTGTAAAAATGAAAAAATTAATAGCCTTTATTAGTATGGTATTTTTAGCCTTAGGTTTATTTACAGCTCATGCCTATGAATTATCTAAGGATGATAAAATATATGTTGGTGGGCAGGCCATAGGAATTAAGTTAAATACAGGTGTGCTTGTTGTTGGTTCATATGGAATACTTGAAAATGGTACAATCTATAAGCCATGGGAATCAGCTGGGATCACAGAAGGTGACCAAATTATTAGTTTAAACAACATGCAAATAACAGATATAAAAAGTCTTTTAAAAGCCTTAGAACAAACTAGAGGTAAGGAATGTAGCATTGAATACAAAAGAAATAATGATATTATCAAGAAAAATATCACTCCAATGTATTCCTCAGATAGTTATTCATTAGGATTATATGTGAAGGATTCAATATTAGGTGTTGGGACATTAACATATTATATCCAAGAAATCAATGCTTTTGGGAGCTTAGGGCATCAAATTACCTCAAAAGATTTCTATAGTGGAGAAATATATGAAGCCAAGGTAAATGAAATTATTAAACCAACTCGTAGTGAAGCAGGTGAAAAAAGAGCTAGCATTGATAGTAAATCTATTGGTAATGTAGAACAGAATACAAACACTGGTGTCCATGGATATACAAACTCTAATTTCGATTATAGTACGATGGAAGCTTTAGAAATGAAAACCAGAGACGAAATTCTTTTAGGAGAAGCTGAAATTTGGACATGTATTAAGGGTAAGACTGTTGAAAAATATAAAATCAATATTACAGGTTTAGCTAAACAAAATAAGAAGGATATCAAAGGAATATCTTTCGAAGTAACTGATGAGAAGCTTTTAGCTGAGACTGGTGGAATCATTCAAGGTATGTCTGGTTCTCCAATCATTCAAGACAATAAGATTATTGGTGCTGTAACTCATGTTCTAATCAATGATAGTAAAAAAGGATATGGAATTTATCTTGAATTTATGCTAGAAGATATGGGAATTATTATTGTAGAATAAAAAAGCTATCTTTCGATTCTTTTATCTGAATAAAAAGCAAGAATGAAATATAAAAATTCTTGCTTTTTTGCTTCATTATGGTATAATTGTAACAACACTAATCAAGAGGTAACATATGTGCGTAATAAATGATAAAGAAGTTGTTTTGAATCAATACAAAAACACTACAAATTTGAATACAAGAATATCTATTCATGATAAATATTCTGTGAATAAGCAAGGATTTGGAAATTGGATTGTATCTTATTATCAAATTACCGAAAAGATGAGGATATTAGAACTTGGTTGTGGTACAGGAGATATGTGGAAAAATAATTTGAGGCTTATAAATAAATGTTTGGAGCTTGTCCTGACAGATATTTCAGAAGGAATGATTGAAGCTGCTCGCAAGAATATAGGAAATTTACATAATGTAACATACCAAGTTGTTGACATTCAAAATATTCCCTTTAAATCAAACAGTTTTGATATAATAATAGCGAATATGATGTTATATCATGTTCCAAATTTAAAAAAGGGATTATCTGAGGTAAAAAGAGTTTTAAAAGGAGGAGGCAGTTTTTATTGTGCTACCTATGGTGAGCATGGAATTCTACAATATGTTGCCGAATTGCTAAAGCCTTATGGAGTAGAAGATAGTACAAATAAAAATTTTACCCTCCAAAATGGGAAGCAAATCCTTATGCAATATTTTACATCAATAGAAATGCAGGAATATATTGATTCATTAGAAGTCACAAACATAGAAGATATGTTAGATTATTTAAACTCACTTGCTAGTATGACAAGTATTAGTAATATAAGTAGGGATGTTATTAAAAAGATTTTAGAACAAAATATGGTTGACGGTATTTTGAAAGTTCCAAAAGAATATGGAATGTTCATCTGTAAATAAATTTCAAAGAATCGTTTTAAAACATAAAAAAATATAGCTCAACTATACTTCATTTACGAAGAT
>JAMPGQ010000012.1 GCA_023663825.1 Anaeroplasma bactoclasticum
TTTTCTTTTTCTTTTAAATGAGCCTTCTAAAACTACCTTCTTTTTCAGCAGTCTCCACTTTTTGTGCCTTTTTATATTCTAATGGAATCTTTTAATTTTTATCCTTAGCCTTTAAAGGGACTTTTTTAGGTGTAGCCTTTTGTTCCTTTAAGCTATCACGAATTTCCTCAAGTAGAATAACTACAGGATCCTTAACTGGCTCAACTACTTCAGGAGCTGTTTCTTCAACTACTTCAAGTGTTGTTTCTTCAGCAACTTCCTCGACTTTAGCTTGTTCCTCGGCAGCCTTTTTAGCTTTTAAGCTTTCTTCAAATGCTCTACGCTTAGCACTTAAGGTTGAGAATACCTTTAAAATAATAAATAGTGTTAACGCAATAAAGAAGAAGTTTAAGATAGATTCAATGAATGCACTCCAGTCAATATAGTTTAAAACAGTGTAAGCTTGGCCATTTGGACCTAAAATTACAGCATCAGCTGCAGTACTTGCATCAGCTAGCTTAGAGTTAGGTAAAATAGTGTAAAGACCAGAAGACATACCTGGAATGTGAGAAAGAGCCCAATTCACTACTGGCATTAAGATATTTTTATTTAATGTTGTAACAATTGTATTGAATGCACCACCAACAATAACGCCGACAGCCATATCAAGAACGTTGCCACGTAAAATAAAAGCTTTAAATTCTTGAATTAACTTTTTCATGATTTCCCTCCATTATATTTTCTAGTACAATTATAGACAAATTTTGCTTAAAAGTAAAGAGATAAGCAATTTTTTATTAGAAAAAAGAAGAAAAGTAAAAAAGATTATGGTATAATGAAATTGGTGATTGCAATGAAGAAAATAGATGTTCATACACACTTAATCGGAAATATTTGTGGAATTGGTTCTGAAGGAGAACTTACTCCTATTGGAGGCGGTAAAGCTGTCTATGCAAGTGGTAAAGTAATTCAGCTTATTCCACAAGAATATGGAGATAAAAGTCTTACTCCTGAAGTCTTAACTTCTGTTTTAAAAGCCAATGATGTTGAATTTTCTGTGTGTTTACAAGGAAATTATGCTGGCTTTCAGAATATTTACACCTATGAAGCAGCATTAAAGTACCCTAAAATGCTCATTCCAGCAGGAACCTATGACCCTTTTTTTAGAAATAAACAGCTTGTAGTTCATCATCTATTTGAGGATTTAGAAATAAAGGTTTTAAAAATGGAGGTTTCAAATGGATCAGGATTAATGGCCAACCATCCGACCGTTGATTTAAATGGCGAGGTTATGCATGAAGTATATCAAATGGCCAAAGAACATCACTTAATTTGTTTTATAGATATTGGTCGTCCAGGAAATAACTGTTATCAGGTAGAAGCCTTAAGTAAAGCTATAAAGAATTACCCTGAAATCACCTTTATCATCTGCCATTTGACAGCTCCGCAGCATGAACAAATGCCTATATTAGAGGAGAATCTTAACCTTTTGAATATGAAAAATGTTTATTTTGATATTGCAAGTCTTCCAAATAATACAAAACAGCCATATCCATTTCTTGAGGCCCAAAGCTATATTCGTAAGGCAATTGATGTAATGGGAATGAATAAAATTCTATGGGGGAGTGATTTTCCTGCAGCTATGAATTATTGTAGTTATAAACAGGCTTATAGCTATATAGAGGATAGCAAGATTTTTACGGAGGAAGAAAAAGAGCATATTCTATATAAAAATGCGAAGAAGCTTTTTGGAGGACTTATTAAGTGAATGGGATATATGTGCATATTCCCTTTTGTAATAATATATGTTCCTATTGTGATTTTCCAAAACAAATTGCCAAAGATGAGGTTAAGGATAAATATCTTGAACAACTGCTTCTAGAATTACATAGCTATGAAAAAGAGGAATGGTTTAAAGAATGGTCAGTAAAAACAGAAAGTGTTTATATAGGAGGGGGAACTCCAAATAGCTTGACTCTCATCCAACTAGAGCATCTTTTTAAAGTATTAAAGCCCTATTTAAGAAAATCTAAAGAAAATACGATTGAAGTAAATCCAGAACTTCTAACACTTTCTCAAATCAAGCTGTTTACTAAATACAATATCAATCGTGTGAGTCTTGGTGTACAAACCTTTGATTTTAATCTCATTAAAGGCATCCGAAGACACCACACTGAAGAAATGGTAATTACGGCAGTAAAATTGCTTAAAAAAGAAGGAATAACTAATATTAATATAGATATGATGTATGGATTACCGAACCAAACACTTAAAGGTTTAAAGAAAGATGTAAGAAAGGTTTTAAGGCTCAAAGTTCCCCATATTTCATATTATAGCTTGATTTTGGAGGAAAAAACGATTCTTTCTTATGAATTGAAACATAGTCAAATTCGACTTCCTGATGATGATTTAATCGTGGATATGGCTAATTATTTGACTAAAAAACTGAAAATGAGGCAGTTTAAGCACTATGAAATCAGTAATTATGCGAAAAAAGGATATGAATCGATACATAATTTGGGCTATTGGAACTGTGAGGAGTATATAGGCATAGGAGCTAGCGCCTGTGGCTATTACCAAAGTAAAAGAGTACAAAATGAATTTTCCTTACAAAAATACTATGATCGAATTAGAATAGTAACTCAGCTTTCAGAAAAAGAGAAGAAACAAGAGTTTATGATGCTTGGCCTAAGAAAGCTAAAAGGAATATCTATTCAAGAATATTATTCACGCTTTAAAACATATCCAAAAGATGATTTTGACCTAGATCAATTATATAAAAACGAACTTATCGAAGAAAAAAACGACTTCATACGGATAAAACAGGATAAAATATGGTTAGGAAATCTTGTATTTGAAGTATTTGTAGGAGGTGATTAAGGATGAAGGATAGAGAAATTAGCTTTTATGAATTTTCAGAGTTTAGGTTTTATTTGCTAGATAAACGGTTGAGTCCAAATACGATATCAGCGTATATGACAGATTTAGAGCTTTATGGAGAGTTTTTAGTAAAATATCAGAACCTAAAGGATATTGCAGAGGTAACTGAGGATCATATCAATAAATATATTGCCTCCTTAAAACGAGCAAATCTATCTAAACAGACGATTTCTCGAAAGATAATTGCAATTAAAGAGTTTCATAAATATTTAGTCTCAGAAACGGATATCGTAAAAGTAGATCCTGCAAAATTCATTGATTTACCTAAGCCTTCCAAGCCTCTACCTGTTGTTTTAAGCAAAGACGAGATAGATAGAATGCTAGATTCTATAGAAACTGATACACCACTTGGACTTAGAAATAAGGCAATGATTGAGACACTTTATGCTTCAGGATTGCGTATCAGTGAGCTGGTTGGCTTAACCTTAGCTGATATTCACTTAAGAGAAAAATATATTGTTATCGTAGGGAAGGGGAATAAAGAGCGAATGGTTCCTTTAGGAGATATGGCCGTGATTGCCTTAAGAAATTATATTGAAAAGGGAAGACCCTTCCTTTCAAAAAAGCCTGGAAATACCTTGTTTTATAATTATCAGGGTAATCCGATTTCTAGACAATCCTTATACAAGTATATTGTAAAGCTTGCTAAGGATAATGACATTGAAAAAGAGATTTCTCCACATACAATAAGGCATAGCTTCGCTACCCACTTGTTAGAGGGTGGAACAGATTTAAGAATTGTTCAAGAGCTATTAGGCCATGAGGATATCTCAACCACTCAAATTTATACCCATATAGACAGATTAAGATTAAAGGAAATGTATGAGCATACACATCCTTTAGCTTTAAAAAATAAAAAAGAAGGAGAATAAAAACATGTTTAAAAGAGTATTTTTAGTTGTAATGGATTCTGTAGGGTGCGGGACAGCCCCTCTAAGCCATTTATACGGAGATGATGGTGCAAATACCATCTCTCATATTGCAGAGGCTACAAATGGCATTAAATTGCCAATTTTAGAGTCCTTTGGTTATGCTAATTTAACAGAGATTAATGGAGTTAAGCCTAATTCAAACCCAATTGCTTACTATGGAAAGGCTGATGAACTATCTACAGGAAAGGATACAATGACTGGCCATTTTGAAATGGTAGGTATTCATACGACTCAGCCATTTAAAACCTTTACAGATACTGGCTTTCCAAAGGAATTAATTGACTTATTAGAAAAAGAAACAGGTCATAAAATCATTGGTAATAAAGCAGCAAGTGGTACTGAAATTTTAAAGGAATTAGGAGAAGAACATATTAGAACAGGAGCTATGATTGTTTATACATCAGCAGATAGTGTACTTCAAATTGCTTGTCATGAGAAATATTTTGGACTCGAAGAGTTATATCGTTGTTGTAAAATTGCAAGAGAAATCTGCTTAGATGAGAAATATAAGGTAGGTCGTATCATTGCAAGACCATTTGTTGGTGAGACTGCAGAGACCTTTAAGCGTACTCCTAATCGTCATGATTATGCACTATCCCCAGCTCACGAAACCACTTTAGATGCCCTAAAAGAGGCTAAATTTGATGTTATTTCCATTGGAAAGATAAATGACATATTTAATACCTGTGGCATTACAGAAGCCCATAAGAGCGTTTCTAATCATAATGGAATGGAGATTTTAAATGAGGTTGCTAAAAAAGACTTTACTGGTCTATGTTTTGTCAATTTAGTAGACTTTGATGCTCTATATGGACATAGAAGAGATCCACTTGGTTATAAGGAGTGTTTAGAAGAATTTGATCAAGATTTAGCTACATTTTTGCCACTTATGAAAGATGATGATTTGTTGATGATTACAGCAGATCATGGAAATGATCCAACCTGGACAGGAACAGATCATACTAGAGAATATGTCCCTATTTTTGTATATGGTAAAACTCTTAAATCTGCTGATCTTGGCACTCGTAAAACATTTGCTGATTTAGGTCAGACAATCGCTTCTAATTTCGGTGTAAAACCACAACATATTGGTACTAGCTTTTTAAAGGATTTAAAATAATGAATACCTTTGAATACTATACTCCAACGCGTATGTTTTTTGGCCGTGAGCAAGAGAAGAAAGTTGGTCAAATTTTAACTGAATTTCAAGCAAAGAAAATCCTCATTCATTATGGAAAATTCTCTGTTATAAATAGTGGTCTTTTAGATATCGTAAAGAATAGTTTAAAAGAAGCTCAACTAGATTTTTTGGAGCTCGGTGGAGTAGAGCCTAATCCTAAATTATCTTTAGTTGAAGAAGGAATCAAGCTTGTCAAAAAAGAGAGCGTTGATTTCATATTAGCAATTGGTGGTGGGTCAGTCATTGACTCAGCAAAATCGATTGCTGTAGGAGCATTTGTAGATCACTCAACCTGGCTATTTTCTACCCATGAAATGACACCCAAAAAAGCAATTCCATTAGGCGTAATTTTAACCCTTGCTGCAAGTGGTTCAGATATGTCTGATTCCTGTGTAATTACCAACGATAAAACCAAAGAAAAAAGAGGCTTTAATAGCCTTTTAAATCGACCTAAATTTGCTATATTAAATCCTGAATTAACCTACTCAGTTTCCCCTTATCAAACAGCCTGTGGAATTGTAGATATAATGATGCATACTCTTGAAAGATTTATTTCAATTGGAAATTCTACAGAACCTACCGATTCTATAGCAATCGGATTATTAAAATCTGTATATCAAGCTGGTCAAGTCGTTATGAAGGATCCAAAAAACTATGAAGCCAGGGCTACATTATTATGGGCAAATAGTCTATCACATAATGGCCTAACTTCCTGTGGAAGATCCTTTGTAATGTCAGTACATCAATTAGAACATGAGGTTAGTGGAATGTTTGACTATGTAGCTCATGGAGCTGGATTAGCTGTATTATGGCCAGCCTGGGCAAAGGTTAGTTATCCATTTGCTAAAGATCGATTTAAGAGATTTGTCTATGAGGTACTTGACATTCAACCAACGGACTCAGTAGATAAAGATATATTAAATGGTATTAAAAAGTTAAAAGATTATTTTAAAGAAATCGGAATGCCAACGAGTTTAAAGGAATTAAATATAACGGAAGATGACATTCAAAAATTAGCTTTCAATGTAACATTCAATCATACAAGAATTATAAGAGACATAATAGAAATCGACGAGGCAATGGCCTTGAAAATCTATCGTGAAGCTCTATAAATTCATCCTTATAAAGATAGTCACAATGACTGTCTTTTTTTATGCAAAAAAATTAATTTCAAAATATAACTAGTTTTTAAAACTAAATAAGAAAAACCTAAAATATAAATACATAGTTTTTATAATTATGTAAAAATCAAAAATAAAAGATACATAAATAATGTAACATTTCATTGTATACTTAAAGTGTAAAAAAGGTAGGATTATGTACTAACAAACTGAAGTTGTTAATACTGTTTGGACGTGATGCTCATTTTTGAAGCCAAAAAAAGTCGATAATAAAGCACAAAATATGGGTAGATTCAGAAGCTATTTGAATGTCAAAATTAGACATCGAAAAATGAAGTATTTTAGATTAAAAATTTAAGAGCTTAAAAATGCGTGTGTGGATTTGATATGTTTATCTAAACCACCCAAAAAAGTAGAGACCACAAATTTGTATGCTTTTCCACACACAACCAAAATTGCGCAGAATTTCAATGTATTTTAATGGTTAACATAATATATATTATAGGAAGCAATTTGTATTTTTAAAAATGGCTTCTTTTGATTTGAAAAACATATTCATAGATGATTTTGAGGTGTTTTTTTGACTGATTTGTTTCCGTTTAAAATAAATAAACACTATCAAAAAAGAGGGATTGATGTAGTTTAACAATTAAAGCTAATTTTTTATAGCAATCGACAAATCATTTAATGGGGGTTTATCTTCTTTACTGTCTAAAATCCTCAGATTCATAGTTTTTTGCTCTTCTTTTGTATTGTCGAAAAATGTTTACTTCTTCCTCTTCTCTTTTCTGGATAGGGGGATTTCGTTTTGCCTTTAATTAGCAAATTCTAACACGTACTGCCAAAAATAAAAGGGAAGGTAGTTCTTCCCTAATCTTTGTCTATATAATTAAAAATATTTAACTCTTTATCATTAGCTTCAAATTTGGAACCTTCTTTTATTTTTACCCATGTAGCTGATCGACCAGTTCCATTTGGACGAATTTGGTTTGATTTTTTTAGATTTTCTAAAGCTCGATTGATTGTTGAATCTGAGAGATAAGGATTCTTAATTCGGATCTCTTCCTTCGTGAATATAGTTCCTAAGCTTTGAAGAATCGAACTTTCAACAGAATCAACTTTCTTCATTCCCTTTTCAAAGGTGTACACTGAACATTGGGATTCAATTTCGTTATACCCTTCTAACATCAAATGAATGGTTAAGCGATTGAGTATAGCTGTTTGTGCAAATCCGGTTTCCCAATTGAAGCTTGCAGATATGACTGCTCCTTTAAATTCTTCTTCATACTTTAAGTAAAGTTCAAAGAAGCTGATGTATTTGAATACGTTAAATCGTTCTCTAAATAATAAACAGTAATATATCAATAAGCACATAAATTCATTTTCATCATTATAAATTTTGACATTTGAGATGTCTACATAAAAATTCGTTGCAAGCTGAGTTCCCTCAACTTGATTGCTATTCATTTGCTTTTTATATAGACCTAAAAGTACATCAAAAGTGTTCCTTAAGGATTGTCTTTTTTTCTCTCTTAAAAGGTTGATTTGAACCTCTTCAATGCGAGTTGCATATCCTACTTCCTTTACATTCCCAAAAATGCGTTTTGCAAGGGCTAAAAATTCATTTGAAGTAAGCTCTAAATCGTTCCCTTTTGATTGTATAATTTTGAAGACTTCTTTTAAATTAGCAAGGACCTTTTCATCATTTGTTTTTGGGGTACTATTTTTTTGAATGATTAGTTTAGTTCTGTTTTCTGAAATCTTTAATTTTAATACCTTTGCAGCAAAATATGTGTCCTTTTCAATGGTCTCTTTTATTATAGTTTGGATATCAGTTTTAAAGATATCTTCATAGTAAAAATCTTTGCCTTTGAAGCGATAGAGTTTAGTTAAATCCATTACTAAATCACTTGGATAACTGATTCTTTGCATGTTCTCTAAGCTATACATTTTGTCACTTCCTTTTTCTATTAAATTATATCAAAAAATATAGCCTAAAACAAGTCATTTCCCAATAGAAAAAGGACGCCTATTTGCGTCCTTTAAATTAGCATTTATCTTTAGTGTAGAAAATGGAATCTCCAATAAATTCTCTAATGATGGAATTACAAGGAATCCACTTATCTGAAATGTCTTTAAAATACTTTAAAAATTTAACTAAACGATTTGCCTGGATAAAGTATGGGCTTTCTGTATCTACTGCCTCTAAAAGCGGTAATGCATGCTTCTTTAAAACACATAGCTCATAAGATAATTCTGAGTTAAATACGAAGTCAGCATTAGATTGATGCGGGTAAATCCATTTAAATTCTCCTCTTCTTACACTAGGCCACATTTCAAGTGTCTGTTCACAGCTGGAATTCCTAGTTTCAAAGTCTCTAACCATTCTTCTAATCAATCTGATGTCAGATAGAGAAATTGGGTTATGATCATCAATATGAAGCTGTGCCTGTGGTGCTATATAAACTTTAAATTTAAGTTCTGAAGGGATAGATGGAGTCAATTCATCGTTTAAAGCATGAATACCTTCAATCATAATAGGTTGATGTTTACCTAATCGAACTGGTTCTCCAAAGGTTCTAGCTTGTGTTGTAAAGTTATATTTTGGTAAAGCCACTTCCTCTCCGTTAATTAGCTTATAGATTACTTCATCAAATAAATTACGATCTAAGGCATCTATATGCTCAAAATCAGGCTTTCCATATTCATCAATTGGAGCCATATGCCCCTGGTTGTAAAAATCATCTACGCTAATCATTAAAGGATCAATGCCTAAGGATTTTAATTGTATTCTTAAGCGATTTGTAAAGGTCGTTTTTCCACTAGAAGATGGTCCAGCAACAGCAATTAAACGTAGAGTATCTATATCACGTGCTATTTTCTCTCCTAATGCGGCCAACTGGTTATTGTGGCGTGTTTCACAGATGTTAATAAATTCTAGAGCCTTTCCCTGTTCTATAATTTCATTCATCTGTGAAATATAGCTTGCTGTAGTAATATTTCCCCAACGATTTGCTTCTCTTAAAGCATTTTGGAACACTCTTTCATCCTCAAAAGGTGGGATTTGTCCTTTATTTTCAGCACGTGGATATTGGATGATAAATCCAGGAGCATATAGCCTAAAATTATACTCCTTAATATATCCAGTAGAAGGTAACATATAACCAAACATATAGTTTCTGTAGCTTCCACATTCATACATATGAACTGTAGCTTCTTTTCTGTAGGCTAAAATTTTAGCCTTATCTTTAAACCCAATCTCATTATAATATTGATTTGCTTCTTCTTTAGGGATACTAAAACGTTTAATAGGTAAATCTTGAGCAATTATACTATCTAATTCAGCCTTAATTTTATCTAAATCTGCCTGCATAAAGGCATGATTGATATTAGATATACTTGCAAATATAGACCTAGAAACGCTGTAGTTAAAGATCACTTTTGCTTTGGGATACAATTTTTGTATCGCCATAATCACCAAGTATCTAAGCGTAGATTGATATATTGTAGCTGCTTCTGTATCTGTCAAAGTTAATAGCTCTACCTGACAGTCTTTATCAATAATATAATCCAACTCCCGAATTCGATTATTTACTTTTGCAGCTTGATATTGGTATTTATCTCCTTCTATAATTTCTGATACACGCACTGGTTCATTTTTAATAATCGTTTTACCACAAATTTGTATTTTCATTTCTTTTTCCTCCTTTTTGAATTTAATCTAGTTTTTAAAAATATATTCAATACGTTTATAAATAATTCAAATGATATTGCTAATCAAATGATAAAGTTTTAAAAACTAGATATGTCTTGAAATTTTTTTTCGGTATCGTGGGTAACAATTATAGCATATTTCAAAAAAAAATGCTAGCATTTAAAAAAGAGTTTTAAGTCAGGATTAAAAAAATATATAAAAGTTATCTGAAAATGGACGTTAAAAATGGCGCATTTTGAGAAATCGAGACGAGTACTTGTCTATAATCTTTATTTTCGATTTCTATTTTTGCATCCTAAGAGAAAAATATCATTTTAAATTCTTCTATAATTTTGTTTTAATTTCATTCTTTCAAATAAACGATCAATTTAATCAGTTTTCAGATAAAAACGTCTAAAACGGGCTATTTTGGGCGTTATTTTTGATAATCTAAATTTCTTTTGTTTATGATACTTCTTGTAAACGAAAATACTAGTTTTAATAAAAAAACACCTGCAATCATAAGCTTTTCTTAATTTTTTTGAAAATCTAGTTTTTAATATTATATTATTTTTTAAATAAATTTATATAATAAATTTTATTAAATTATATCATATGTTTTTTAAAATTAGATTTATTTCGAAATAAAAAATCTCTCATAGGAGAGACTTCTTATAAGATAATAGCAATTAAATTATTATGATTAGAATTCATAATCTTATCTAAGACATTTTTAATTTTATCCTTTGATTTATCAGGTAAACCATGTATTTTAGATTTCATAGAATCATTTACGATGTCAGAAAGCTTTTTGCCAAAGAACTCCTTGTTCCATAGAGCTTCTTCATCTCCATCACTATTCAAACTATCCATTAACATTCTAGATTGTTCTTCAGATCCAATGATTGGTGTAAAGGAAGATTCTAGATCAACAGCAATCATATGGATACAGGATGCCTTTGCAGACAGCTTAACTCCATACATACCGTTTTTCTTAACTACCTCGGGTGGTAATAGATGCATATCAGCTATTCTAGGTACTGAAACACCATAGCCAGTTTGTTTTGCTTCTAAAATAGCGGAATTAACTTCTTCATAAACCTCATTGGCTTTCTTAGATTGATACAAGTAGCTAATGAAGTCTTTTCTGCTTTCACTAGATTTTCCTAATAATAAGTCAACAATCTCTTTATATTTTGAATCATCTAGATCTAAGACGATACTAGCTTTCCCTGTAGCCGCTTCTAATAGCTCAAGTTTTACATCAGAAAACTGATTTGCGTTTCTTAGTTCCTTACAAATATTAGAAACATCCTTAACCTTCTTATACTTCATCTCAACATCCTGAATTGTATCCATAATACTTTTCTTAAGTGGTATATCTTCACCGATTGCATCAATATAGTCAGGTAAAGAAATTTCTAAGTCGGATATAGGAAATTCTTCTAATGCCTTTGATAAAACTAAATTTGCATCCTCTTGGGTCATTTTTAAAGCAGATAAGCAAACAACATTCACTTCATATTTAGACTCTAAGTCTTTTGCAAGAGCTTGAGCCTTTGGATCAAGCGGATCTTTTGTGTTTAAAACAATAACAAAGGGTTTATTCATATCCTTTAGCTTGGGGATAAGCTTCTCTTCGATTTCTGCATATTCATTTCTTGTAAACTCACTAAAAGAACCATCAGAGGTTACATAGATTCCTAAATTGGAATGATTAAAGATGACCTTCTCTGTTCCAATAGAAGCTGCTTCTTGAAATGGTATTGCTTCATTGTACCAGGGTGTTTTTACAAGTCTTGGTTCTGCATCGGTTCCAAACCCTTCAGCTGATGGTATAATTTCCCCTACACAATCTACAAATCGTAAATTCATTACTGTACTATTCACATTTAATTCAATAGAAGTTGAGGGAATAAATTTTGGCTCTACAGTCATTATCTGCTTACCCTCTGCCGTTTGTGGTAGTTCATCTAAGATTTTGTGTTTCATAAATTCATCTTCGACATTAGGTAAAATCAACAATTTAAAAAATGAATTAATTAAAGTTGACTTTCCACTTCTGCAAGAACCAACAAATCCAATAAATAAATCACTCTTCATTCTATTTGATAAGCTAATTAATGCCTCA
The DNA here is from genome assembly GCA_023663825.1 of Anaeroplasma bactoclasticum. Taxonomy (GTDB): domain Bacteria; phylum Bacillota_I; class Bacilli_A; order Acholeplasmatales; family Anaeroplasmataceae; genus Pelethenecus; species Pelethenecus bactoclasticus_A. The sequence continues at coordinate 11,978 of JAMPGQ010000012.1, forward strand.
TCATTCATAAAAATTCCTCCTCGTTAGTCATAGAAATCCTATGTATGAAAGGAAGGAATTATTCCTAATTGAATGAAAAGAATACAAATATTCCTTTTAAAGGTATATTTAGATTATATAAGTTAGGCTAGATTTTAAGCTTATTTGTAATACTTTTTTTAATCTTTCAATGATATATTTATGTTTTAAATAGAGAGATTATCTCTTTTATAAATATAAATATAAAAGCGTATTGAATTTGAATGTACACATATATAAAATTCTTTTTCAATTACGTTATCTTACTAGTGCAAGAAAATCACTTCATCATAATACGAATATTTTTATCTTATAGGCTTCTTAAAAAAGAACAAAAGGAAAAAAATTAAGCCATCCAAAAGGGATGGCTATAATATTATTGGGAGTGCATGTGATCTCATGAGTAAATTGGGAGATAATATATAGTGCGAAATCACATGCATCTATAGTTTACTACATTTTCAATCAAAAATAAAGAGTTTTTTTCATTTTTTTTAATTTTTTTGATTTTTTTTATCAAATTCGACACCAAAAAGTACTATTTTCTCATTTTTTTTAGCATTTTATCCTATATTAGCACCTAATACACGTAAAAAATTCCTATAAGCAACCCTTTCAATTTCTTCTTCTGTAAAGCCTTGTGTGCGCATTTCTTCAAAAAGCTTAGGCATAAGGCTTGCATTTTTCATCTGTATATTTGGATCAATCCCATCAAAATCACTTCCTATAGCAATGACGTCTATCCCAGCTAAATTTTTTATGTATTTTATATGTTCTATTACACAAGGGATGGTATTCTTTCCTACCTCTTCATTTTCATTTAAGAAGGCGGCACAAAAATTCATTCCCATAACGCCACCATTTTCTTTTAGCTTTAGAATCATATCATCAGTTAGGTTTCTCACATGATTACAAACACCTCTAGCATTAGAGTGACTTGCAACAATAGGCTTGGAAGAATATTTTAAGCAATCATAGAATCCTTTGTCAGAAAGATGAGACACATCAACAATCATCCCTAGACGATTCATTTCTTTAACCATTTCAATTCCATATTCTGTCAAACCTTCTTTAGTGTTAGGAGTTTTAAAATCAGGATGCTCTGTCAATTTGAAATTTGGATGGCCTACACCATTTTCAAAATTCCAGTTGAGACATATCATTCTTACTCCTAGTTTATGAAATGTTCTAAGATAAGCAAGGCTAGATTCAGTAACTCCACCTTCTTCTATAGTAAGCAAGCTAGAAATTTTTCCCTCCACTTGATTTTTTGCCAAATCAGAATAGCATAATACAGGGGCAATCTTATCTTTATATCGTTCTATCTCCTCATAATAGCGATTTATCATCTGGATACAGTATTTGAAAGGTTCGGGTGTTTTTTTAAGATAAACAAACATTGCAAAGCATTGAAGTAGGCAATTTCCTTCTTTTAATTGCTTTATATTGATTTGTAAAGGTGCATCTAAAAGACTTAAATTTTCTTTATGCATTAGCTCTGAAATTGTATCACAATGTAAATCAATGTAGTTCATTATATTCCTCCGTCACTAAAAACTGTTTGATTTCACATACATACATTGTATGTGAATCGCCTTCACCATAGTACTGTTTTTTAATGTCTTCAGCTAAATTCTCGTAAGGTAAATTAATAGAATATAGCTTTTTCATCTTAAAGCAATATGTAGCCTGTGTAATATAGGCGCCATCATAGTCTGGATCATAGGTATAAGATAAGTTAGCATTTTTAATTTTATCCTCATTTTTGCCTGAGTGTGTACCTACATAAAGAACACTTTCCTTATATTTTTCATCTAAAAAAGAAAGGGTGATGCTTTCACTTCTTTCTAAAAATGAATAGGTATGACGAGATTTTCTCACAAACACATAGGCAACATCTCTTCCCCACAATACACCAATTCCTCCCCAAGAAACAGTTAAAGAATTAAATCCTATTTTTTTATCTCCTGCAGTAAGAATAGCATTTTTCCGTTTTAAATCATCAAAGATATTCTCATTATAAAATGTATCTAATTTTTTAAGCATATTGCACCTCACATAAGCAAAATCTTGACAAATGAAATTAAATTATTTAACAAATGGAAAAACCATGAAGCGTACACATTTTTATTACATAAATGGTAGGTTATGCATAATAGCAAGCCACTAAGCATATATGGAATGGTTATTAATAAGTTTTCTAAAGGAGTATAGCTTGCCTCCATAAAGGTTGTAATAACATGTGGAAGTGTGAACACTAAAACTGAAACAACATAGGATAATGCAATCGGAAATTTTTTCAGATATTCGAAGATTGCCTTTCTGTAGATAAGCTCTTCAATGATTGGAGCACATACCACTACTGCAAAAAACATAGGAATTACCCCACCATTTTTGATAAGTACTTCAATGGAAGATTGATTGACTGAAGTTTGATGAATTAATTCTCCAATTCCAGCTTCAACCCCGTAAGATATTCCATATCCTAAAGCTGCACATAGAGGAATCAACCAAGCGAGCTTTTTATATCCTTTGATAAGTCCCTTTCCATCTTTTATTAAATGGTCTCTCATAAAGAATAGTACGATAACAAATAAAAGAATATACATTAAAAGATTGGCTATAGAATTACTAAAAACATAAAGTTTTAGATGTGCTTCTTCTAATTTACTTATATCAACAGCTGATATAACCTGCATTAGTTCTATCGGATTTAATTCTAAGTGATGGAGAAGGTTATAAAACATAGCTAAAATAATTATGATTATACCTCCACCAAGAAGTGTTAATAAAAAGTATGCTATTACTGCCACAGTTTTATTTGGTGCTAGTAATGGATTTTTCACATCATTCATAAAGTCACTTCCTCTTTTTTCATACATTATACAATATTTTCCAACAAAATACTAGAAATTAGCATAAGAAAAACAAAAGACCAAAGAGTCTTTTACTTTTTTGGTCTAAAAATAAGTGCAATAAGCACAGATATCAATATGGTGAATGCTATACCTGCACTTGTTTTTCCATAGATACCTGTAAAGATACCAATATATCCAACCTCATTTGCTTTTTCTAAAGCGGCATGAACTAAGGAATGTCCAAAATTCGTTATAGGTAGTGCTGCTCCTGCTCCAGCTAAATCAAGTAATTTATCATAAAATCCACCTATATCAAGAAGCGTTCCTAAACAAACAAACAATACAGTCATATGCCCTACAGTGAGCTTAAAAATATCTTTAATGATTTCTGCTAAACCACAAATAGCTCCCCCAATTAAAAATGCATAAAAATAAATCATTTTTCCACCTCCATACATATCGCATGTGCAATACAAGGTAAGCTGTTTTTTTGGTTAATCATTGTTGGATTCATTAACGCACCAGTGGCACATAGAAGAACTTTTTTATAATACCCTTCCAGCATTCTTTTTTTTATGTAAGATAAAAATACTGCAGCTGAGGTACCTGGACCACTACCACCTGCCAATACATTTTGACTATTTGTGTTATAAAGAATGAGTCCACAATCGTTATAATTATTGACCTCGCCATATTCTTCCTTTAAAGCCTTTGAAACGATTTCAAATCCATAAGTAGATAAATCACCTGTCAAGACTAAATCATAGTCATTAGGAGTCGTTTTTGTGGCTTTAAAATGGGCAAATAAAGTTTCTAAGGCAGCTGGAGCCATAGCTCTACCAAAATCACAGGCATCTGTAAAGCCTACATCAATGACTTTTCCTAGGGTAAAATCTGTAAGCTTCAATTTTCCTTTCTTATGCGTCAACAAAGCACTTGCTCCTATAGTTGAAGTAAAGGTTTGAGTATCCTCTTTATTTCCTCCATATTCCACTGGATTTCTAAATTGTCGTTCTGCTGATTGGTTATGACTAGAGGTATAAACTAAGATATTTTCTACTTTTTCATCATTTAATAATAGCCCTGCAACACCTAAGCTTAAGGATATAGTTGAACATGCAGAATACACTCCAATTAAGCTGATAGGAAGGCTTCTAAAGGTGTAGCTTGAAGTTGTCAACTGATTAGAAAGTTCCCCACCAATTGCCAAAGAGATATCCTCAGCCTCTATATTTTCTTTTTCTAAAAGCATATCAATAGCCTTTGAAAGAATATCTATTTCACTATTTTCAAAACAGCTATCCTTACATTCATCTATAGAATCAAAATACTTTTTTAAAGGACCTTCTCCTTCAAGCTCTCCTGCTACAACAATAGCAGATGTTAAGTATACGTTTTTTAGTTTAAAGGTCATATTAACACCTCAAATATAAATCTTACTGAGGCAACTATAATAGCAGAGGTTGTACCTAAAACAATGACACTTCCAGCAAGCTTTAAGGCATTGGCTCCAATACCAAGTACAATCCCTTCCTTATGATATTCCATTGCTGAGGATACGGATGCATTCGCAAAGCCTGTAATAGGTATTGCAAGTCCACATTTGCCAATCTGTCCTAAGTTATCATATATACCAAATGCTGTAAGCATTCCTGCAAATAGTACCATTGTTAATGTCATATATAAAGATGCATCTTGTTTTTCTAAATGTAAAATTTGATAATATAAATCAAAAAAAAGCTGACCAATAATGGATACACATCCACCTGTAGAAAATGCTAAAAGAAAGTTTTTTAGTGCAGTCTTATAATCCTTTTTTACTGCTATCAGCTCTTGATAATATTTTCTTGTTTTTTCCATAAAATCACCATTTATAGTATGATTAGATTCTTATGATTTTATTTATAGATAAAGAAAAAAGTTAGTTTATAATATTTTATTTATATGACTTAAGCATAAATTTATGTTTCCTTCTTTTTTAGGCTTGCTGTAGAGCAGTGTGGTAGACAAAAAGAAAAAGGATTAGACAATCTATTCTAATCCAATATGATTTACCATTTCTTTGAAAAATGGAGCTTTGTGCCTTCATTTACTTTACTTTCTACTTCAAAGAAATCACAAAACATTTCCATTATCGTAAAGCCTAATCCACTTCTTTCTTCTTCCTTTTTCGTGGAAAAAAGTGGCTCTCTTGCTTGAGCAATATCTTCTATTCCCTTCCCGTAATCTATGATATCGCAGGAAACTTTTTCATCATCTACTATCACATTCATTTCAATATATTTATCCTCTTGATTGTCATAGCCATGGACAATACAGTTTGTAATAGCTTCACTGATGACTGTTTTCAATTCATTTAGGAAGGTTATGGTTGGATTTGCATCTATAATGAGTGCACTTACTGCATTTCTAATGATTCCAATATTGCTTCTTTTAGAGATAAACTTCATATAAATTTCATTATTTAACATAGTATCATCCTTTCTTATATTCCTATTAAGGAAATCAAAACTGCTTCTTCATTTTCACGTATTTTACAAATCTTTGCAAGACCAGAAATATAGATAATGCGCTCTATTTTACTATTGACATTGCTAATTGTGATATCTCCATTTCTTTTCCTAAGCTGATGATATCTCCCAATAATAAATCCTATTCCTGAAGAATCTAGGAAAGTCAAATCTGCTAAATTTAAAACTAAATGATTAATCTTATAACTATCAATGTAATTTGAAATTCTTTCACGTAAATCTCTAACACTAACATCATCTAACTCACCTTTTAGCCTTAAAATCAAAATGTCCTTTTTCACATATACTCCTACGTTTAAACCCATATAATCACCTTAAAACAATTATAAAGGAAGTAAATAAACTTGTGTAGTCCTTCGACAAAACTAGTGCAGAAAAACGTATGCCAAAAAAAGACAAAATAAAAGCTATGGTGAAAAACATCATCACAGCTTAAATTAAGATTATTCATATTTTTTTGCAATATCTCTTGCCACCCAAACACCATTAGCTCCAGCTTGAGCAAGACCTCTTGTAATCCCTGCACCATCACCACCAACGTATAATCCTGAAATCTTAGTTTCAAATTTATCATTAGTAACAGGTCTAGCAGAATAGAATTTAGCTTCTACACCATAGAATAGAGTATGCTCGTTTGCTATACCTGGAGTAACATGATCTAATGCTTCAATCATTTCAATTATAGATTTCATCGTATTATAAGGTAAAACTAGTCCTAAATCTCCTGGAACAGCCTCTTTTAGGGTGGGCTTAACAAATCCCTCTTCTAGACGTTTTTGAGTCGTTCTTCTACCCTTACAGATATCTCCATAACGCTGAACAATAACAGATCCACAGGATAACTGATTTGCAAGTCTAGATACCTCGTGAGCATACTCATTTGGTTTATCAAAAGGCTCAGAAAATTTATGAGAAACAAGTAAAGCAAAATTCGTATTTGAGCTCCCAAGTTTAGCATCTGCATAAGCATGACCATTAGCTAAAATCGTGCCACTATGGTTTTCAACAACGACATGACCACTTGGATTTGAACAAAATGTACGAACAACAGTTCCTACAGAGGCACGGTAAATGAATTTGCCTTCATAAAGATTCTTGTTGATTTCTTCCATTACAACATCATTTGTTTCTACACGCACACCAACATCGACTTGATTATGTGTAAGTCCAATTCCATGTGCTTCGCAAATGGATTGTAGCCAGGTTGCTCCATCTCTTCCTATTGCTAAAAAAACCTGATTACACTCTAAGAATTCATCTTGAATTTTGATTCCTTTTACAGCGTTTCCTTCTATAACAATATCCGTTACTTCAGTCTCGTAGCGCATATCAATCCATTTACTCAAATCATCAAAGATACGTGCCATAATCTTTAGGTTATTCTCAGTACCTAAATGTCTTACCTTTGCTCTTAAAAGTTTCAGACCGACGGCATAGCCTCTTCTTTCTATTTCTCTAACTTTATCAGTTGTAGGATCTGTGATTTGTGTAGGGGCACCATATTTTAAATTGATAGAGTCTACATAAGAAATGAGTTCTTCTACAAGCTTTGGTTCTAAATAATCTGTCATCCAGCCTCCAAATTCACTCGTGATATTAAATTTTCCATCAGAGTAAGCTCCTGCACCACCAAATCCATTAGTTATAGAGCAAGCTGGATGGCATCCAGAATGCCCATTTTTATCGATTGGACATTTAGAAAGCTTGTGCTGTAGAACAGGACAATTTCTATGATAGATATCATGTCCTTTATCAACTAACAATACCCTTAATTTATCATTTTTTTGATGTAACTCATATGCAGCAAACAATCCAGCTGGTCCAGCCCCAACAATTATAACATCATATTTTTTCATAACATCACCTTCCACCATCAATTCTTGATAAAATTTTATATAATACTATTCTATCATAAATATTATAAAACTTAAACAAAATAGTTTAGTTTTATTTTCTTCTTTAACTAGTTTTTTTTCTGAATTTATGGTATAATGATATTAGTAGTAGTTTTCGTATTTTATGAAGAGGAGGGGAAGTATGTATCAAAAAGGTGATTATGTAGTACATAATGGTCATGGACTTTGTTCTGTGCTAGAAGTAAATTTAGATGCCCAAGGATTTTATAGATTAGAAACCTTCCATAATAGAATGCTGATAATAATGCCTCTTGATAAGGCTCCTCTTTTCCTACGTCCAATTCTTTCTAAAAGTGAGGTCCTTAAAGCATTAAATGATTCTGTTCTTCTTTCTAATGAATATGTAAAGGACAACAAAGAGCGTAAGGTATTATTTCAACAATTAGTAACCTCTAATAATATAATGGATACTATCCATCTTTTAAAAATGCTTTATCATATTACTGAAGATAGAAAGCTTGATAAAAAACCACTTGGTTCTTTTGATACTCAGTTTCTCCAACAAGCAGAAAGAAAATTGTTTAATGAGGTTGCTGTTGCTATAGGAATCACGAAGGATGAGGCACAATCTTTTATCTACGAGAGATTGAAATCACAATTAGTTTATTAAGAGGTACTTCTATGCAAAAAATCATTATCCCTTCTAAATATGATGCATTGTCAATTAGTGCAGTGCTTTATGATACCCCTAACCCTAAAGGTATAATTCAAATTGTTCATGGTATGAAGGAACATCAAATGCGCTATGAACGTTTTGCAAGATTTTTAAATGAAAATGGTTATATAGTTTTAACTTCTGATGTACGTGGACATGGCACAGATGCTAAGATACTTGGTCATATGGAAGGAAAAAAGCCTTGGGAGGCTTTAGTTTTAGATCAAGTTACCCTTTCTGATTATTTAAAAACAACCTATCCAAATTTAAAATTATATTTGTTTGCTCATTCTATGGGAACCATTATTTCAAGAAATCTAATTCAAAAACATTCTGATTTATATGAAAAGGTTATTTTGTCAGGCGTTCCAGCTTATCAAAAGGCTACCTTTATGGGGATTTTTATGGCAAATTTGATTGGAATATTTAAGGGAAATACGTATGTTTCTAAATTTCTAACAAATTTAACAGATGGTAGCTTCATTAAGACTATCAAAAATCCAAAGACACCAGTGGATTGGTTATCCTATAACGAAGAAAATGTTAATTATTTTCTTAACAATCCGTATTGCAATATTCCTTTTTCAGTATCAGCATATAAGACGCTTTATCACTTGGTTTGGGGTATGCATAAATCTAATAGATACTTTGTAATTGCTCCAACAAAGCCAATACTTCTGCTTGCAGGCAAGGATGATCCCTGTACTTTAGGACCAAAAGGCTTAAAGCATTCAGCAAATACATTAAAAAAGGCTGGATATAGGAATGTTACTACAAAGATATATGAAAATATGCGCCACGAAATATTAAATGAGAATAATTATGAGATTGTATATGAGGATATATTAAATTTTTTAGAAAAATAAAAACTGCTCTATAAAATGAGCAGTCTTTTTTAGTTAGCTTTCTTTTTTGGTAATGGTCTTAAAACAACGACATTTTCAACCTTTTTAGGCTTTGGTGCACTCTCTAATGCTTTTTGTGCAGCCTCACATAAGCCTTTGAAGCCTTCAGCATCATTAACAGCCATTTCAGCTAACATTTTTCTGTTGATTGCGATATTAGCCTTAGCTAATCCATTAATAAATCTAGAATACTTCATACCATTTAACTGGCAAGCAGCATTGATACGGCTAATCCATAATTTACGGAAGTCTCTTTTCCTTGCCTTTCTATCACGATAAGCATATGCTAAAGAACGCATAACTTGTTCATGAGCAGTTTTATATAAAGTATGTTTTGAGCCATAGTAGCCTTTTGCTAGCTTTAATACGGCCTTACGTCTTCTTCTTGTAGTGTATCCACCTTTAACTCTTGGCATATTTTTTTACCTCCTTCAAATTATAGTAAGTTTGAAATTAATGGTTTAATACGTTTAACGTCAGTTTCATGAACTAAACCACTCTTTGATAAATTCTTGTTTTGTTTGTGGGTCTTATTTGTTTTTAAATGTCCTGTATATGCATGACCACGTTTAATTTTTCCAGATGCAGATACTTTGATTCTTTTCTTTAATCCACTATGTGTCTTTTGTTTTGGCATAATCTTAACTCCTTAATCTTTTGATGTTTTTGGTGCTATAATAACATATAATGTTCTACCCTCTAGACGAATTGGTGATTCTAAAGTTGAACATTCAGCAAGCCTTTCAACAAAACGCTCAATCACATCTTTACCCAAATCCTGATGTACAATCATACGACCTTTAAAACGTAGAGAAATTTTAACTTTATTTCCTTTTTCAAGAATGCTTTGTGCTTTACGAGCCTTTGTTTCAAAATCATGCTTTTCAATAGTTGGAGAAAGTCTAATTTCTTGAACTTCTACAACCTTTTGATTTTTTCTCATTTCCTTTAACTTTTTTTGTTGTTCAAAGCGAAAACGAGAATAATCCATTAGTTTTGCTACAGGGGGATTGGAGTCTGGTGAAACTAATACTAAATCTAAACCACATTCCTCAGCCTCTGCTAGAGCTTTCGCACGTGGCAAGACGCCTAGCTTTTCTCCCTTATCCGTAATTACTAACATTTCTTTACAGCGGATTGCATCATTTACTAAATCCTCTGTGCCTTTTTTCTGCTTATTAATAATTCCACCTCCAAAATTGTAAAAAATAAAGGGACGCAAAAACGCCCCATATAATATTTTTTACTATCATAGTTTGTGACATTTTGCCTACCAATTCATCAATCAGGCGAGAAACGGGCGTTTCTTCTTTCCACTTATTTATTTACCTTAAGTATATTACCACTTTCCAAATCTAATGTCAAGTTTTTTTCCTACATTTTTTATTTTTTAGCTTCATTTATAAGAAATTATATGCTTTTGATATCCTTTTTTTGAAAAATTAAAATTATTCCAATTAAAAGCAATAGACAAATTCCGCTATAAATAAGCAAATTTCCATTGAGTGTAATTTGATTACCAATAATTTCAATTTGTGGTAAATAAATGTAAAGATTTTGTCGAATTTCTTCTTTTCTAAAAAGAATGACTACTAAAATGTGTAAAATAAAAATTAGAATGGGAATAAAATAAGAATTTATAAGGATAGACAATAGTTCACCTAAGAGTAATAATTCAATCATTGGCAAAGCCATATAAAAGATCAGTAGTAGGTCTTTATAGCCTATCATAAAGCTTGGATAGGAAAGGACTCCAATAAAAAATAGTAAAATAATTTGGAATGCTAGGATGAAAATTAAAAGAATAATATTAGCTAATAGCTTGCATAGAATAATTTTAATTCTACTGATGTTGGGAACAAACATTGGATCAAACAATGAAAAGCTAGAAAGCTCTGCTCCAACTAAGAAAGCTACGAAAACACCATCAATAATTTCTAAAAAAAATAAAGATTGCTCTAAATAGGATAGATGATAATTTTTTGAGGATACAACATAGCTTTCCATTTCTAGAGGAATTCCTGCATTCAAGATTAAAACAACAGTCCAAAGTAAGAGAACAATTCCTAAAAGAATTAGGGTCATTTTATTCAAATGATAAGAAAGATAAAGCTTTGTAAGACGAGAAAAATCTTTATTTTTTGCCATTACAAATTCCCTCCTTAAAATAATAAATTATGGGCTTTAAGTCCTTATAAAGCGACTTATTATGTGTACTAATAATAATAGTTTTTTTATTATTAAGAAGCTGTAATACATCCTCTTTGAATATCTGGATAGATTCAGTGTCTAATCCATCTGTTGGTTCATCTAAAAGATATAAATCCCCTGAATTTAAAAGAGTTTGTAAAATCCCTAATTTTTGAAGCATTCCTTTAGATAAGCTCCCTATTCTTTTATTTGGCAAATGATATCGTTCCATCCAGTTTTTTATTCCCTCTTTTTTTTCTATGCTTGGTAGATAATATTTCAAATATGTTTCTACAGTTAAGAGCTTTGGATAACTTCTTTTATCAGGTAAATAAATCATTCTTTGAAAACCATTTATTATTTTCCCTTCGTTTTTTGAATGAAAAATAACATTTGAAATCAGCTTAATGGTAGTAGATTTTCCACTTCCATTTTCTCCGACAAACAGATAAAGATTATTAGGTTCAATCGTTAAGCTGACCTGAGTAAGTCCTCTATCATGACGATAGCTCTTTTTTACTTCTTCAAGTCTAAGCATATTCTATTTTCCCTTCCTTTTTCGTTTGATTGTAATCTGATATATAAATATCATTAGCTAAATAGGTAAAGTCTTCAATATAATGCGTTTCCCCATCTATAGTGATAAGAATACAGCCTGAGGTAAAAAGTTGCAAATTCGAGTAAGAAATGGGTAAAAAATAATAGTTTTGTTTTGCCTCAAGTAAAAATATTTTTTCAACTTCCTTTGTGGCAATCACAGAATGCTTTAGACTTCCTTTTGTCCTCTCACTATCGTAAAGGACATCTTCTTCAATATAGCGAAGAGGAACAAATGCAGATCCTATTTGAACATTTTCTAATGATTTATAGTCTGCATTTAGTTGAATTGTGATTCCTACGAGATGCAGCTCACCATCCATATAAGCATAATTTCCATAAAGATCTGTAAAATCTAATTTGGGATAATCCTTTCTATAAATTCCTACATACCCTATAAGACACTCTAGAGTAAAAGCATCATTTTTAATTCTTAGAGAACAAGAATCAAAAACCATATCATCCTTTGAAACATTTAAAAGACTAGAAGTTATGGTATATTTATAGAAGATATCTTCCTTTGAGATAGTATTTTTCTTTTTGCTCACTTCTATATCTTTTAATTGATAGCTACTATTATTATTTACAAGAAAATAACTATTCTCTAAGGGAAATTCAATCAAACTATTCTCATTATTAATAAAGATTTCAAAGCTCATACGCTTGTCCTCATCATAATGATAAGTAAGAATTCTAGGAATTGTAAAATATTGATCTTTTTCTGTAACAGTTTTCCCTTTACTCAAAACCCATATAGTAACAAGGAGAATAAACATAAGTGAAGTTATACCAAATACGAGCTTCTTCATAGCTTTCTTTTCTCCATTCTTGGATACTGATTTACCAATGTAAAATATTCAAATCCACAGCTTGCAACGTTAACAAAACAAATATAACAAGCACATACTCCATTTGTAATTCTAGCACTTCCCATTAGGTAAACAATAGCTCTACTCCCCTTTTCCACTGTAACCTTGAGCTTCTGAGTTTCTTTTCTTGATTCTGTAGTTGTGTTGCTATAATCTACACCTGCTTTAGCTGCTAAATCCGTCTTAAAACTTTTAATACTCCCCTTTGCGGTACCACTTAAATTTCCAGATACACTCCATGAGGTCTTATTCGAAACATCAACCACTACATCTAGTTCGTAGGAAACATCCGTTTCTCCACGATTTTCTACATTGTAAAGAGTTGAGGATATATACGTGGCTTCAACATTTTGATTAATGGTATAAACATTGATTCCCCAAAATGTTGTTTTTTTTACATATTTCATGTATTCTTTCATCTCATCTTCTGTGAAATAGCGCAAAAGCTTTCCATCTACCATCATAATTTCATTAAATGTTTCATATGATTCATCAGCATAACAATCAACCATACCACATAAGATAATAACAATAAAACATAATATTACAGCAACAATTTTTTTCATATTCTTCTTCCTTTCTTTTTGTGCTTCATATTAATAATTACCAGAAATCATCACTTTTTTAGCTATAAATTTAATTTTTTCAAAAAAAAGAGGTTTTTTATGCCTAGAAACCCAATAACTAGCCTAAGTCAAATTCTTTTATCCTTAAATTCCTTTGAATATGCAACTTTAGCCTATATCCTTGGCATCCTTTTAAGTGAGGGCTTAAATTATAATGAGCAAGCTTCCTTAGGCAACTTCTATAATTTATTAGGAGAAGTGATTCAAACAATAGGAGCACAAGGGCAAAATTTAGACTCCTCTTCATCACAGCAAGCCCCTAACATAGATGCTACGATTCAAACTTTAAAGGGAAAAATAGGAAATATTGAAGAGATAATAAATAAATTTAAAAGTATATAAAAAGGGATATCCATATAGGATATCCTACTTCCAAGCCTCATAATGTGTTACGTTACTTACAACCTCACCATCAATTTGAAGTGCGGTTGGACGATCAAATATGACTTCAATGTGCTTAGCTTCAATTAAACTACAATACCTTTTCTTCTTCAAATGCTCTCCTTTAAATATTTTAGCAAAGGTAAGTAAAGCATTTAAACGACAAGCTTTACGCATAATTACAAAGGATAATTTATCAGAAAGACGGTCCTGTTTAGGAGCAACCATCATTCCTCCTCCATAATATTGCCCATTCATAGCTGAGGCAAACCAAACCTTTTTAAAGTTAAGTTCTTTTCCATCTACAATAACCTTCGCATTAGGACATTTATACTTAGTTAGTAATAGTTTAATAGCTATGCTAGTATAATTGAGATCTGTTATTCCTTTTGCTTTAAGTGCGTCTGCAACTTCACACACCATTCCATCAATACCAAAGCCAATGCCATTAATATATAAGGTTTCTTTCCCATTAATTTTAACTTTAGGTAAGTTTTCTAAATATGGATTTAATAAAACGATATTTCCATCCTCATGGATGTCTCTTAAAAAGTCATTCCCAGTTCCAGCGCGATATAGATAGAATGAAGCTTCTATACTATGCCCTCTTAAGGCATTAGCTAGGTGATTTAGGGTACCATCACCACCAACCAAAATAATTTTATCCTCTGGAAGAATAGTATTTATGAATTTTTCATGATCAAATTCTAATACGTTTAATTCCTGCAAATTAGGATATTTTTCTTCTAAAGCAAGCTTTGCTTCTTCTTTCATTCTTTCTCCTTGCCCATTTTTAGCAAGTGGATTAAATAATAAATAGTTCATTAGATAAATGTTCCTTTTCTTTCTTGATAATTTTTTCTGACTCAAAAGCGAGTTCTGTTGTCCTTTTTTCTAAAACCTCCTCTTTAGGAATGACTTTTGCGATTTTTAGTATCGTTTTAGTAGACCTAAAAGGAAAATTTTTTGCAATTAAATTTGTATTTTCTACATAGCATACGGCAATATCTGTTCCAACTTTAGTAGCTATCTTAAAGGATCCCGGATGAAAGGGGAGTAATTCTGTAGTTTTACTTCTTGTCCCTTCAGGACAAATATAAATACTAGCAAGGTCTCTTGCAATGAAATCTGCAGCTTTTCTAACCATTTGAACACCAGAATGTGCGTCCTCGCGATCCAAAGAAATGAAACCAGCACGATGTATGAAAGGACCACATATAGGTATTTTTAAATTTTCCTTTTTTGTTACACAAATTAATGGCTGCAATTTCAGCTTTGCAACAAACAGCAATGGATCAAAATTTGAAATGTGATTAGATACTACTAAATATCGCTTATTCTTTTCTAAAAGCTCTTTTCCAATCACTTTTACTTTAGTTCGTGAGAAAAACAAAAGCTGAAGAATGGTTTGTCTCACCCAAAAGTAGTAAAAGCGATTAGGATTTTTGATTTCTTTTTTTTGATTCAAGAAAAGAGAAATAATAAATAGTATAATGAGGTATATTCCAAAAATCACCACATATAAAATTGGAATTAAAAGAATCGGAACAAATAAAAAATACCACGAAAAATAAAGATGGGTAAAATAATAAATTGCCCCTGATGCTCCTATGCTTAATACGAGTAAAATAATTGCAAGAATCAATAAACTCACTTCCCTACAACCACATTATACCATAATTCGACATAAGATTTCGATAGTATTTGATATTTTTTTAAAAAAGAAGTAAAAAAAAACTATAGCTAACAATTAGCTATAGGAGTAAAATTACTTAAGTAATGCTATGAGTTTACTTGCTGCAATATCTAACACACTTGCATCTGCCTCTTCAACTAAGCCCTGATCAACTAGATTAGCAGTATCTGGTTGAATAGGCATTTGGTCTAATGGAGTTAGATTATAGGTTGCAGCAATCTCTTCTAGTTTAGATACGCCAAAAGGATGAAGCTTTTCTCCACAACAAGGACATTCCATATAACTCATATTTTCCACTAACCCAAGCATAGGTATATTCATCATCTCACACATATGCACAGCTTTTCCAACTATCATAGAAACTAAATCCTGAGGAGTTGAAACAATAACAACATCATCTACAGGAATAGATTGGAATACAGTTATAGCAACATCGCCAGTTCCTGGTGGCATATCGATGAATAGAAAATCTAAATCCTCCCATAAAACATCAGTATAGAACTGTTTAACAGCTCCACCAATGACAGGTCCACGCCATAAAACAGGCTTAGTTGGTTCATCAATCAATAAGTTTACTGAGATAAGCTTAATTCCAAGCTTAGTAATTTGTGGAAACATCAATTCTCCATTTCCCAGAATTCGGCCGTTAATTCCAAAGGCTTTTGGTATAGAAGGACCAGTAATATCTGCATCCATAATTCCTACCTTATAGCCTTTTTTTGCTAGATTTATGGCTAGCAAGGAAGTCACGGTTGATTTACCAACACCACCTTTACCAGAAACAACACCTATAATTTTTTTAATATTATTTTCTTTTGCTGTTTGAACAAGTAAGGATTTGCGATCATTACAATCCTTTTTAGAACAGCTTGAACAATTATGATCACATGCCATAGTTATAAACCTCGATTCACATAATATTTTTTTAAGCATATATTAATACTAAGGAGGTACCTTATGCAATATTATCCACAAACATCATATTATTATCGTGGAGAGGACAATCGTAGTCTTCTATTACCACTACTTGTCGGTGCAGCTGTTGGATTTCCCTTTGGATATATAGCAAGTAACACAAATAAGAATAATTATAATACCTATAATCCTATGCCTTATCCTGTTCAGCCATATCCAATGTATCCAGTACAGCCTATGCCACAGTACTATACACCTTATCCATATATGCCTTATTAGAATACACAAGTATTCTTTTTTTATTCTTCGTTATGAGAAATATCTAATTTCGATATAATCTCATTAATTCTATTTCCATATTCTAAAGCTTCATCATGAACAAATATTAATTCAGGCATTTTACGTGCCTTGATTTTTTTTGCAAGCTCACTTCTTAAATAGCCCTTACAGTCTTCTAAGGCCTTCATATAATTTTCTAGCTTACCCTGATAGAAGGTAAAATAAATCTTCATATAGGATAAGTCTTTTGTAATTCGAACTTCAGTAATAGTAATATTTGAAAGATAATTATTCTTAGCATCTTTTCTTAAGATTAAGGATAACTCACGTAATGATAAAGATTCTAAGCGTTGTAAAGATATACTCATTATCTCTTCAACTCCTTCATAATAGAGGCCTCGATGACATCCATTTCCTTAATATCATTATAATTTTCAATTGTAAGACCACATTCATATCCTTGACGTACTTCCTTAGCATCATCCTTAAATCTCTTTAATGAGCCTAATTTACCTTCAAAAACAACGATACCTTCACGTAATACTCTAACTAAAGAATTTCTTTCAATACAGCCATCTGTAACATAGCAACCAGCAATGGTTCCTACCTTAGAATTCTTAAATATGCTTCTAACCTCTGCCTGACCGATTACAACCTCTTCATATACTGGATCAAGCATTCCTTTTAAGGAGGCTTCAATGTCATTTAACACATTATAAATAATGTTATATAGACGAATTTCTACCTTCTTGGTAGCTGCTTCATTTCTTACAGAGGCAATAGGCCTTACATTAAATCCTATAATAATCGCATTAGAAGCTTCTGCTAAGGAAACATCAGTATCTGTGATAGTACCAACAGTTGCACGAATGATATTTACCTTTAAATCCTCTATATTTAATTTTTCTAAGGAAGCCTTCAATGCCTCTACAGAGCCTTGAACATCTCCTTTTATAATTAAGTTTAATTCCTTAGTTGTATCAGCATCACTACGCTTAAATAAATCCTCTAATGAGGTAGCCTTTCTAGCCTGAGCATCTACATTTTTCTTACGACTTGCACGTGCCTCAGCTGTATCTCTAGCTATTTTTTCATCATTAAACACCATAAATTTATCTCCAGCAAGTGGAACAGCATTTAACCCTGTTACAGAAACAGCTTTCGATGGTGTAACAGAATTAAACCGTTGATGGCGGTCATCTTCCATTGTACGGATACGTCCCCAGGTGTCCCCACATACAACAATATCGCCAATTTTTAATGTTCCATTCTGAACTAAGAAGGTGGCCAAAGGACCACGTCCTTTATCTAGCTGTGCCTCAATAACACTACCCATAGCCAAACGCTTAGGATTAGCCTTTAATTCCTTCATTTCAGCTACCAATTGGATCATTTCAAGCAATTGATCTACACCTGTTCCTTGTAATGCTGAAATGGGTACGAAGATGGTATCTCCACCCCAAACCTCTGGAACAAGATTAAATTTAGTTAATTCTTCCATAACACGATCTGGATTTGCAGCAGGCTTATCCATTTTATTGACTGCAACAATGATTGGACAGCCTGCTGCCTGTGCATGGGCAATTGCCTCCTCAGTTTGTGGCATAACGCCATCATCTGCAGCAACAACTAAAACCACTATATCTGTAATTTGTGCTCCACGAGCACGCATTTGAGTAAATGCAGCGTGACCAGGAGTATCGATAAAAGTAATGGAAAAGCCCTTATGAGTCACTTGATAAGCACCAATGTGTTGTGTGATTCCGCCAGCCTCTCCACGTGCTACACGAGAAGACCTAATGGTATCTAGTAATGTGGTTTTACCATGGTCAACATGCCCCATAATTGTAACTACAGGTGGTCTTGAAACTAAGGAAGCCTCATCATCCTCAACTACTATTTCATCAAAACGAGTGACATCAGTAATCACCTCATCCTTTAGTTCATATCCAAATTCTAAGGCTACTAATTCTATCGTTTCACGGTCAATAGTCTGATTTTGGTTTGCAACAATACCAGCTTGCATTAGCTTCATGATAATTTGTGCATTTGTTTTTTCCATTCCACTTGCAACATCAGAAACAGTCATACCATCCTTATAAATTAAGACGTTTTCTTTTTTTGCTTGATTTTGCTTTTTATTTTTTGCCTGTGGAATATTCGTAGTCCTTTTGTCCTGCTTATTTGTTTTTTTGGCCACATAAATCACCTTATTTCTTTAATATTTTTAAAAAACCTCGATTTGTAATTCCTATAACCATGCGATTGGTTTTTCCAATGGCATGAGATAATTCATCAGATGTATAGCTTTCATCCATTTCGATTTGATAAAAGCTTGCCTTATCCTTAAATTTTTTCTTTGTATTGTCACTAGCGTCCTTAGCTAAAAACAAATACTGAATCTTACCAGTGCCAATATCATTTAAAACACTATCTTCTCCACTTAAAAGTCCACCAGCTCTTTGACATAGTCCTAAATTATTTAATATTTTATCCATAAACTATTCTAAATATCCCAAAAGTTCTTCATAAATTTCTTCTGGAATACTTACCTCCAACTTACGTTCTAATGCCTTGCTCTTTTTTGCAAGCAAAATGACATTCTTATCTTTCTTTAAATAAGCACCACGACCATTAGCCTTACCTTTTAAATCAACAATAACAGTATGCTCCGGTGTACGAACTATTCGAAATAAATCCTTTTTCTCGCAGACTTCCTTAGAGACAACACATGTCCTTAAAATTTGTTTTTTTTCTTTCATCTTATAAACCTAAAATTTGAATTAAACCCTTTTCATAGGCTTTTGATGTAGGCATAATATCAATCTTCCAGCCGCAAGATTGAACAGCAAGTCGAACGTTTTGACCAGATTTTCCAATTGCTAAGGATAGGTGATCATCAGGAACTACAACCTGAGAAGATTTGGTTTTTGGATCAATACTTAATACCTTTGTAACAGAGGCTGGTTGTAAAGAATTTGCAATTAATTCTTCTGGATTCTCACTCCATTTATAAAGGTCTACTTTTTCTCCGCCTAATGCATTAACGATTTCACGGATACGGCTACCACCTTCACCAACACAAGACCCAATCGCATCTACTCTTTCGTCATTTGAGTAAATCGCAATCTTAGTACGATCGCCTGGATCACGAGCAATCCCCTTAATTTCAATGATACCATTTTTAATTTCAGGAATATAATTTTCAAGTAAACGTGTTACTAAATTACGTTCTGTACGAGAAACTACAACCTTTGGTTCTTTTGTTGTTTGTTCAACCTTCTTAACATATACCTTAATGAAATCTCCAATCTCGAAATGATCGTTAGGAAGTAAATCACTAACAGCAAGTATGGAAGTCACATTAAAGCCTAGTTTTAGCGTTAGGAATTTGTCTCCAACATTTGAAACCTCAGCAGTAATCATTTCATTTTCAAAATCTTTGAAATATAAATAAGCTTTTTCTCTTTCTAGAGTACGAACTCCTTGCTTATACATATTTCCAGCTGCTAAAATTGTCATACGACTATAGGTCTTTAAATTTTCTGGCTGTAATACTAAATCTCCGACCTTATAGTTACTTTTAATTTTTTTAGCATCCTCTAAAAGCATTTCAGCATATTGTGGTTCTGTAGGCTCTTCCTTCACCTCTTCTTGAGGTTTTTCTATTTCCTCAGTCAACTCTTCTTCTGCTTGCTTTGAATAATTTGTATATTCTTCTACAACCTTGTGAATGGAATAAAGAAGAATTTCATTCTTATCCTTTCTAAATTCTACGCGACAAGAAGTGTTCCCATGCTCCTTTTTAAAGGCCATAATTAAAGCTCTTTCCATACAGGCTAAAACCTCATCAACATTAAAGCCTCTACTTTCTGCATCTTCTTCAGCTAGCTTGTAAAAATCCTTATTGATCATTTTTTTACCCTCCTATAATTTTACTGCTAATCTAATAAATTTTATTTCTTTATATGGAATACGTATGGTTTTAAATCTCCCTTTTGCATTAAAGCGAAGAACCAAATTTTCATTTTCTATGGCTAATAGATTCCCTTCATAAATCATATTGGGAATTTCTATATGCACGAAGCTTCCAATATTTTTAGATACTTCTTCTAAACTTTTTAGTTCCTTTTCAGCACCAGGAGATGAAACTTCCAAAAAGTACTCTGGCATATCCTGATCGATAGAATCTAGCTGACTTGATAAAAATTCATTACAATCTGCAAGACTATCAATATCAATACCACCCTCTTTATCTATACAAACCCTCAAAATTAAAGCATCTGCTTCTTTTACAAGGTCTATAGAATAAAATGAAAGATTTTTCTCTTCAAGATAAGGAATTAATATTTTTTTCACTTTAGATAAATCCAAAATATCATCTCCAATCAAATAAATAAGAGAGGTTTTTGCCTCTCTTTCGTAACTACTAATAGTATAACACTAATATACAATTGTTTCAAGTAAATTCATAAAAAAATTTAAAAAAGTGTTTCTTGATGAAAAGGATCTAGCTTTTGATATTCTTCATCATAATAGTAGGAAAATATTAATCTATATATTTTTGGAGTAATACCAGGTAAATGATACAAATCTTCAAATCGAGTGATAAATTGCTTGTTCGTTTCTAAGGTAGCAAGCTGAATATCATCTAATTTAGCATATTTTTTTAAATGCTGTAAATCAAAGGTTTGGAATGCTGCAATCATTTGTAATTCTAAATTGGATGGTCCTTCTATATCAAAACAAATGTAGCACTCTATAGGAAGTGGCTTTAAGTATTTTTCCATAATGGGCAAAACACTCACCATTCTTAAACCATCCTCATCACAGCCCAAAAGTGGAAAAGCTATTTCTGTTAATCCATATTCCTTATAATGCTTAACAAAATACTTTAAAGAATTTTCTATAGTTTCGAGATTTGTAGGAAATGCAAAGGATTCATAACAAAGCATATTAATAATTTTAATTGAATCTTCTTCAAATAAATAAGATTCGTAAAGCTTCAAGCTTTTTTCTTTAAAACGCTTTAAATAATCTCTATACATCAATGGAAATCTTGTAGAAAACTCTAAACCTTCTTTAGAATCCATATTTCCAGATAAATTTATTTGATTAATTATCGCGCTGCATTTTGAATTGATACAATCGCAGTTCAAATATTTGACCATTTCCTATCACCTCGATTTAGAAAATAAGAAACATCCATTTAAAAAAAGTATAGATGTTTGCAAAGGCTGTTATCCTTTTAAGCCTTGAGTTTGGCGTTCCATGTTTTCTACTACGATATCATGGATTTCTCCTAAAGAAGCGCAGTATTCTAAAACCTTCCATGGTGTATTAGTATGAAAATGAATCTTAATTAATTCATCATCACCAACAGCAAGTAGGCAGTCACCTTTTATATTTTCTGTAATATAATCAGAGATGGCATCCTCATCTAAATCGTTTCCTGCAATTAATAATTGTGTGTCAAATTTATATTCTAACATAATATACTTCCTTTCTTCTATGCTTTGATTATAAATCAAAATACTCATTTCTTCAAGAAAAAAATGCTAGATTGGGTATCTAGCATTCGATTTATACCATTTTTTTAAAAGAAACCACAGAATATATCCACTATAAATCTCCATATATGTGGAAATTCTTTTAGAATTGTACTGCGAAGCTCCTCTTGAGTGAAATCTGTTCCTGTTTCAGAGGTATGAAAATTAAAGACACCTTTGCAGACATCTCCTATCGCAATGTGTCCTTTTGCATATCCACCGAGGGCAATATTTTTTGCAATAGAACAGCCGCCAAAGGAATATAGACCAATAGATAAACCACCAAAGCTAAATAATCCAATTGCAACACCTCCAAAGGCCAATGCACCGATGGAAATCGCACCTAAGGACATAAGTAGTCCTAAAGAGAAACAAGCCCAAGTAATTAATCCTAACCCTAATAAACCAAAGGTGAATACTCCTACAGATAAAAGTCCTATAGAAATCACTCCAGTAGCAATATTTCCTATAGCAATAATTCCTTTTGCATAATATACCCCTACTCCAAAGTGAATATGAACTAAGGGAAGTCCAAATGCTTTTCTTTTACTTATATATTCATAAACCCACTTTCTTGGTCTTACTTCTTCTTTCTTAATTTCTTGATTTCCAACAAGTTCATCTATAGAAATTGAAAAAAGTTTAGAAATATCGATTAATATATCCATATCTGGAACTGTAATCACTAATTCCCACTTTGAAATGGTCTGTCTTGTCACATGAATTTGACTAGCCAAATCTTCTTGTGATAGATTATGCTTCTTTCTTAATTGAATTAAATGATCACCAAAAGTCATAACTATGCCCCCTCATATTTACCTCTATTTTATATTTTGTTTCTAAAAAATACAAGCAAAACAAAGTGGAAGAAGCGCACTTTAAATTAACATTAGGCTATTTTTCTTTGTTTTTAATAAATCGATGATAAAACAATATCAAATCTTATCCCCCTTTTTTACATTGCAACTATGGCATAAGGTCTGCAGATTTTCGTATACACTTTTTCCACCTTTGGCAATTGGAATAATGTGATCAATTTCTAAGTCATTCCTATTGCTTTTGCCACATTTACAGCATCTATATCCATCTCTTTTGTAAATAGAAAATCTCATTTTATTAGAAACTTTCCCACGCTCAACCTTACAAATGGATTGCCAAATTTCATTATCTTTATAAAATCCATTAGCTTTATTATGTAGTTTATTTAAGAGAACTTTTATATCTTCTTCTGAAAAAGTTTCAGTTTTTGTCTCATAAATATAGCCATAAATATTAGAACGAGATAATGAAACCTTTAACCTAAGTTGAATTATAGGTTTTGAACGAATCATATTTTTTAGCATCTTTTCTTCATAATTAATTAATTTTTCTAAATTAAATTTATTTGTTGGTATCTGAAATTCTTTTAAATTTTTTATAGCACGAATTTCAGTTATATAATTAGTATAATCCTTCTTGTTTTTATTTATTTTTTCAATAACCTCTTTTAAGGAAACTTCAATAAATTGTAATTGATAAATCAAGTAATCTTTACAAGAAATTTCATTATAAAAATTTTCATTATCATAGGTGTGATTTTGATTTAAATTGGCTATGGAATGAAATTTATATTTACTATTAATTTCTTTTGCTTCTTTTAAACGTAAACTATTTTGCAATACAAAATTTTTATATTTTTTGTTTAATAAATGTCTAACAAATAAAATAGATATAGAAAAAATAATAAAAATTATAATCAATATAATTATAATTACGCACTCAATCATCATATCACCCCTATGGAAAATAAATTGTTGCACTGAATACTAAAAAGAATTCATAAATTTAGAAATTGATTCAAACTCAAATACATACTATAAATACTTGTTGTCATTTGCATTTTTAATTCATTTATCTCTTAATTCATCAACTTTTTATTTAAACATCGCATTAATTAAAATGTTTTCCAACAATGTTTTTTCATAAAGGCAACTAATACTGAAACATCTTCACCTTCATAATACTTTACCAATAATTTTTTAAACTCGGGAACTTTATTTTCAGGTATAACAATAAAACCACCGCCTTGAGATATTAAATAGTGATTAGCAAATATAACAGATGCTCTTTTATTACCATCAAGGAATATTTGTGTTTTCATGCAATATAAACAAAGTTTAATTGCTTTGTCTATAACTTCATCATTTTGAGAGATAATTTCTGCAATTCTATCCTTTACATCATATTCGTTTGGAAGTGGTGGAAGATAGGATGTACCGCCAATGGAAACAGGAACTCCTCTAATTCGCCCTCCTTCCAAATAAAAGCCTTCATTTACAATTCTTGCAATATGACAAAGCACATAATAATCTGTTTTACTTGCTAAAACGTCCTTATCTAAAATAAATTCCCAAGCGTGTTTTAAATTTAATATTTTTTGAACATCTGTAGCCGTTACACCATTCACTTTTCCGTTTTCCAAAATTTCTTCAGTTTGAGGAAACGAAGTCGCTACACCTTCAAGTACGGCTTGGTCGTAAATATTCATTTTCATATTTGCACGTGCAAAGTCTATGTTTTGAATTATTCGAATAGGTAGTTCATCACTTGAATAGCCTAAGGTAGCAAGTTCTTTTTCTATATGTCTAAGTTCTTTTCTTAAACCCTTAGCCTCGTTATTGTTACGAAGTAATAGGTTATATAAATCATCATTATATATATCAACATAAGTTGATGTTAACTTTCCTGCAACTCTTTTTCTCACATATAGAAATTTATTTCCATCAATAGTCTTTATTTCAGGTGTTCCATCATAAGCTAAAAGTTTTAATCTTACCTCTACTTCCGTTTTTTTATTTAGCAGTTCTTGGATTTTATTAAATTCATTAGACATAATTACTCCTCCTTAGGGAATTTTCTTTACAAGATTATACCATAAAGTTCCTTAAATTGCAATCGGATAGGGAATTTATTTTCAAGCATTTTTATATAAAATTCCCTATATTGACTTTAATAATCCATGTATTCAATAATTTCCGTCTAGATACACTATATTCCATCAGGGATAATATTGTCAATAAAGACTTTTACTCTTGTTTTGAAATACCTTTAAATTATTGTGGTATTCCCATAAATCTAAAAGCAAACCAAAAAGTAGATAATCATAAAAAATTGCTCCAAAAAGTGAAGATTTGGTTCATTTTAGCTTAAAACCAAAAGAAAAAGGCATTTACTCCTATCGTTTGAGTGTAATCCCTATGCTTTCTGATGACAAAGACGATACATTTTGATACAATGCACGCCTCTATTAATAGCTCACTAGTGCACTATAAATTAGCTAATTTTACTAGTGGAAAATACATATTTACTTTTATGTCCTTTATAATTTGAATTGTTAGGATTGTACTAATTCGCATAATTATTCACTTGTTTTATTTGTATGTGAATTACTTGACACATCTTTCCCCTTACTCATCTTCTTCATTCTCTCTTCGTTCTCTTTGATATAGTCTATCATCCCAACCATAAACATCTTCATCCATCCATTTATATTTGCTAAAGTCATATTATAGCAACATTTTAAATAAATGCATCCATAGTTTTACACGAAGCCACATTCTATATACTTCTAGTAGTTTTCTTCAAATTCTTTCAATTTTGATATTTCTTCTGCATTTACCGATGATCTTACTGTGCCTTCTACGCAAGCAACATCATCCATACCTATTGTTTGTTCTTTCCCTTTTTCCAAAGAGTCTTTGATTGCACTCATTTTTAATTTTTCACAAAATTCTTTGATGTCAGCACCATTAAATCCATCGGTAATTTTTGCTAAATAATCATAATCGAGATTATCTGCAACAGGCAATTTTTTTAATTGAAGTTCAAATAATTTCTTACGAGCAACGACATCGGGCAATGGAACATAAATTTTTTCATCAAATCTTCCTGGACGCAAAAATGCACTATCAATCATCCAAGGCTTGTTCGTAGCAGCAATAACAACAATAGTCGAATTTGTTTTACTTGTTCCAACGCCCTGCATTTCTGCTAATATTTGTGGAACAAGGTCATTATTTCCATTTTCACTGTTATCGGTTCTTTTTGCACCTATTGCCTCAAATTCATCAAAGAAAATGATTGCTTTCTTTTCCTTCCTTGCATTAGCAAATATTTGTTTAACCTTTTGTTCTGATTCACCATACCATTTCGATTTAATATCGGAACACTTTATAGAAAAAAATTTAGCATCGATTTCATTTGAACATGCCTCTGCGAACATAGTTTTACCTGTCCCAGGGAGTCCATACAATAAAATTCCGCCACCTGCTTTTTTACCAAATTTTTCAAATATTTCGGGATGCTCAAACGGAAGAATTACCTTATCTCTAAACGCTTCCTTTACAATTTCCAACCCAGCAATGTCAGCAAATGTAATATTGCTTTTATATGAAACTACTTTCTTTTTGGACTGCTTTATTTCAGACGATTCTACTTTGCTGTCATTATTTTCCGCTATTTCTTCGCTGCTTTCATCGACTATCAAATCAATTAAATCTGCTTTATTTAATGACGAATAACCCTTGATACGATTTTCTCGACAATATTCCTTTAGCTCGCTAACACTAAAGAATGCTAAACTATCTGGATCATCTACATAGTCTGAAACATCGCCATCAACTCCTTCTTCAAAAGAGTTTGACGTGAAACCATATCCGCCACCACCAAAACTAAACGACGCTTCTTCAACTATATATTTAATCAAATGTGCCAAGAGAACTATTAAAACTACCGCTACTAAACCACCGACAACGATTACTACTGGAACCCAATTTGTTGTTACCATCGAAAATATTCCACTACCGACAGGTCCTACCAAAATAATAAGTAATATCCACCAATAATCACACAAAATATCACCTATGTCATCCAATTCCAAATCGTTTACTATCATTACAATTATATAAATTATTGCAGCCAGGCAAGCAATAACAATAGTAACAATAAACCAAATTTTATATGTATCCCAAAATGAAGAAAAGTCTGCTGACCAACTCTTGTATTCGATTTTAGTAATTTCTCCTTCAACATCAAAATAACATCTTTCAAAAGATTCCTCACCGTGTTTTACTTCTATGCTATAACTCTTTTTGTCATCCTGCTTTATAAGCGTATTTCCATTATACAAATCGAAACATACGCTTACAGAAGATATATTGTATATGGAATTGTTTGTAAACGTAGTAGTCCAATTTATGCGCGTTGCATTTTCAGCAGCATTATATTGACAAGTGTATTTAAAATCAGCACCTGTTGATAAATACGCTTCTTTTTCTGTTGATTGACAGCCCGTTAAGGTGAATAGTATTAACATTAATAGCAAGCCGAAAAAATATATTTTTTTTCTTTTTCTCATCACTTTACCCCTTTTACTGATGCACTACATTTTTGCTTAATCCATTTCTAAATTTAATATCGTGCAAATTTTACATTATTACTTTTTCTCCAAATTAACCTCATTTTCCTTAAAAAGAGAGACTATTTCCTTTTTAATTGTCGGTTTTCTGATTTCCCATTCCATAAACTTAGTTGATAGATGCAAAAGAAACGCCATAAAATAGTCAATTTTTCTTATGTAATTACTATCTTATATTATAACGCTTCTTATCAAATTTTCAACTAATTCGACAGATTATTACAGTAATAATCTTATATTTTATCAAATTTATATCACTTAGATGTTGATATATAATTCTCTAAATCATTATTTTATCCTCTAATCGCTAAATCGTAGTTTCTTTTTTCTGCATTTGCTCATAAATTTTTTGTTAAAGATGTATATGAAATAGTAAAAATGGGCCAATATTGCTAAAATCGAGCCAAATATTACCAATTTTAAGTGTACGTCAAAAAATAACACCCTATAAAAAGGAAAAAGAAATGATATCCTTCTAGTAAGAAAACTAGGAGGATATTTAATTATGGGAAA
>JAMPGQ010000013.1 GCA_023663825.1 Anaeroplasma bactoclasticum
TTTTTTGGGATATCATAAATAATCCTAAGAAGGTGAGTTCAAATCTTTTAAGTGATAAGAATGTTAAAGTAGAACAAGTCGATTCTTCTTATATTCTTGTTATTGAAATACCTGAGGCTACTAGATATGAAAAGCCTATTTATATCAATGATAATCCTTTACTAGCTTACAGAAGAAATTTTGAAGGGGATTATAAGGTTACTCGGTTAGAATTATCGAATATGCTTAGAGATGCAGATATCAATTCTCCTGATAGTTATATTGTAGAAAATAAGGATATGAGCTGTTTTTGTGAAAAATCTATTGCAACCTATCGTAATTATTTTGAATCATACAAAGAAAAAGAACACCCTTTCAATGATGATACTGACGAAGAATTTTTAATCCATATTGGTGTAGCTGAAAAAGGAATAGATGGGAAGGTTCATCCTACAAAAGCAGGACTTCTTATGTTTAATTATCACCATGAAATTGTCAATGTTTTTCCTAATTATTTTTTAGATTACCAAGACAAAAGAAACCTTGTTGGTGATATGACTTGGAGAAATAGGGTTTGGTCTTCTAATGGAAATTGGAGTGGGAATCTTTTCGATTTTTATTATCGTGTTATTTATAATCTTCATGAAGACTTACCTGTTCCATTTCAGTTAGATGGAATTCAAAGATTAGATACTACTCCTATGCATAGAGCGGTATCAGAAGCTCTATGTAATACTTTGGCAAACGCGGATTTTAATAATACAAGTGGATTAGTTATTAAGCAATATGAAGATAGATTATATTTTACAAATCCTGGTGCTTTAGCTATGCCCTTAGATAAAGCTATAACTGGAGGTAGGAGTGATGCTAGAAATAAGGTTATTCTTTCTATGTTTAACCATATAAGAATTGGAGAGCGTTCTGGTTCGGGTATTCCTAGAATTTTCGGAGCTACTTTAGAAGCAGGATATCCTAAGCCAATACTTTCAGATAGGTTTAATCCTGATATCACAGAATTAACTGTATTTATTAAGAAAGAAAAGATTAGTCCTACTACTTCTACTAAATTAGTTGATTCAAATCTAACTGAACAAGAACAAATCATCGTAGATTACATCAAGCAATATGGTTTTATTAGAAGAATTGTTGTTGAGGATATACTGGAAGTGAAAACAAGTAGATCTGCTGAATTATTAAAAAATTTAGTAGATAAAAATATTTTACTAACTCAAGGAAAAACAAAAACTTTAAAGTACAAGCTAAAATAATTTTATTGGCTTACTTATTTCTTCCACTTTCTTCCGGTTTCTTCCACTTTTCTTGCACTCAGGGTTTGATATTGATATATAGCATTAAAAGCACATTGTATCAATTATAATCATTTTATTTTGCAGATTTTTCTATAAATCTTGCTGTAATACTCTTTTTTAAATAAAGTCTTGTTATAATACCACTTATAATGCCTGTTCCGATTGATAAAAGACCAATTAAAGGTAAATAATATAAAACCGCTTGAGTCCCTAGTAAAATAATTGCTGCAATAACTTGTCCTGTGGCATGACTCACTGCCCCTAAAACTGACACTCCAATAGGAGAAAACACCTTAATTCTAGAGAATAAATACATAACCAAAAAGGATAGCATTCCTCCACTTAAAGACATAATAAAAGTGGGAGATAAAAAATTACCTCTTAGTAATCCTACAAGCAAAATTCTTAAAATGTTTACAGCAAGTGCTTCATAAGGTTTAAATTCATAAAGCATAATTAAAATAATGATATTGGCTAGTCCTAGTTTTACTCCTGGAATACCAAAGGGAATAAAAGATTCTAATATATTTAGTACAATAGCCATAGCCAGCAGCATAGAAATTATGCAAAGTCGTTTTGTCTTACTCATATGCCAACATCGACCTCGCTTCCTTCTAACTGGATAAACACCCTTTGAGGTAAACAGGTTATGGTCTGTCCTGCAGAATGAATCTTTCCTTGATGCATACAAACTTTATCTTTACAGCTTGATGCTTTGACATATACCGTTTCATTTTCAATTACAATGACAACATCATTGACAACAAGCTCTTGATTCTTTTTAAGATCAACAACCTCCACTAATTCCTTATCATAGTAGATATAAACGGATAAATTCCCTTTTTTCTGCAAAGTAAAATATAAAATCAAACCTATAATCGCTATTAAAATTAAGCTTGTAATTAAAATAATATCGTTTCTAATTTTTTTCATAAGCATCCATACCTATACTTTTATACATAGTTTTATTATCCTTAGAAACAATAAAATCAAGATTCTTTTCTTCTAAAAAAGCTTTAAGTTCCTCTAACTTCATAGCAAATCCAGCCGTAGTATATACATCTAAGATTTTAGAATCTTCACCAAGAATACTTAGTGTGTCATATAGCATTGCAGGATAACCCGTCATAGGATTGAGTAAATGAGAGTACAATTTTCCTTCAATTTCGACATGCTGTTCTTTTATAGAGGATGTGGATATAGCTTTCTCTTGGATAGTTAAGGTTTCAAAATATCCTGTGGCTGTAGCCTTTTGCAAACCTACAGTAAATTCTTTTCCATTTTTATTTCCTAAAACAATATTGGAAGATCCTGCATTCAATAAATAAGAATGACAATCAATAGAATCCAAATATTTTTTTGCTTTGCTTGTGGCATACCCTTTAGCAACACCACCCAAATCTAAATTGCCTTCGCCAATAAGCTTTGCATGTAATCCTTCAAACTCTAGCCTAGTTTCATTCATAATTGAAAGTTCATCTTGAATCATTCTATCCTCAACTAGTTTTCCTTCCTCTAAAGCATCTTTCCATAAATGAGACAGTCTACCTATAAAAGGATTAAAGTATCCTTTAGTATCCTTAAACATATCTATACTAAATTCTAGCATTTCTTTTAATTCTTTCGTGACGTCGGCTTCTCTTTTCAAATTCAAATCATAAACATTGGTTTCTTTTTTTCCTTCTTGAAAATCATCTGAAACATTTTCATAGGTTAAATATATATTTTCAATCTCCTTTGCAATGTCCTTACTTTCTTTCACGTTATAAAATGTTAAGGATATAACAGTGTCCATTGCATAAAAAGTATAAGTATCTTTAGTTCCTTGTTGCGTACAGCTCGTGGTTAAAACAAAAAATAAAATTAATATAATTTTATATACTTTTTTCATTTAAACCACTTCCTTTTATTAAATTATACAATAGAAGTCTCTTTTTTTCATTATGAAAATAAGTTTTCATAAAAGAAACTCTTTTCTTCACAATAAGATTTATGATAAAATAGTATAAAGCGCTTACAAAGGAAGGATGATTTTATGAAAAAAATTTTTGCAGCGATAGCGTTTATTTTTTGTTTAATTTTAGTTTCTTGTAAAACTGGAACTACAAATTATACAATCACTTATCATGATGAGGACAATATTACAGAAATACAATATAGTTCCAACGAGGTTATCCCCAATAAAGATATTTTAGGGAGTACAAAGGAAGGGTATGAATTAGAGGGTTGGTATTTTGATGCCCCTTATTCTTCTGTTGTTTCCTTTCCTTATACAGTAACTAAAGATGAAGATTTCTTTGCTAGGTGGATAAAAATCCACACTATAACATTAATGAGTGGGTCATCTACTATAAAATCTGAAAAAGTCAAAGATGGACAAACCTTCACTAATCCTGGAAATCCACAGCTGACAGGAGTTGGAACTTTTAAAGGATGGTCTTCTGACAAAGATGAATATGTAGAATTCGACTTTAATACTAAAATTGAAAAGGATGTAATTCTATATGCTTTCTTTGATGATCCAACACCTTCAACAATTACTGTTTCTTTTATGGATAAAGACACCCTTGTTGAAGCAAAGGAAATTGAAAAAAACACAGCAGTTTCAAAAATCACCGCCCCTGTTAAGAACGATTATATTTTCAAAGGCTGGTCTTCTAATAAGGACGAATATGTAGAATTTGACTTTGAAACAAAGTTAGTAGAAGATACTAAACTTTATGCCTTCTATACAAAAAATACAGTAACTCCTGAAAAAATTACTGTTACCTTCAAAAATGAAGATACTGTACTTGAAACAAAATCAATAAATAAGAATGATTCAGTTGAATCGATTACTGCTCCTTCTATAACAGGATACACCTTTAAGGGTTGGTCTACAAAAGAAAACGAGTATGTAGAGTTTGATTTCAAAAGTAAAATAGAAAGTGATTTAATCTTATATGCTATTTATGAAATCAACACCTTCACAGTGACTTATAAATGTAACGACACAACATACACTACCCAAATTGTTGATTATAATTCGTCAACATCTACCCCCCCTACTCCTGCAATTACTGGCTATAAGTTTATTGAATGGTGTACAGATGAAAATTGTAAAACAGCTTATGATTTTACTACTAAAATTACAACTAATATTACTTTATATGCAAAGCTTGATCCTGTAACAACACATAAGCTTACCTTAGTTATTGATGGAAAACAAACTCAAATTCAAATTAATAACAACTTTACAATCGATTCGGTTGATATTCCTATAAATTCAGGATATGAGGTTAAAACTTGGTATATTGATGAAAAATATACAATCCCTTTTGATACAACAATAAAAATCACTAAAGATACTACTCTTTATGGAAACGCCTCTATTAAAACATTTACTGTAACATTTATAAACGAATCAACACCTTATGATATCAAAACAACAGATTATAATACTACAATAACTCTTCCATCTAATCCTTCCAAAACGGGATATACATTTAAAGGATGGTCTACAAAACAAAAAGAATATGTAGAATTTAATAAAAATCTACCAGTAACTGAAGACATCACTCTATATGCACACTATACAATTAACACCTATACAGTTACTTTCAAAGATGGAGAAACAACACTAAGTACAGATACTGTTGATTATAATACAACTGTTACACTTCCAGCGTTGTCTAATAAAACTGGTTATACTACTAAAGGATGGTCTACTGATGCTACTTCTTTTATAGAGTTTAATGCAAATACAAAAATCACAACAAACACTACACTATATGCTTATTATGAAATTCAAACATATACTGTTACATTTATGAATGGTACTACTGCAGTTTCAACAAAAACGGTTAACTATAATTCTAATGTAGCACTTCCAACGACTATCCCTTCCAAAACTGGGCATACATTTAAGGGTTGGTCTACAAACGCTACTTCTTTTGTAGAATTTAGTGTAAACACAAAAATCACAACAAATACTACACTATATGCTTATTATGAAATTCAAACATTTACTGTAACATTTATGAACGGAACCACTAAATTAAGCGAAGTAACTGCAGATTATGATACAACCGTTACTACCATTCCTTCAAATCCTTCCAAAACAGGTTGGGTGTTTAAAGGTTGGTCTACAAACGAAGATACTTTGGTACCATTTAATTCAAATACAAAAATTACTTCAAATGCTACAATCTATGCATATTTCATTGAAGAATTTACTGTTACATTTAATGTGGAAGGAACTAAAACAACCGTTAAAGTTGAAAGTGGAAACAAAGTACCTGAACCCGAAGATCCAGTAAAATCTGGATGTGGTTTTACAGGCTGGTATTTAGACAACACTAAATTCGACTTCAATATAGCTATAACAGAAAGTATTGAACTAGTTGCAGGATTTGTAAATGAGCAAGATGCTCCAATTGAAATTACAAAGTATAGTGGATATGGCGAAGGTCTATTCTTTGAAGCTACTCCTGTTGTAGGGGCAAATCTTTCCGATTATTCTGTACAATATAAATTGGTTTCCGATTCTTCTTGGAAAGCGGTAAACAAAGCGTTAATTCGGGAAGAAAATAACAAAATAAGATGTGATGTTGTAGGACTTCCTGCAGGATCTTATCAAGTCAAACTAGATGTAAACGGAAAATCAAAAACAATAACTTGTGAAGTTACAGCTCAAGACCGTTCAGGCTATGCACATTTCAATTATACTTCCGGAATTGGTGCTTATAATGATAATGGAACGCTTAAATCAGATGCAATAGTTGTTTATGTTACGAATGAAAACAAAAATACTGTTTCAATTGATGGTTATAGTTATGTCGGTTTAGTAAATATTATTCAAAATCAATCCAAAATAAAGAAACCTTTAGATATTCGTATTATAGGAAAGATTACAACAAATCAATATGCACCTAAATCAGATGCTCCAAGATTACCAGATGGTTCTAATAATACTTCTACTTTCTTTACAAATGCATTAGAAACAACTTATGGAGAAAATTTAATTGGTTTAACTGTTCAATATATGGATAAACTAAAAGGTAAGTCTTATAAATTCTCAACAACAGCAACAGGACTACAATCAAATGGCACAGGTTCTTCTACTAAAAAAACAACAACATACAACCGTGATCAATACCCTGCACTTACAGGAAAAACTGTATTAGACGATGATTCTTACTTTAATATGCTAGACATTGAATCAGCATCCAATATAACCTTGGAAGGAATTGGTACAAATGCAGAATTCTTCCAATTCGGATTAACATGGAAAAAATGCACTTCTATAGAGATTAAAAATATCACATTCACAGATTATCCAGAGGATGCTTGTAGCTTTGAAGCTGGCAGTAACTCTGATGTAAATAATTATGGTCATTATTGGGTTCATAATAATACATTCAATCGTGGTAAAAACAATTGGGATGTATCTGGCGAAAGGGATAAGTATGCTGGTGATGGTGGAATTGATTTAAAATTCATCAATAGTGTTACAGTGGCTTATAACAAATTTGATAATTGTAAAAAGACTGGTCTAGTTGGGGGAGATAATAAGAACTATACAAAGAACATTACTTTCCATCACAACTATTATTACAAAGTAGAATCTAGACTTCCTCTAGGTAGACAGGCAAATATGCATATCTATAATAATTACTATGAGGAATGCGGTACCTGTCAGGATATTCGTGCAAACGCCTTTGTATTCAGCGAAGCAAATTATTTCTACAAGTGTACAAACGCTCAAAAGGTTACAACAGATTCTACTTATGCTGCTACAATCATCAAATCCTTTAATGATTATTATGACGGAGGAAACAAATACAATTCCACTCAAGCTACCAAAGTTAATTC
The DNA here is from genome assembly GCA_023663825.1 of Anaeroplasma bactoclasticum. Taxonomy (GTDB): domain Bacteria; phylum Bacillota_I; class Bacilli_A; order Acholeplasmatales; family Anaeroplasmataceae; genus Pelethenecus; species Pelethenecus bactoclasticus_A. The sequence continues at coordinate 7,143 of JAMPGQ010000013.1, forward strand.
AAGAACTCAATCTTTATCTGGAAATTGTAAACCTGATGGATCCGCAGATTATACAAACTTTGATACGAACTCTACATTATTCTATTATACTGGCAGCGCTTCAAAAGTATCTGTACTTCATACAAATACCGAAGTCCCTGATTTCTGTAAAACAAATTCTGGCGTTCTAAAAAGCAATATAACTTCTAGTGGAACCCCAGAACCTACACCATCTGGAGAATATTCAATTACATATGTAAGTGCATATGGAACAACACCTACCAAAGTAACTGGAACTTCTGCTTTACCTAATCCACTACCTGTATTACAAGAAAATGGTTGGACATTTAAAGGTTGGTATACAAAGAATACTTATGAAGAAAGTAGTAAAGCTGTTGCTGGAGCAACGTTAACACAAAATATTACTCTTTATGCAAAATGGGAAGAGGCTCAAGGAGAAAATCCAACCACGAACAAAATAACTATAACATTTGATTCCTTGACAACCGGAACTGTTACTTCTGTCACTACTTCTACAGGTGCAACCCTACAAAAAGGTGGCTCCTCTAAAGACATAAAAGTTGCAGAGGGCAACAAGACAGTTAATGGAACTCAATTAAGTAAATATGTTAATGTTGCTGGTGGCGGTAATTATACAGACTTAAGTATCGCCTTTACAACTACACAAACGGCTAATATAACAATTTATTATGCTAATCCAGGATCCTCCGGAACTAATCGTTATATTGCATTATATACTGCAACTGGACTGGTTGATCAGAATGCAACTGGAGCTGCTCCTGGCGGAAACATTGTAAGTTATACTTATCAAAATATGTCTGCTGGAAGCTATGCTGCAGCCTCTAAAGGTTCTGGATTGAATATCTATATGATTGTTATTGAATATGTAGATTGATATTAATCAAATGGCACAATATAACTACAAGAAATTATTTTCACATGAGAAAAAGGCTGCAATTCAAAATTGGATTACAGCCTTTTTAGTTAGCTTTCTTATAAATTATTAATCTTTTAAGCACCCAATAGGTATTACAAAAACGCCATCTTCTCTTTTATATCCATGTTGTGTTCCTGTAATAACAATTTTAAGATCTGGTAGCCTTTGAAAACAATTCTTCTCTCTGTTGTGTTCTTGTATAAGTCTTTCTATTTTACAAAGATGCTTGGCCCCTTCTTCAATATCACTACCTCCTAATTTAAATTCAATCAATGCATATCTATCATCTTCTAAAAACAAAACAGCATCACATTCTAATCCAAATTTATCATGATAATAAGATAGTTCCCCCTTCATTTTGCTTGAATAAATTCTTAAGTCTCGAATACATAATGTTTCGAAAATAAAGCCAAAAGTTTTTAAATCAACTCTTAATTTGCTTGGCGATACTCCAAGTGCTGCTACTGCAATAGAAGGGTCTACAAACTCTCTTTTTCTCCCACTTCGAATAGCACTTGCAGAGCGTATAGGTGGGCACCATCCATACAAATCTTCAACAATGAATAGTCTTTCTAAAACATCAATATAGTCATCCAATGTAGGTTCTGTTATTTTATTTGTCGAAGAAACGTCAGAGATAATATTTGTTTTTTTAGCTAAAGTCGAAATATTTCGTGCATAAGACTTTAATATCGCTTTCATAGTAGATTTATTTCGCTTTGTCTTATCCACCTTAAACATATCCACTTCAAAGATTTGTTCGAAATAATCTTTTGCTATAAGTAATTGCGCTTCTCTATCATCCATCATAACACTTTCAGGCCAACCGCCTCGACAAGCTGCGAATATGATATCATCTACAGACATATTAGAAGTACATCCAGCTTCAAGATTCTCGTTTCCATCAAATAATTCTGCAAGCGAAATAGTACCATTACTTTCTTTAGTTTCAAAAAGGCTCATAGGATACATTTTTAATCTAGTTATTCTTCCTGTACCTGTATGTGATGTTTTTACTTTTTTAGAAGTTGAACCTGTCATTATAAAATGCCCTTTACCTTGATTATCATCACAGTAACTTCGAACAGCATCCCATAAAGTGGGGGCGTCCTGCCACTCATCTATTAGCCTTGGCTGGGCACCATCTAAAAGAACATCTGGGGTGATTTCTGCAGTTTTTATAATCGCTTCTTTATTTGGAATTTTTTGAAGCTTTAAACAGCTTTTAGCTTTCTGTTCAGCAGTTGTAGTCTTTCCACACCACTTAGGTCCTACTATGTGGACAGCACCAAAAGCTCTAAGCTTTAAATCAAGTATTGAATCTGCGATTCTAGGAAAATATTTTTTATTCATGGCTATCACCTAATACAATTGTACTCCGAATCGAACACAAAATCAATATACATTTTTGTTTTTTTCTCTTTTTTATTTTGGTTTTTTTCTCTAAATTAAAAGGGCTGTGTCCAATTTGGTACACACCCTTTTTGTGATTAATATTAAAATAGTGGTGCAAACAAATATAGAATATAGGATATAACCTTTTGCCACCAAGGTCTCTTCTTCCATTCCTCATATGTAATTTGATGACTCTCTTCACATGCCTTTAAGAAGTCATCTTGCATATGATGGATTTCATCATCCAGCAAAATTACAGCACCACATTCATAGTGTAAAAACATACTTCGATAATCCATATTTACAGTACCAATAAACGCATATTTATTATCTACAATAATGTTTTTAGCATGATTGAACCCCTTTGTAAATTCATATATCTTTCCACCTGCATTTAATATATCTCTATAATGTGATCTAGCTAAATAAAATGCAGTTTTTTTATCAGGAATTCCTGGCATAAGAATTCTTACATCTACACCACTTTTAGCAGCTAGCACGATGCTTTCCAAAATTCCATTATCAATAACTAAATACGGAGTGGAAATATAAAGAGTTTTGTCTGCACTAGTAATAAGTGAACGAAATACATCATAACTATAGTTGATTTGATTAGAGGGTCCATCTCCAAAAGGAATAACAAAACTAGAGTTTCTAGATATTTCAGATTCTACATAATAATTTTCTAATTTCAATATGGTCTTTGTAGACATGTACCACATTTCAATAAACATCGCAGTAAAACTAGCTACTGCTTCACCTTCATATTTGCCACAATTATCACGCCAAAATCCAAAACGTTCTTTTTCGTGGATATATTCGTCTGCATAATTATCTCCGCCACAATAAGCTATCCTACCATCAATGATTGTAATTTTTCGGTGATCTCGATAATTGAAGGCTGGGTTTATATTTAAACCTAATGGATTATAATTTGTAATTTGACAATTTGGTATCTTCGTAATTTGTTTAATTGTTTTATTTTTTAAAGTGGCTTTAGACCCCAAATCATCATAGATGATTTTTATTTCTATTCCCTCTTCCCCCTTTTGCTTAAGAATAGGTAATAATTGGGAAAGTAGATATCCATCTCCCATAATAAAGGTTTCGATAAAAATGAAACGTTTTGCTTGTTTTAGTTCAAGTAAAAGATCATCAAATTTTAATCTCCCATCATTTAAAAATGTATAGTTTGTATCCTTATAAACTGGATAATTTAATACCTTTGCATATCGAACTGCCTTTGAATCTAATACCCCAAGTTCATTTATAACATCACTTTTTGTGTTATATTTTTCTAATTCAGCATTGATTTTTCTTTGTTTGTATCTAGGCAGTCTTCTACTTGATGAGTTTAAGGCATAAAACAAACTAAAGGGCAAGGGAAGAATCAAAATCAAAATAGACCACGTCAGCTTATAGCTTGTTAATATTGGTTTATGAATGATATGCAATACTAAAACAAATCCAATTGCCTCAATAACCAAATAAAGAACTATATTTAATTGATTTGAAAAGTTAATTTGAAACATTAACGCAAACAAGGTAATTTGTAATGCAAATACAACCAGCGTTAATATAACAGTAAATATTTTCTTCCAAATAGGAAGACTTCTTCTTTCATTTTGGGTCAATTCTGCCACCTCCAATTATTTCGTGATAATAAAGGAAACCCCTATTGGTTCGTTTTTTACAATAAGATGCATTCCAAAGAAATCTACTGTCTTTTGAACAATAGACATTCCTAAACCAAATTCCCCTTTACTTCCTTTTTCATAAGGCTTAAAGGAATGCTTAATAAACTGCTCATCTATAGGTTCTCCATCATTATATATTCTTAGCCTATCTTTTTTCAAAACTACTTTTATTTTGGTTTTTGCATATCTCCTAGCATTATCTATTATATTATCTACAATTGTAAAATAATTTTCTCGATACCCTTTAAAAAAGATATCCTCTGTCAGATCCAATTCTATATTGAGTTCTGTTTGGAATTTATATCCCATAACAACCTCTTCTACAACCTCTTTCATATCAACATCCTCAAATTCACGATTCTTTTCTAGATACTCTAAGGAGTTATATTGCAATAAACGGTTCACTTTATTTTTTAATATTTCAGCCTGTGCTATAATAATTTTACTACTATTTTCATCTGCCATTCCATCTTGCTGAGCCTCTGCGTAAGACTTTATTACCGCTATTGGTGTCTTAAAATCATGACTCATATTTTGTAGCATCTCTTGTTTTTGACGTTCGCTTTCCTCAATTTCAATTCGCATTGTTTCTATTGCACGAGAAAGTTCACCAACCTCATCTAAGCCATCATCCTGATATGATATATTATATCCGTTTTTAGGCAGTTCTAAAATATGCCCTTGAAGTTGATGAAGTCTTTTGGTAAATTGATTACTCCAAATAACAACACAAATTGTAGCCAAACATATAATAATGATAAATGCCATTATCAATTGAAATGAAATTCGTCTAGAAAAATTATTTACATATAATGAATTCGTCATAATCAAATTTATTCCTTGTCCATCTGCAGATATATTAGCTACATAATAAATTGTTTTTCCTTCTAAATTTATAATTCTTCTTTTCAAAGATGGTTTATTTTGCTTCGCAAAGCCATCTAATACATTTTGTAATTCCTTTTCGCTCATATACTCAGAAATATCATTGGAATAAACAATTGCGTTCTTTCTAATTTGCACAAAACCAATTTGCATATCCTTTATAACCTCATCTGGTCTTGCTTCATGAGAATCGAGAAGAGAAGAATATGTAATTAATCTTGTATAGGTTTCTTGTTCTGCTACATATTTCAATCGACTCGCTGTGACTATTGTAAAAAGAGCTACAGATATAATTAATACAAATGAAAATAAGATTGCAATCTGTCCTGTAATAGATAGTTTTTTCATAATATCATCCTATATCCAAATCCATAAATGGTTTCTATCTGAAGCTCTGGTAATTTTTGACGTAATCTTCTTAAAAGATCATCTACAACTCGATCACTACCAAAATAGTCTTCTCCCCAAACTCCATTTAATATTTGATCACGTGAAAAAGCTTTACCAGGATTATTTAATAAATAAACTAATAAATCATATTCTTTTGAAGTTAAGGAAATCGCCTCACCTTCACAAGAAACACATCTACGATCTTTATCCACAACATACTTTCCTACAACAACTTCATTTTTATGAATGTGTGCAGTATTATATTCGTATGATCTTACTAATAAATTCTTCACTCTAAGAACAAGCTCTCTTATGGAATAAGGTTTTGCTAAGTAATCGTCACTACCTAATTCTAATCCCATAATTTTATCAATATCCTGATCACGAGCAGATGTAAATACAACAGGCATAGTTGGTGTATGCTCTTTTATTTTTTTAATCAAATCATAGCCGCTTACAATTCCAGGAAGCATAATATCTAATATCCAAAGATCGACCGGTTCTTCGTTTATACTCTTTAATGCATCTTCTCCGTTGTTATACCATTTGACATTATATCCTTCTGCACATAAATACTTTACAACTAAAGAGGCTAAATTTTTTTCATCTTCAACAATTGCCACTGTATACATTTTTACACCTTCTTTTTCTTATTATACAACATTTTTATGGAATGATAAAGGGCAACCAAACAATGTAGGTTGCCCTTTATCTGGGAGAGTTATAGTTTGCTTATGAAAAAAGTTTCTATCTATGTAGGGATATTTAGATAGATACTGTCTTTTAAGACAACTATAGTATACTATACAAAAATAGTAATATTATCGTAGAATTATGGGAAATTATGGAAATTTTATTTTTGCTCATTTAAAAGCTCTTCAGATAATTTTAATATTTCTTCTCTATATTTTGTCTTTAATCGTTTAGAGATAATAGAATGAACAAGATACGCAGGCAAAACAATTGCTGCACCTAAAATCATAATTAAAATACCAATAAGAATTAAATCCCATTCTAAGATACAGGTTAATCCTGTTCCAAAGACTAATATACCAACAACGCCCATAGTATAGGCAATTACATTGGGTATATGATTGACTTTAGAATCTAAAGACTTAAGTCTTTTTAATTTTTCATTCTTTGGATTTTCTAAAAGATACTTTTGTTGTATATTATTTATTTCTTTTCTTTCTTCTTGTGTAGGAGCTTGATATTCATATGCAAATTTTTCAGCCATTGCTTCTTCCCTCCAAAACCACACTAAACTTAGTTTTCTTTCCAACTTCACTTTTAACAGAAATTGTTCCGCCTAATACATCTATTACTTTTTTAACAAGAGCTAGTCCTAGTCCATTGCCTTCTTTAGAATGAGATGTATCAGCTTGATAAAATTTATCGAAAATATGTTTCCCTTCTTCAGGGCTCATTCCACATCCATTGTCTTCGATTGTAAAGTAAACCTTATCGTTTTGTTGTTTTAAAATAATTTTTATTCTTCCCTTGGAATCACTAAACTTAATTGCGTTAGATATAAGATTACTCCAAATAATATCTAAATAACTCTTTTCATTTTTAATAATTACATTCTCTTCTAAATCACAAACAAGTTCTATTTTCTTTTCTTCTAACAAATGATCAAATGAAATGATTTGATCAGTAAGGGCCTCGGTCAAATTAAATTCTTTAAATTCTGGAATAATTGTTCCATTTTCTAGTTTGTTTAATTTTAATATGTTTGTTACTAAATTAGATAGTTTTTTGCAAGAAGATTGTAGTGTATCTAAATATTTCATTTTAGCTTCTTCGTCCAATTTTGGATTATTTAAGGCCTGAGCATAGGTTTGAATAACAGAAAGTGGGGTTTTTATTTCGTGTGACACATTAGAAATAAAATCCGTTTTTAACACTTCATTTTTAGATAATTCTTGGGCTAATACATTCAAATCCATTTTAATGCTGTCATATGGATTAAAACGATTTCGATGCTTTATTGTTAAATCAATATTAAAATCTCCTGTAGACATTTTTTTTGTGGCTTCTAATATTTCTTTTACTGGTGCTTCTTCTGTTAGCTTTCTTCTAATGAAATCTATCATTGCACAAATCAAGGAAGAACAAATAATAAAAATTAAGATGACAATTGCTACAACAGCCTCATCCTTATCTGAAATTAAAGAATAAACTACAACTGCTAAGCTTGCATTAAAAGCAATTGTAATAAATAAAATGAGAAACCCTGTAAATGTATCTAATTTACTTCTCATTTCAATACCACCTTATATCCTAGTCCATGAATCGTTTGGATTTCAAAACCATCGCAAGCTTTTGTTTTATCTCTAAGCTTAGATAAATAGACATCTACTGTTCTAGAGGTTGCTGAAGAATCATAATCCCAAAATTGTTCCATTAATGCAGAACGGGTAAAGATTTTTTTAGGATTAGAAAGCAAATGAAATAAAATATCAAACTCTCTAACAGATAAGGATATATCTTCTTGATTCACTTTAGCAGTATGCTCCTCTCGATTCATTGTAAAATTTTTAATCGTAATTTCATTAGAAATCGAAATATCTAATCTTCTAGATATGGCTTTTAATTTAAAGCCAAGCTCATCTAAATCAAAGGGCTTTGTTATATAATCATCAATTCCTACTTTATATCCAATTTGCTTAGATGGTTTATCATCTCTTGCAGACATAAACAAAATTGGCACTTTATTATCTTTTTCTCTTATAGTTCGTGCAAGTTCAAATCCATCACATAAAGGCATCATAATATCACTTAATATGATATCTATCTTTTCTTCATAAAACACATTTAAAGCATCTAAGCCATTTTGTACAGAAGATACATCATATCCTAAAGATTTTAAATACGTTGTGATTACTATATTTAAATCCTTATCATCTTCTGCCAATAATATTTTGGTCATCTATTTATGCCTCCTCCTGTTCTTCTAGCTTTATACAACTATGTGAAGTCATTAGCTTATCCAATTTCTTTATTAATCCTGCGTTCTTAAAGTGAAAAATTATAGCCCCTATTGCATAAGGAAAGATTAATATTTCAGATAATATAATAACTAATATCAAGACAAAAACATTCCATTTAAATATGGGATTTTTTTCTTGTAGTACTAATCCATCTACTATTTTATTCTCTATTTTCCCAATGTAATAGTAGTTTCCGTAAAATTTAGAATTAGTAAGTTTAAATTTAAATCGGTCTTCTGTCAAATCGGAAGTTTCTGTCATTTTATAGACGTTATGCTTTCTATCTATGATACTTACCATAGGTGCAATAAACACATAAATACCTAAAATGATAATAAGAACTCCAATTCCAATACCAAACCAGCAATCAATAACCTGAGTATTTGTGCTATTCGCAAAGGACATAATTGCCATTTCGGTTAAAGACATTGCAGTTAAGGCAGAGCATAAGCTAATCATTTTTATATTCCTATAGTAGTGTCCTTTACCATAAGCATTTAAACATCCTTTAATTGCAACACCTAGTTCTATAAAAGAAACAAAAGCAATTATCGTTCCTTCGCTCATAGTATAGACTTTCATTTCAAATATAGAAAACAACAATAAAATCATATAAATTGTATAGCTTACTCCTGCAAGTAATAAAAATGTACCAACAAAATTATTTCTATAACGGAAAGATTTACGATGTGTTTTTGTAATTCCTAAATAACATTCAAATCTAGATAGCATCATAAAAACGTTAATTGCGGCCGTAACAAAAAATACTGTATTGATTAAAAAGCCTAAAATGACTTTACCTAAAGCTAAAATTAAGTTGAAAAGTATAGAGAATCTAGCATGAAATATTGTTCGATTTTCAAAACTTAGATTTCTGTATTTCTTGACAAAACCTAACATAAAACCTACTCCAATCTGAATTCATTATACTATAATCAAAACAAAATATCCATCTTTAAATGATGGACATTTCTTAATTATTAAGTAATTCGTTACTTAATTCTACAATTCTTTTGCTATATTTAGATTTTCTTGCTTTTAATATTTTTTGATAAAGTGGATAATTGATGCATGCCATTATAATTCCAACAACACCGATAACTATACCTAAATAAAATAAATTTTTTAGTATTACTTTCATAGCTATACACATTCCTACACCTAAAATTAAACTACCTAAAATTCCAAAAGTATAGGCAAAAATTAAAGCAGGTCGATTGACCTTTTGATCTAACCTTTTCAACTCATCAAGCTTTGTTGACTCCTTTGCCTGATATTGTCTTGCAACCTTTTCTACATAATTTTTTTCACCATTATTCATTTCTTTTCCTCCTTAAGTTTACACCTATAGTATAAGCATTAATTTTAAAAGATTTTTTTAAGAAATGTTAAAGTTTTGTAAAAGCGTAATATTTTAGATATTTTTATTTTACTAGTATAAAAAAAGAGGCTATTTTCTCTAGCCTCATCATATCTTATTCTTCGTACATATCCTCGTAATCGTCCATTAGATCATTATACTTATCTTCGTTAAAGTCGTCTTCAGAATAACGTTCAGTAAGTTCACCATCGATGATTGCATCTTCATCCTCGTCATATTCATCCTCATACTCGGATTCCTCATCTTCATCATACTCATCTTCTCTTTCGTATTCATCTTCGTCTTCATCTTCTTCGTACTCATCTTCATCCTCATCGAGAGATTCTTCATCGAGGTCTTCATCCTCATCAAGAGGTTCGTCATCAAGCTCAGCACCCTTAACATTGAAGGCAGAGCCATCCTTATCATATTCATCTAAGGATTGACGACATTTTAAGTCCCACTCTTCATTTCCCATATATACAAATTTCGAACTTGTAGTAATGTCTATATATAATTGAGTAGCAAGCTTTCCATCAGCATCATCTAAACCTTTAATTTCAAGAACTTCCCTTATAAGGGCACGAATATTTTGTTGTACTTTTTTTTGTTCCATTAAATAGATTGCTACTTCTAATAAAGACATTTGCGAAACATTTTCCATTTATAATTCCTCCAATATTTGAAACACTAGATATTTTACTAAAGTTTTAAGAAATTATCAAGTGTTATCGTACAAATCTAATGATAATTTTCGTTAATTTATGCTTTTTTATGCTTGAAATAAAACAACTTGAAAAGTGAATGTGTTTATTATCTCTTTATCCTTTAGCATATCATAACTCACTTTAAGCTTGTTTTTTTCTATAGCTAAACTCTTTGTATAAATTTCAAAATCAAATTCAAGACCATCTTTGTTTCTATAAGTTCCTCGTGTATACTCGTCTAAACAGAAATGTAAAATCATCTCTATAAATCCAAATCGTTCTAAAATTAAAGAATTTTCTAAAATTGTAATTTTTATTTTAGTATCTATTGAGGACTTGTCCTCAAATAGTATTTCATTGCCTTTTTGCATAGCTTTAGATTGAAAGCTTGTCTTATTCATTTCGTTATCAAAACTTAAAAAAGATACGACCATATAGACTCCTAAATCACTAATAAAATTAATAACACAATAAAACCAGGCAACCTAAAAAAACCAATTAATAAGATAGATAGTAAGTTAAGGGGTAAAGATAAATTAAGAAACTGACCAATTAAATTAAATACTAAAACTGAAACTACACCGATAACAACAGACTTAAGAATATATTTGATTGCCTTCAGCATAAAATCACCAATCAATTATATGCTGATGATTTTTTTAATATTCTCTTCTACCTTCCATTGCCTTTAGTAAGGTCATTTCATCTGCATAAGACATTTCGCCACCCACAGGTAAGCCATGGGCAATTCTTGTTACCTTAACTGGATAATTCTGTAAAAGTTCCTTAATATATCTTGCTGTAATTTCACCTTCTAATGTGGCATTAGTTGCAAGAATAATTTCTTCTAATTGTTCTGTTTGAACGAGTTTGACTAAACTATCAATATTTAAATCCTGTGTGCCAACGCCCTTAGAAATACTAATTGCTCCATTAAGTACGTGGTAAATCCCTTGATATTCATTTACATTTTCAATAGTATATAAATCTTTAATAGTTTCGACTACTAAAATTTGTTTATGATTTCTTGTTTGATTCTTACAAATCGTACATAAATCCTCTTCACATATATTTCCACAAAATTTACAAATATGAATGTTTTCTTTAACATCTATCAAATGCTTTGAAAATTGATGTGTTGCTTCCTCATTCATTTTAGTATACACATATAAGGCAAATCGTTCAGCAGTTTTTTTTCCAACAGAGGGTAATCTTGTAAAATCCTCGATTAAATCCTCTAATGGCTTAGGATATTTCAACATTAGAACAAGCCACCAAATCCGCCACCGAATCCACCTAAAGCCTTTTGAGATTCTGCTTCAATCTTTTTGCTTGCATCATTTAAAGCTGCAACGATTGTATCTTCAATCATTTCAATATCTTCTTTAGATTCTAATGCATCTGGATCAATTTTCACAGATACAACCTCATGTGTTCCTTTAACCTCTACACTAACCATTCCACCACCAGCAGTGCCTGTAAATACAGTAGACTCTAGCTTAGCTTGAGCCTCTTCCATTTGTTTTTGCATTTTTCTTAAACGCATCATTGCTTGTTGATTCATACTTTAATCCTCCAAAATTTCTATTTTTTCTTTTTCGATAAGTTCACATAAAGCTTCATATTGCTCATCTTTTACTTCTATTTGATCTGGTTCTTTTCTTTTAAGAACACCTATTTTTATTTTTTCTAAATGTACAATTGGATTTTCCTGACTATATTTAGAGGCATAATCTGCTTTAATTCTATTCCAAATAACTTTTGGCAAACAAATATAGTCAGATAATCCTGCATTAAACACATCGAAAATCTCCATAATCTTTTGATAATTTTCATATCGCATCAATCTGTTACAAAATCCCAAATCATTTAAAACAACAATAAGCTTGTTCTCATTTACCGCAACGATTTCTCCCGCAACCAGAATTTGAGCGATGAATACACTAGAATACTCTGCTCCAATTTGTTTCCAAATTGCCTGCAATCTTTGTTTTCTAGATTTTGAAGCAGAATTTAATATTTCCTCAATTTCTTCTATCTGTACTTCGTTTTCGTTTGCGATTGGTTGAGGCTTTAGGACTTCAACCTTTGGCTTTTCAACAGGCAGAACAGAAATAGTTTCAGCTTGAATTTGCTCAATCTCTTCTCTAGTAGGAATAGTTACTTCAATCGGTTGGGGCTTTGGGGCTTCTGCCTTTGTCATAGAAAGCATATGTATTGTATGTTCTAACTGTTCTATACGTTCTAATAAATTAGCCTCTTCGTTAAGTTTGATATCACTCATTTTTAAAATGGCAAGTTCTAAATAAGCACGTTTTTGATTAGAAAAACGCATCGTATTATTTGTTTCATTCAAATGATTTAGCCAATCATAAATCACTGTTTTTGAAATCTTTTTTGTAAAGTCAATAAATTCCTGGTTGTGGAATTCTAGTCTATCATCTAAGATTGCATTACTCTTAAACAGCAATACATCTCTTAAAAAGATGATCATATCATTAATGACTCTAGGAACCTCTTTTCCTTCTTTTAAAATATGATCCACAAGCTTTAAGGCCGCTGTTCCATTACCTTCTAAGCAAGCTTCTAATATCTTTAGTAATTCCTTATAGCTTACATTTCCGCTGACTGCAAGAACATCTTCTAAAGTAATTTCATCATGAATACTAAAGGATATGGTTTGATCAAATAAGGATAATGCATCACGCATACCACCTTCTGCAGAGGAAGCTATTTGATTAAATGCTTCTTCTGTCATACGGATGTTTTCTGCTTTTGCAACAATTTTTAATCTTCTTAAAATATCTTCTATTGCTAGAGATTGAAAATCAAATCTCTGACAACGAGATAAAATTGTACTAGGTAATTTATAAGGCTCTGTTGTTGCTAAAATAAAGATAACGTGTTTTGGTGGTTCCTCTAATGTTTTTAATAATGCATTAAATGCAGCATTAGAAAGCATATGAACCTCATCAATAATATATACCTTATATTTTCCTATTGCAGGCATATACTTAACACTATCTCTTAAAGCTCTAATGTCATCAGCCCCATTGTTAGAGGCAGCATCTATTTCAACAACATCAGCAACAGTACCCTTTTGGATTCCTTGACAGATTTCACATTCATCACAAGGTTCAATAGAAGGACCATGTACGCAGTTTAATGCCTTGGCCATTATCTTAGCTAGTGTGGTTTTACCAGTACCTCTAGGTCCACAAAATAAATAAGCATGAGCCACTTTATTTAATTTTATTGCGTTTTGTAAGGTTTTGATAATGTGCTGTTGACCAACCACATCACAAAATTTTTGTGGTCGATAGGCACGATATAAAGCTACATAAGCCATACCAAGTCCTCCTTTATTTTGAATCTAAATAATAAACATATTCCACTCCATCATTATCAAAATAACGATAGTATGTCATATAGGTTTCTCCACTAATCAGTAAATCATATATTGAGGTTGTAAAGCCATCCTTATTCAAATTAACCCCAACAGAATTAAAAGCTTTGGCTACTAAATCACTACAATAGGATTTATTATCTGTATCAAACAAAAATGAATAATTATAAGGATCTCCTGCAAGAGAAAGACCTCTAGTTAATACTTTTACCCTTTCTTCTAAAGACAATGAAACTCTTAAACCAATTACAGGATGCTGATAATCAGCAAAATATGTTTTTGAATAGGTGTCTGCTAAATTTAAATCATCATTAAGACCTGAAGATTCTACTGTATTCATAGACGTTGTTTTATCTAATAAATCTTCATAGTCCCCCAAAACTAAGGCAGCATGTCCTCCTGCAAAAAAGGAAACAAATTCATGAATAAAAGGGATAGTCAACTCCGATTGTAAGGTAATTAAAATATCTCCTGTGTTTCCCGGATAGTAATCCTTTCCAACTTTCTCTATAGTCGGTCTTTCCTCATTTGAAGGAACTACATACACCTTAAGCATATCTGATGAAGCTTCTTCATCAAATATAGCTTTACTTTTGAAATTTTCAATTAATATATTAGAATAGATTGTTTTTGTTATTGCCGAAGTTAGTCCTCCTACAACTACAAATAATACAGCAGTTTCTATTCCAATAAGTATCATCTTAATTATATTTTTCATACACCTATTTTACCATATTCTATAGGAAAATGGTATACCTTTCATTCAAGATTATTCATATTCCTTTGGTCCTGTATAAGGTTTGAATTCACCTTCAAATAAAACCTCTTCTATTATTTTTGCACAATCCATTACACAACCTCTACAACTTCTTATTCGGTCGGTTATTCCGTCAGTTCCTCTTAATATCTTACAAATAGATGTTGTATTCATTTCTTCAAAACGGTCAATCATCTTATGTCCTATATCAAAGGTTGCAAGCTTTGACGCTGGCTTTTCCATATTCGCATCACTATTTTTTAAGCCTGCAGCTAGTATCATTGCACAAACAGAACCACAGGTTCTATATTCTTTGGATATCCCTAATCCAAATCCTTCTGATACTCTAAATGCAGTAACCTCATCGATTCCTAATAAATCTGCATAGGTACAGATTACTGCTTGACAACAGTTATATCCATTCTTGTGTCTTTTTGCTGCTTCAATAACTCTACTTTCCATTATTATTCCCTCCTTTATTTTTGATGTAAAAATAGTTTAAAATTTTGTTTCCACATAATTCTATATTTTTTTAACATCTTTCTAAAAAACGTTCTTTGTTTTGAGGTTAAATTCTTATACCGTTTTATTATTCCGCTTATAGATCGGATAGGATGTCTAACCCAGTCTAATACTGTCGAATAAGAATGCTCCATACTCACCTGAAATAGGATTTCAAGAAATCTTTTTCTTACCTCTATAGATGATGTCTCTATAAAATCGTGTGTTGTCTTTTCAAAGGTTTTGGAAAAGATATTTGCTTTATCTACAAGCTTAAACTTACCTTCTTTTGTTACTATCCAATTATAAGGGTCATGCTGAAATATACTTAATCCCTTCGTTTTAACAAAAATTAAGTCCTCACTATGATTTAATAAAATACCAACCATAGCCTCTCGGCAGGTATATTTTTCAATACGATTCATTAGATTTTTCATTTGCTCGGTATGGGGAATATCCGTTTGAAAGCCAGGTCCATCATAATCATAGATAAATGTAATTCTATCTTGTATTTCATTTCCTACACTATAAGCTGCATATACAGCTAAATTACCACCCTTAGAATGACCACCCAAATATATGGGTAATTCTCTTTTACCAGATACTTTTTCTAAATAACGAACAGCTTCCCTTTGAGATGGAATAACATCTAAGTAGGACATAGTTAAATTTTCCTTCCAACCTAAAAGTGTTATATCTGTTCCTCTATAAGCAACAAACATAAAATTCTTAAATAGGAAAGTCATTGCACAAAACTGTTCCACCTCTTCTACACTGAATTGATTAGAAAAATAATTCACATATAAACCTTCAAATCTAGAAGCTTTCTTTAACAAATGAATTAGCTTATAATTATTTTTTCTATCTAATGTATTCCTGCAAGCAATTTTTAAATGATCTTCATCTAAACCTTCAAGTAAAGAAACATCCTCCATTGTATCATCAATAGTAGGAAGCAAAGAATCTAAATTCATATAAGAAATTTGAGAAAGGATTAATCCATCCACTTCATTAAAAGGAAATTCTTCAAATGAACGATTACCAAATTTTTTAACATAATATAAGATGTTGTTCAAGTAAAAATCACCTCTTTTAATTTTCTTTAAAGAAACTTTCCAATTCCTTTTTTAAATGATAAGAATCTGTAATTACCTTTTTATTCAACCAATGCTTAGGCATAAGTGCTTGATATTTCATATAGGTAAATCGTTCATCTAACAAAATGACTACTCCATGGTCTTCTTCACTACGAATAACACGACCTACAGCTTGAACTACTTTAGTAAAGCCTGGGTAAGTATAGGCATATTCAAAACCATTTTGATATTTTTCTTCAAAGTAATCCTTTAAGATGTTGTTTTCATCACAATACATTGGAAGTCCTACCCCTACAATAATAACACCATTTAGCCAATCTCCAATCAAATCAATTCCTTCAGCATAGACTCCTCCTAATACAAAGAATCCAACCTTACAGGATCCTGTCTTCTTAAACTGATCAATGATTGAGTTTCGTTCTGCTTCTGTATCTGTAGCTTTTTGAACAATAACGTCAAAATCGACATTACCTAATGCATCTACAACCATATGTAAATATTGATATGATGGGAAAAACACAATGTAATTTCCAGATTTTACTTTTGTTAAAATTTCTATCGCTTCTAAAATATAATCAATAGAATATGCACGTTCCTTATATTTAGTTGACACTTTATTATTGATAATAATATCTAAGTTTGCCGGATTAAATGGAGAAGGTAATTCCAAAAACTTGCCTTGTCCTTGTGTCAATAAATCCGCATGATACTGAAATGGAGTTAAGGTTGCAGAAAAGAATACAATTCCTTTTATTGATTCTTCAATTGTTTCTAACAAGAAATTAGAAGCATCTAAGCACATCATAGATATTGTACAGATATCCTTGTCAAGTTTGGCTATTAATCTGTGAGTGGGTCCATAATATGTAGATATGTTTGAAAAATCTAAGAGTTTAAAATAAATCTCAAGCGCCTCATCTTTATTATTGATTTTCTTGTTTTCTAAAAATAAAGAATCACACTTACTCATTAATGACTTTATTATAGCAACCAAATCTGAATCTAACGTGGTATTTACATATATCGTTTCTTCTACTAAATATTCTCTATAAGAATTAATATGCTCTATAAGTTTATTACAATCAGAACGTACAGAAGGCTTATATCCTGTTAAAACCTTTCTCAAGATTCTTATATCTTCTTCGCTTATTGAAGCAGAATACATATCTTTACTTCTGGAAATGAGATTATGTGCCTCATCCACTAAAACCTTAGGATGATAATTATCGCTTTCAAAATAACGAATCAATCTTACTCTTGGATCAAAAACGTAATTATAATCCGCTAACACAATATCACAATAATAGGATAAGTCTAAACTAAATTCAAATGCACAAATTTTAAATTTATTGGCCACCACAGAAATGATATCCTCATCATAAGTATTCCAATTTTTAAAAATGTATTCTATTGCTAATCTTATCCTGTCAAAATATCCAACCGCAAATGGACATTCATCTGGCTTGCAGGTTTTGAACTTAGCATTACAGATTTTATTTTTCGCAGTTAAATTAATCGTTTTTATTTTTAACCCTTTTTTCTCTAATATCTTAATTGCAGCAAGTGGCGCATTCTTTCCACTTCCTTTAGCTGTACAATAGAATAATTTATCTTTTCCTTCCATTGCCTTTAAAGTGGAAAACATGGTTGCCATAGTCTTGCCAATGCCTGTTGGAGCGATTGCATATAAAATATCTTTTTGCTTCATCGTTTGGTAACATGCTTTCATCATGTCTCTTTGACCAGGACGCATTTTATCAAATGGAAATTTAATGGTTTTAATTGTTTCTTCTTTATTCTTTAGAGCTTCCTCATTGAGTTCTACCCATTCCATATATTGTTCTAAAATATCAAAAAAGAAATCCTCTAATTCTTCTAAAGATAGAATGTAATCAAATTCTTTTACCTTATAATCCACAACAGAAATATAAGTTAATCTAGTATGAATAGAGGGCATTTCTCTTTCTAATGCATATAAATAAGAATAAATTTTTAGTTGGGCCAAATGTTCTTCTTTTGGTTCTAACTCATCAAAATCTATTTTAGTAGATTTTATTTCTTCAATAATGATTTCGTCATCTATATCTAACACCCCATCAATGAAACCATGAAGAATTAAATTTCTATTGTGATATGTAATATCCTTCTTGATATATACTTCACTTTGACTTTTTTCGTTATATTTTGTCTGAAGATACTTATGTAGTTTTGTACCTTCTTCTAAATCACGTGATGAAAAATATTCGCTTGTCAAATTGCCTGACTGACAAATAAAATGAGCTAATTCTTTAATTGCTATTTTTATTTCCATTTTTTTCACCACCTATATGGTATTATACCATAAAATCATAGAATACCCACAAAAGAAAACAAAAGTTTCCTTTTTCATATAGAAATAAAATAGACAAATTATTAAAATTGTGTTATTTTTATAACAAGAACTATACTTTTTGTTTTTTAAAATTATGGGAACCAGGTGATGTTTGTGAAAAAAATTATTTTTCTCTTATGCTTTATGTTTCTTCTTTTAACTAGCTGTAAAGATAACAGCATAGACTCAATTTACAAAGAATTTATTAACTCAGATTATTTTAAAGAAAAACTAACTGTAACTGTTGATAACAAAACAGAAAAAATTGGTACGTTAGAAATAGGGGACAATTCCTTTCTATTACAAATAGCCAATTCTGCTCAATTCCTTTATTTTAAAGCAAAGAATACTACATTAAATTTTTATATGAATCAAAAGTTTACTATGATAGATATACCATTTACAGATTCTTCTACTTCTGATTTGCCTATTCTTATTAAAGAAAAGAAAAAAACAGAATTTGGCTTTACTATTACCTATGAATTTAAAAAAACAGAAGGTATAGAAGAATTTCTAGATGATACAACTTTTGATATTGATTTTTATTTAACCAAAAAAAGAATCACACAGATAAAATTTGTTTTGCCAGAGGTTATAGAAAAGCTGATTGGATATCAAGTTACTATTCTTCTACAAAACATTGAATATGGAGCGATGAAAGAATTTGCTCCTAATGTATCTTCTTATGAATTTTTAGACAATAATACTTTTATAAATCATTGCCTTGCAACTTTTTTTCCAGGGACTTTTCCATCAACAACAGAGTATGAATTAGATATCTTTGGTGGAAACATAATTACTACAAAAGTAAATGAAGAACCTATAGTAACAGGATATTTAAAACCTGATATCAACGTTCATAAAATTTATAAATTAACTTTGACAATTGAAGATGATATAGATTACTCCATTCCTGGAGAATACAACACGTATGCTTCTGTTGTTTTTGAGGGTTTTAAATATACAACGAGTGTATGCATAAGAGTTGTAGAACCAAATTATGAGCTAAGTTTATGGGAGACTCTTACTGTTCCTATAAATGGACCTTTAGATTTTCCATGCAATCTTTATGATTCCAATTTAGGTTTCATTCCATTAGAAGCTTCAAATCTTACCTATTCAGACAATTTTGATATAACAAAAGAAGGTGTGTATACTGTTATAGTTTCAACAGAATATGAAGGGAAAACCTATAGTAAAGAGTGTGTGATTGAAGTAAAGGATCCAAAATATGAAATAAAACTTATAAATGAATATGATCTTATTTTCAAACAAAATTCAAATATTAATTTAGACGATATAGATGTCATTTTAAAGGCAAGTAACCCTTATTTTAGAGACTATTATTTAAAAGCAAATATCGTTGGCTATGTTGATGTTAGTTGTATTGGTGAATATCCTGTAACTCTTTCAGTAACTGTGAATGATCAAACATATACAAAAGATTTTACTGTTCAAATTATCAATTCTCAAATAGATTTGCAAGATACAATAGAAATAGAATCAGATATTGTAGATGTTTTTAGGATAGATGATTATCTTTTATTAGCAACCTCTACTTCTTTATACAAATATGATATTCATACAAATCAGGTTGTAGGAAAAATAGATTTGTTGTGTCAATTCAATCATTACTATTATAAAGATTCCTATTTGTATGTTACAGCCAATTACCCATATACAAGCGAATATTTAGAAAATGATGAATATTCGGGTACTGTAAATAAAATTTCTTTTGATGATTTTTCTCTTGTAAGCCAAGTTGAGGTCAACTTTTTTCCTTATAGTATTTTTGTTGATAAAAGAAATCAAGCCATTATTACTATGGGACTAAATCAACATGTTGATTTAATATCATTAGATTTTGAAACAAAAGTATGGGAAAAAATTGATTCTATATATATGAAAAGCGAAATATATTATAGCCATCAAGAAGATGCATTTATTTTAATTTCTACACAAACAACTGAGGATCCTAGATATTACGTTTGGAATAAGGCAAAAGAATCTTTTGTTTTTAAATCTTATATTTATTCAAATGAAGGAAATTGTTCTTTTGAAAAAGGACAATATATAAATGATGCTTGTGTTATTTTCTTCAAATCAGATTCTATTTGGGACTATACATTTCATGATTCTGTTGAAAATAAAAATTTAACATTAAATGCTTATACTCAAGCAGAACATGACTATATTGAAGGAAACATTTTATATAGATCTTATTTACCTTATGGAACTGGAACAATATATCTTGTAAAATACAATTTAGAATCAAACTTATTTACCTACAAACAAATAAATTCCAATACCACCGAAGGTAAGTTTGAGTTTTATGAAAATATGATTTATCTTTTAAATAATACTACAGGTAAAATAGAGGTTTATAAATATACGGATTAAATTTAAAGGGAATGACCTAATAAAAATCATTCCCTTTTTCTATTTCGTTTATTATTTAATCTTATACCTACAAGAGGTTCTTCATACGGAAGATTTGTTCCTTCAGATTGCAGATTCAAGTTTAGACTTTGTTGATATTCTCTATTGGATTCTGCAACCAATTGTTCCAAATTAGCTCTAGTTTCTTCGTCAATAACCTCTGCTTCACTTCTTTTCTTTTTATCCCATTCAATAGAATGTGATAGGAATAAAGAAGCTTTTGCACAAGATGGTCCAACAAATTCATAAAGAACTGAGGAAGCAAGAATAATTGTAGATAATAAATTTCCTAAATCTGTTGGCAGTAATCTTTGTCCTAATACAGATAACCCAATAGCAACTCCTGCCTGTGGAATTAAAGCTAGTCCTAAATTATATTTAACATCCTTATTTTGTTTTGTAGCTAAGCATCCTAAGAAGGATCCTAAGTACTTACCAACAATACGAATAAAGAAATAACTTACTCCTATAATACCAACACTCAATAGTGTTTTTAAGTTTAATTTCATTCCTGAAAGAACAAAGAATAATAACATAATTGGGGGTGTAAAGTTATCAATTTGATGAAACAAGTAAGTATCATCTGTTATATTTACATAAACTGTACTAAATATCATACAAGCAAGTAATGGAGATACATTTAATATTGAACAAACAGCACATAAAGATAAAAGAGCCATAATTACTAATATTAGTCTATTTTCTTTACTTCTTTTTGGATTTAAAATTAAACGTAATAATATTGCAAGTGCAACACCTATAACAATAGATAATAAGTTAAATCCAATAGGCTTTATAATATCCATCGCTTGGAAGCTTCCATCTGATGCAGTGGCAATCGCAGTTGCAACACTAAATGCTAGTAAACATACAATATCATCTAATGCGACCACTTGTAATAATACATCGACAAATTCACCTTTAGCATTATACTGTTTAATTGTCATCATTGTTGAAGCTGGGGCTGTTGCAGAAGCGATGGCTCCTAGTATCAAAGAAAATTGCCATGACATCTTAAAGAAGAAATGCATGGATAATGTTACCAGTATTGTTGCCATTAAAGCTTCAAAAATCGTAATAATGATAACCTTGGACCCTGCTTTTTTCAAAACCTCTTTTTTAAAAAATTTACCAACTCCAAATGCTATAAAGCTCAAAGCTATATCACTAACAAAATCCATATGACCAACCATTTCTTCGGATACTAACTTTAAACAATATGGTCCTATAAGAATTCCACCTATTATATATCCACTAACATTTGGTAACTTAAACAATTTTGTAATTCTTGTCATTAAAAATCCAGTCAATAACATAATACTTAAGGAAATTAAAACCTTAGATGTATTCGTTAAGTCTTGATAAAATTGAAAATCTACCATAAATAAAACCTCTATTCACAACAAAATACTATTCTTGTTCTTGATTTTATTCTTAAATTGAGTTAAAATCAACTTATAATAAATTGTATAGTTATAATTTTTACTTATATCAGGAGGTTCTATGATTACACAAAGATTACAAACTTTACTTAAAGTAGTAAAAACTAAAAATTATAGTAAGGCTGCAGAGGAACTGAATTTAACTCAGCCAGCTGTAAGTTTGCATATAAAACAGTTAGAACAAGAACTCGATGTTAAACTCTTTAGACGCACAAATCATAGTGTGGAATTAACAAAAGAAGGAGAAATTGTCGTAAAATATGCTATAAGATTAAATAATATTTATGCAAGTCTTCAACAATCTCTTTTAGATAATCAACTTAATATAAAACGATTAACTATAGGCTTAACTCCCTCTGCTGAAAGTAGTATTATGAGTAGAGTTTTAGCAAAATTTTCCTTGGAAAAAGAAAATTTACATATAACAATTATTTCTGATACTATAAAAAATCTTTATAATAAATTGAAAAATTTTGAGATTGATGTGGCTTTTGTTGATGGTAAAATTATAGATGATCACTTAAATTATATTCTTCTAGATACTGATTCCTTAGTTCTTGCGGTTTCTAATCACAATCCATTATCGAAGAAAAAAATTATATCTATAAATGAATTAAAAAAAGAAAAGCTTATTCTTAGGTCTGAAGAATCTGGTACTACTGAATTATTTGAAACTCAATTACAAAAAATAGGAGAATCAATACATAATTTTGAGGTAATGATGCAAATTGATAATATTGCCATGATAAAGGATTTAGTTCGCAATAATTATGGGGTTTCTATTTTAGCAAAAAGCACTTGCTTAAGAGATATTGAAAGAAATCATTTTAAAAGTGTATCAATAGAAAATTTAAGTATGGTTAGAGAACTAAATGTTGTATATCATAAGGATTTTTCTCATGTAGATATTTTAAGTGAAATTGTAAATATGTATCAAACCGAAAGAAATCAATATACATAATTTATTCTATCTTCTTGATAAGACCAAACAAATAAGCCCTCTATCTTCACAAGCAAAGCATAGAGGGCTATATTTATATTATTAAAAACAAAATAATTGAAATATATTATTTTATCAAAATAGGACTATTCATCAAATCAACATCTATAACTGATATAAATTTATATGTTTCATCATTTTTTTAAATAACCTGTTTTTATTCCTCAGAAGTTACTTCTGGTTGATCAGCAACATCTATTTCAGTGGATGGTTGATTTTCAAGATTTTGTTCATCCTCATCCATTTGTCTATCAACAATAGCTGTATTGGCAATAGATTGATCATCCTTAAGTTTAATTAGGATAACACCCTGTGTGTTTCTTCCTGCTAAAGAAATCTTATCTATATGCATACGAATTATTACACCCTTATCTGTTGTAATAATTAAATCTAGGTTTGGATTAACACTACGTAAAGCAACAAGCTTACCATTTTTTGCTGTAACATTAAAGGCTTTTACTCCCATTCCACCACGGCCTTGAATACGATATTCTTCAGCAGCTGAACGTTTACCATACCCTTTTTCCGTTACAATAAGAACTTCGTTCTTTTCTTCTGTAATTACTGCCATTCCTACTAAATAATCCTTTTTAGCTAGGGCTATTCCTTTTACACCAGCAGCACTTCTACCAATAGGACGAATCTCGGACTCTTTAAAGTGAATTGCTTTTCCTGAAGAAGAACCCAAAATAATATCTCTATTACCATCAGTTAATGATACTTGTAATAATTCATCATTTTCTTGAAGATTTATAGCAATAATACCATTTGTTCTAATATTTTTAAATTGTGATAATTTAGTTCTTTTTACAATTCCTTTCTTTGTTGCAAAAAATAAATAAGCATTATCATCCTCTAAATTTGGTACAGTTGTAATAGCTGCAAGTTTTTCATCCTCTTGGAATGTTATAATATTAACAAGAGGTAATCCTTTTGCAGTACGAGAGGCTTCTGGAATAAAATAGCCTTTCATAGAATATACTCTACCTTTATTTGTAAAGAATAACAAATAATTGTGTGTGCAGGTTGGAATAATAAATTCTACATCGTCATTTTCATGTGTTTTAATGCCACTCATTCCAACGCCACCACGGCTTTGGGCTTTATAAACATCTTGTTTCATACGTTTTGCGTAACCGTTTGTAGTTATAGTAATAACAACATCCTCACGTGGAATTAAATCTTCATTTTCAATACTGATGTCTTGACTTAAGCAAATTTCAGATTTACGAGGATCATTATATTTATTCTTAATTTCTAACAATTCTGATTCAATGATGGATTTTTTTCTATTTTCATCAGATAAAATTAATAAATATTCATCACATGCTCTTTTTAATTCTGCATGCTCTGCTAAAATTTTTTCTCTATTTAAACCAGATAATCTTCTAAGCTGCATGTCAAGAATTGCTTGGGCTTGAATTTCGTCTAATTTAAAATGATCCATTAATTTTTCTTTTTCAGTTCCATCTGTAGTGGTTCTGATTATTTTTATTACTTTTTCAATGTTATTTTGAGCAATAATATATCCATCTAAAATGTGAATACGAGCTAAAGCTTTATCTAAATCAAATTTCGTTCTTCTTGTAATAATTTCCATTTGATGGTTTAAATAAACCTCTAAAGCTTCTTTTAAGGTGATTGCCTTTGGTTGATTATCTACTAAACAAATCATATTCATACCATAGCCTGTTTGAAGCTGTGTATATTTATATAAATTGTTTAACATAACCTCTGCATTTACATCTTTACGAAGTTCAATCACAATACGAATACCACTTCGTCCAGATTCATCACGTAAATCTGTTATCCCTTCAACCACTTTATTTTTTGCAACTTCGGCAATACGTTCAATTAATTTTGTTTTATTGACCATATATGGAATTTCTGTAACAATAATTTCATTCTTCCCATTTTTTAAATGAACGATTTCTGCCTTAGAACGAATGACAATAGAACCATTTCCTGTTGTATAAGCATTTCTTAAGCCTGTCCGACCAAGTATTTGTCCACCAGTTGGAAAATCAGGACCTTGAATATATTGCATCAATTCCTCACTCGTAATTTCAGGATTATGAATAACTTCAATAACACCATCAATTACTTCTCCTAAATTGTGGGGTGGAATATTAGTAGCCATACCTACTGCAATACCAGTTGCACCATTTACAAGTAAATTTGGAAAGCGAGATGGTAATACTAAAGGTTCTACTTCAGTTGCATCATAATTGTCTCCAAAATTAACTGTATTTCTATCAATGTCTCTAAGCATTTCCATAGCAATCTTACTCATACGTGCTTCAGTATAACGCATTGCTGCAGCACCATCACCATCAATGTTACCAAAATTACCATGACCATCAACTAATGTATAACGATAACTAAATGGCTGAGCCATACGAACCATTGCTTCGTAAATAGAAGAGTCACCATGAGGGTGATACTTACCCATTACATCTCCGACAATACGAGCTGATTTCTTATGGGCCACATTAGAGAAAATTTTAAGTTCGTTCATTCCGTATAAGATACGTCTTTGAACGGGCTTTAATCCATCTCTAGCATCTGGTAATGCTCTAGCAATGATAACAGACATTGCATAGTTTAAAAATGAGGTTTTTACCTTGTTATTTATATCTAATTGTTCAATTCTATCAAATTCTTGTTTTTCTAATTCAACAAAATTTTCTTTATCCTTATCCATACTTCTAAACCTCATTTTCCTAAATATCTAAGTTGTTTGCATAATGTGCATTATCTTGAATAAAATTCTTACGTGGATCAACGTCTTCACCCATAAGCATTTCAAATGTTTCACTAGCAATATTGGCATCCTCTAAATGTACCTGAACTAATGTTCTTAATGCAGGATCCATTGTTGTTTCCCACAATTGTTCTGGATCCATTTCACCAAGACCTTTATAGCGCTGTACATCTGGCTTACGATCAGGAAATTCTTTTTTATATGCTTCCAATTCTTCATCAGAATATGCATATCTTACAGACTTACCGAATTGAGCTTTATATAGTGGTGGCTTTGCCACATAAATATATCCCTTTTCTATAAGCTCTGGCATAAATCTAAAGAAGAATGTCAATAACAAAATACAAATATGCTCACCATCAACATCAGCATCGGTCATAATTACGATTTTATGATATCTAGCTTTTGTGATATCAAATTCTTCACCAATACCAGTTCCGATTGCTTGAATCATAGATAAAATTTCATTATTACTTAAGGCTCTTTCAAGTCTTACCTTCTGAACGTTTAAAACTTTACCACGAAGTGGTAATATAGCTTGATATTCACTATCTCTACCTGATTTTGCAGAACCACCAGCTGAATCACCCTCGACTATGTACATCTCAGATTTTGAAGGATCCTTACAACGACAATCTGCTAATTTAGATGCAAAACTTAAGTTATCTAATGGAGATTTTCTACGTGTTGCTTCTCTTGCCTTACGGGCTGCAATTCTTGCACGAGAAGCTAATAAACATTTGTCAATAATTGCTCTTGCATCATTTGGATTTTCTAAGAAGTAACGATCTAAAGTTTCACCTAATAATTGAGATACGATAGCACGTACTTCAGTATTTCCTAGTTTTGTTTTAGTTTGACCTTCAAATTGAGGATTTGGATGCTTAATAGATACAATAGCTACTAAGCCTTCTCTAACATCCTCATTATTGATTTCTTCATCCTTTTTCAAAAGATTGTTTGTTGTTGCATAATTTTTTATACAACGAGTTAAGGCTAATCTAAAGCCTTCCTCATGTGTACCACCCTCGTGAGTGTGAATATTATTTGTGAAGGAATAGACTAAGGCAGTATATGTATCGTTATATTGAAGTGCAATTTCTACCTGAATATTTTCTTTTTCTCCAATGCAATAAATAATCTTAGGTGCGATTACTTTCTTACCAGAATTCAAAAATTCAACATATTCATTAATTCCACCTTCATAATAATAAACATTTTCAATAAGCTCAGGTCCTCTTTTATCACGAATAGTAAGCTTAATACCACGATTTAAGAAAGCAAGCTGTTGAATACGATGACGTAAGGTTTCATATGTATATTCTGTAGTTTCAGTAAACATAATAGGGTCTGCCTTAAATACAACTTGAGTTCCTGTATGTCTAGAATTTCCAATTTCCTCAAGATCATATTTCACTTGACCTCTTTCAAAACGTTGTTTATACTTTTTACCATTTCTGTTAACTGTAACCTCTAACCATTCAGATAAGGCATTTACTACTGAAGCTCCTACACCATGTAGACCTCCAGATACCTTATAAGAACTACCATCGAATTTACCACCAGCATGTAGGACAGTAAAAATTGTTTCAACCGCACTTTTACCTGTCTTAGGGTGAATATCAACTGGCATACCACGTCCATCATCTGTTACACTGATGACATTTCCTTTTAAAATTTCAACCTCGATATGAGATGCAAAGCCTGCTAAGGCCTCATCAATTGAGTTATCTACAATTTCCCATACAAGATGATGTAATCCTGCTGGACCTGTTGTACCAATGTACATACCAGGACGCTTACGTACAGCTTCTAAGCCTTCTAGAATTTGGATGTTTTCCGCATCATAATGAGTATAATCTTTTGCCATAATTTTTACCTCTTCTATAATCTAATAATTTGAGCTTCTTTTAATAATTCATCAGGAATATTAAAAAGGGATGTCGTAGTAATAAAGGTTTGATGTTCATTTTTTATATATTCCATAATGTGATTCATTCTTTTTTGATCAATACTTGCAAATACATCATCTAATAATAAAATGATATCTTGCCCTTTTTCTTTATAAATTTCCTTTAGGGCAAATTTAATTGCTAAAATTGCATTTCGTATTTGGCCTTCTGAGGCAAATTCCTTTGCCTCTAAAGAATTTAATTCAATTTTAAAATCATCTCGGTGTAAACCAATATTTGTTGTCTTTGTAATTAAGTCATAAGATAGTTTTGATTTAAAGGATTCTTCTAAATGGTTAATATCATAACTTGGTATATAGGATAGTTTGATTTTTTCACATTCTAAATTTTCACAGACAGTATTTAATTTAAAATTTATTTTTTCTAAAAACTTGATTCTAATTTGATAAATTTTAAAAATATAGTCTAAAATTTGACTTGTTATTACATCTAAAACGAGTTTTTTATCCTCTGTATAGATTTTCAATAACTCATTACGCTCTTTAATAAGCTTTTTATAGCCCATAATTGCTCTTAAATAACTTTTATCTATAAGAGATAGTTCTAAGTCTAAAAAGCGCCTACGCGCTGATTTTGAGCCTTGTATCAACTCTAAATCTGCTGGGGAAAATAAAACAACAGGAATTCCTCCTATAAAATCACTCAATTTAGGGTAAAAAATATCATTTATATAGCTTTTTTTACCTTCTTTAGAAAGAATCATTTTGAATTTTTTAGTGGAATAAATTTCTACACTTGAATAATCTTCCTTATTTTGAATCAAAGTACTTAAATCATTTGTTCTATGACTTTTTGATGTAGATATTAAATAAATAGATTCCAAAAGTGTTGTTTTACCAACCGCATTAGGACCCGTAAATACAATTATTTTACTTTTAAAATCTAAATTTAATTTAGAAAATTTTCTAAAATGAACAATTTCTAAATGATTGATCATTTTATTTGATACTCTTTTCCGTCTACAAGAATGATATCTTTTGGATAAAGCTTGCGTCCTCTTCTGGTTTCCAATTCTTGATTCACATATACCTTGTGGCTTGCTAAATAATACTTAGCTTCTCCACCACTAGATATAATATTTTTAATTTTCAAAAATTGTTGTAAGGTTATATAATCACTTTCCAATTTTAAATCTTCCATTTTAACACCCACAATCTATATGATTATATCATATAGGCATATTTTTTTCAAGAAAAAGTAGTATAAAAACATTTTTATTTTTGGGTAGAATACCTATATTGATAAAAATAAAACGCCTAATTTAGGCGATTTGGGGCTTGATTTAGAATTTGGATAAAATTTTAAGAATAAAAAACATTTTTTTTATGTTTTAATTTTTTAAAAAAAGAAAAAGGGTAACTTTTTTATTACCCAATTTTTTTAATCCATACGTACTGGTAAAATGAGCTGAGTTAAATTAGGATCCTTTTCGCCAGTAATTACAAACGGACGAATTCCTTCATTACAATTTAAATAAATTTCATTAGAATCGAAGCTTCGTAAAGCTTCAACTAAATATCTTGAAGAAAAACCAAGTGTCAAAGGACTATTCATCTTTGTTTCAAGTGGAATTAATTCTTCTTGAGCATCTCCTACAGATGCATTAGTAGTAGAAAGAAGAACAGTTCTATCTTCAGTTACAGTTAATTTGATTATACTATAAGATAATTCATTTGTACTTATTTTTTCTCTTGGAGATAATAAAGATACACGTTCTACTGCCTCTAAGAGTTCATCCTTATCAAATTTTAAAATGATAGGAAAACTTGAAGGGATAATGCGAGAGGTATCTGGATAATTTCCATCTAATAACCTAGTTTGAAATAAAACATTTTTAAATTTTACTAATAATTTATTTACAGAAAAATATAGAGTTATATTTTCGTTGTAATTATCCATAGCCTTTGAAAGTTCATCTAAGGATTTATTTGGAATAGTGATATTGAATGGTCTATAAGTAGGAACATCTAAAAGAACTTGAGATAATCTAAAGGAATCTGTTGCTGTTACATTCAGTTTATCCTCATTTAAAGTTAGATGAACTCCTGTTAAAATTGGTTTCTTTTCACTTTGAGCAGTGGCAAAGCTAGTTTGACGAATTAAAGCTTTTACACGCTCTGCTGGTAACTCTAAAGGATTTTCTAAAGTTACAAAATCAATATTAGGATAATCAAGAGGATCCATAATATGTAATTTATATTCTCCACGATCTGCTTTTATCACAAGAATTTTATCATCTACTAAATAAAAATTTACACGTTTAGAATTAATTTTTCGAATAATATCAATAAAAAATCTTCCTGGAACTACTGTTTTACCTGGGTTTTCTACTTGTAAAGAAGTATCAGAAATAAAGGTTTCAACAGAAATATCTGTATTAGAAGATGTCATATATAAATCAGAAGAAGTTACTTCGATTTTTATACCAGTTAATATTGGCATTGGACTTTTTGCAGGTAAACCTCTAGAGATAACATTTAAATTTTCTAATAAGACTTCACGATCAATTGTAAAATTCATGGTTCAAACTCCTTGTTGTATATAAAAATTATATTTATTAACTCTTAATAATTATTATTAGGAGTGTAGATATGTGGATAAGTGCCAAATATCTTGAAATATCAATCAAATTATATCATATTTTTTTGTGGAAATCTATTCATTTTATCCACAAATTTATATTTTCTTTAAAATCATATCAACAGCCATTTTTAATTGAGGATTAGTCTTGAGTTCTTCTTCAATTTTTGTACAACCATTCATAACAGTTGTATGATCTCTTCCGTTAAAAATTGAGCCTATTTTTGAATAGGTAAAATCATAACGATTTTTTAAAATATACATAGCTATATGTCTTGGTAAAACATATTTTGCATTTCTAGCTTTTCCTAATAAATCTGCAGTACTAATACTATAAGTATTAGAAATTACACTTAAAGCAGCTTCATAATTATTTTTTCCATGAGCTTTTTGAGATTTTATAAGAACCTCAAGAGCGTCCTTAGCTGTTTCCAAAGAAAGTTCTTTATTATAAGCTTCACTATATAATAATAATCTATTTAAAGCCCCTTCAAGTTCTCTAACATTATCTATAAAATTTTCGGCAATAAATGTAAGAATTTTATCATCAAGTTGCTTATTTGAATTTTCCAAAACTTTTCGTTTTAGAATACTTATTCTTTGAGCTAAATCAGGCTGTTGTATCTCTACACTTAAGCCCATTTGAAATCGAGAAGTTAAACGATCCATAATTCCTGTTAGATTTTTTGCTTGACAATCAGAGGTGATAACAATTTGTTTTTGTCTTCCAATTAAATCATTAAATAATTTAAAGAATTCTTGTTGAGATTTATTTCCTTGAGCAAGCATTTGAATATCATCTACTAATAAAACATCTAAATTTTCATACTTATCATAAAAGGATGCCATATTTTGAACTTGTATAGATCTAGTATAATCTGTAATAAAATCAGATGCTTGGATATATAAGACTTTATTATCTATATTATTTTCTATAATTTGATTTCCAATTGCGTTCATTAAATGTGTTTTGCCTAATCCAACTCCTCCAAAAATATAAAGAGGATTTATAACTTCACCAGGTTGATTAGCAACCTTTAAGCTAGTTAAATAACTAAAACGATTAGATTCTCCAACTACAAATGATTCAAAGGTATAATTATCTTTTAGATTATTTTTATTAAAGTTCAGTTCTTTTATTTTTTTAGGCTGAACTTCTCCTTCACAAACAAATTTAAATTTTACACGCTCAGATGTAATAGAAGAAAGAATTTCTCCGATTTTACGTGCATAAATATTATTTATTTTTGTTTTTATATAATTTGATGGTGTAAGAACATAAATAATTTTATTTTCTTCTTTAATGACTTTTTTTACCTCTGAAAAAATTTCTTCAAAGGTTTCTTCAGCAAAATATGAAGATAAGATGTCCCTAGTTTGATTCCACAAATCTTGATAATTATCCATAAGATCACCTACATTCTTAAATATAATAACATAATTTTTCTTAAAAACAATATTTATTTTTCCACAAAAAATGTGGATAACTTTATTAAATATTTGTCTATTTTTTTCCAAAAATGTGGATAAAATAAATAAAAAAGGTTTATTTTTAGGCATTTTTTTACTTTTTCAACAAATTAACCTGTGCATAATAAAGTTTATAAGTTATCCACATTTATAATAAAATTTTTCAATGAATTTATTAAAAAAATGTAAGGATAAAAAATAAACTAAAAAAAATTAGTAAAAATATTTGACAAGAATATTGTTTTTTGCTAGAATATTATAGCGTGGTTTCGTAAGAAAGGTAGGTATGAAAAAATGAAAAGAACTTATCAACCTAATAGACGTAAAAGAAAAGTTACTCATGGTTTCCGTGCTAGAATGGCTACTAAAAATGGTCGTAAAGTTTTAGCTCGTAGACGTAAAAAAGGTAGAAAACAATTAACTGTATAAATTTATAATAAATATTGACAAAACTAGTACAACCAGAACAATATCATCATTATTTAAGGTT
>JAMPGQ010000014.1 GCA_023663825.1 Anaeroplasma bactoclasticum
CTAAATTAGAGGTTTTTACTTCTAGAGGAATAAATTTATTTATTTCTTTTGTTCAATAAGCGAAAAGGTTCATATTTTATTTTTTTTGTTAAATACTATAAATGGTGATTGTATGAAGTTAACATTGAGGTTATGGCTTGTAACATTGGGTATTATTTTAGTGTGGCTTTATTTTTTGTTTATTTCACCTAAAATATTTAATAATCACATTGTGACTATACCAGATGTAGTCAATCTAAGTGAAGACGAAGCTATCGAGGAATTAAACAAGAAAAAAATAAAATATCAAATTACTTATCTTGAAAGTCAAGAAGAGGTTGTCTTAAAAACTATACCTTATGCAGGAACAAGCATTAAGGCGGATTATGTAGTTTCCTTATATATAGGTAAGATTATGCCAGCAGCCTATAAAAGCTATTTAGGTAGAGTGTATGAGGATCTAGCTTTTGAAATAGAGCTTATGTGCAATAATCATGGCTTGAAGTTAAAAATAGAATATGAAGAAACAGATAGTACGATTAGTGGAGTTATTATTAAAGAGTCGCTTGTAGATGGATCGGTATTAAATCAAGGAGATGAGCTTTGTTTAACTTTATCTACAAATCATTCTACCTATATGCTACCAAACTTTGTAGGGCTCTCTATTGATGAGGCATTAGAGCTTATTGAAGAATATAATATTAAAGTCAATTTAACCTATATGCCTACACCTATTGATGAGGATATTATTATCTTTCAATCTACGCCTGCAAATACGCTAATACAAAAGAATAATCCTTATGCTTTGGACTTATATATTTCTAAAGGAGTTAAGCCAACAACTGTCGTTGATGTGGATTTTTTTATAGAGGTAATCCAAAATTTAGGTTATGAAATAAAGATAAATTATGTAAATTCTAATGATTTAAAAAATAAATTAGTTGCGTTTGAGGTTCAAAAGTTATATGATAGTAATGTAGTAAAATATATCCTTTGGATTACAAAATAGGAGAACTGGATGCAAGGAAGAATCATTAATTTAAATGGCGGAAAATATCAGGTTGTATTAGAAAATCATACACTTGTTACGATACCAGCTAGAGGGAAATTTAGAAGTATAAAAACAGTTCAAGCAAACCCCAATAGCTTAAGCAAAAAAGAAATAGTAATGACTGTTAAAAATTCTCCTAAGGTTGGAGATTTAGTTACCGTATTAAATGATCGTATTGATTCTATTTTAGAACGTAAAAATGAACTCATTCGACCTGATATTGCTAATGTAGATCAAATTCTCTTAGTATTTGCTGCCAAGGAACCAGATTTTTCTTCCTATTTATTAGATCTGTTTATTGTAAATATTACAAAGAAGGATATTCATCCTATTATTGTTATTACAAAAATAGACAAACTTAAAGAAGAAGAGCTTTCCTTATTAAAGCATCAATTATCTTACTACGAAAGATTAGGATATGATGTTTTTTATGTTAATAGTAAAAGTGGTGAAGGAGTTGTAGAGGTTGCTAAGCATCTAGAGGGTAAGGTAACAGTTTTATCTGGTCAGACTGGTGCTGGAAAATCCACCCTCATTAACGCAATATTTCCGGATTTTGAACTTAAGACTCAAGAGATTAGTCAAGCTTTAGGTAGAGGAAAGCATACGACTAGAGAAACTACATTATATGCTTATAAAGATGGCTTTATTGGAGATACACCAGGTTTTTCTAAGCTAGATGTTTTAGGAATAAAAAAGAAGGAACTTTCTAATTTGTTTGTTGAATTTGGAGAGGAAACTTGCAGATTTAAAGATTGTTTACATCAAAAAAATGCTAAAAATTGTGGGGTTCACAAAGGTGTTCTAGAAGGAAGAATTTTGACTTCAAGACATGAGAATTAT
This sequence comes from Anaeroplasma bactoclasticum, assembly GCA_023663825.1. Lineage (GTDB taxonomy): Bacteria > Bacillota_I > Bacilli_A > Acholeplasmatales > Anaeroplasmataceae > Pelethenecus > Pelethenecus bactoclasticus_A. The sequence goes on from JAMPGQ010000014.1 coordinate 1,874, forward strand.
TTAAAAATGCTTATGCAAATTGAAAGGGAGGAAAGAAGATAATGGAGATCTCTTTATCTATTTTAAACATAAATTATAACCGTATTGAAGATGAATTAAAAAAATATAAAAATGAAATAAAAATTCTTCACCTAGATATAATGGATGGACACTTTGTTCCAAACATTAGCTTTGGATCTGCTGTAGTAAAATCCATTCATAAGGAAAACAATTTTATTTATGATACACATTTGATGATTTCTGACCCTATGAAATATATAAAAGATTTTGTAGATGCTGGAAGTGATTATATCACTTTTCACTTAGAAGCAGTAAGTAATGTTAATGAAGTAATAGATTATATTCATGACTTCGGTGTAAAGGCAGGACTAGCTATTAAGCCAAATACAAAGGTAGAAGAGGTACTTCCTTATTTATCTAAATTAGATTTAGTTTTAATTATGTCCGTTGAACCAGGCTTTGGTGGACAGAAGTTTATGGAAAGTTCTATAGAAAAGGCAATTAAACTAAAACAACAGAAAGAAGAAAATAAGTATTCTTACCTAATCAGCATAGATGGTGGAATTAATAATGAAACCATTCAAAGAGTGGAACCTTATCTTGATTTGGCTGTAGTAGGTTCCTATATAACGGCTTCTAAAAATCCATTAGAAAATATTAAACTTCTTAAGCATAATTTATAAGCAATTGACATAAGGTATACTAAAGGTGATACCCATTAGAATCATTATTATTAAACTCCCTAATTTCTTAGTGAAATTCTTGAGCTTATTTTCAAGAAAAAAATAAATAATTGTAAAAAAAATAGAAATCACTAAAAAGATTTCTATTTTTTTTAGTTTTTTTGAAAAAACACTTGACAGTTGAGCGGTCACTCAACTATAATATAGATAGTTGAACAATCATTCAACTATTAAAGAGGTGAAGAAAATGAAAGATTTTATAGATTGTGAAATTGACCATCCACATAATGAACTGATTCAAGAGGTTAAATCCTTAATGCCGAAAGAAGAACATCTATATGATGTTGCAGAACTTTTCAAAGTGTTTGGTGATTCTACAAGAACAAGAATTCTTGCTGCGCTATTTAATCATGAACTTTGCGTGTGTGATATTTGTAAAGTTGTAGAAATGACAAAATCTGCAGTTTCTCATCAATTAAAGGTTTTAAGAGACTTTAATTTGGTAAAATATCGTAAGCAAGGCAAGGAAGTATTTTATTCCTTGGCTGATGAGCATGTATTTTTGATTTATGAAAAGGCTCTTGAGCATATATTAGAAAAAAAGGAAGGTATGGAAGAATGAAAAAAGTATTTAAGTTAGTAGATTTAGATTGCGCTAATTGTGCAGCTAAAATGGAAAGAAGTATTTTAAAGATTAAAGGCGTACAATCTGCAAATGTTAGTTTCATGGCACAAAAACTAACAATAGAAGCACCAGATGATGAATTTGAAACCATCATGGATGAAGTTGTCCGTGTGTGCAAAAAGGTTGAACCTGATTGCATTATAAAAAGATAATGTGTGAATAAAGAATACCTACTGAAAGCATGTTAATAGAAATATTATGTGCAATGCTTTTTGTTTATTTATTTTAAAGATTGGAAGGGATAATATGACTAGAAGACAAAAACGAAATCTAATTAGAATTTGTATTACTATAGTTTTATTTATCATCTTATTTACAGTAGATCATATCATTCACTTAGATACTGTTATACCAAATGAGAGACTAGGATGGATATTTCCAGCATGTCTTTATCTTGTATTATATTTGGTTATTGCCTATGATGTTTTATGGAAGGCAATTAGAAATATATGTCATGGACAGGTATTTGACGAAAATTTTTTGATGTGTGTTGCAAGCATTGGAGCCTTTTGTCTTGGTATAGTTAGGGGAGTAACTAGACAGAAAATAGAAGGTTTTGATGAGGCAGTGGCGGTAATTTTATTTTATCAGGTGGGAGAATTTTTCCAAGGCTATGCTGTTGGTAAATCTCGAAAATCTATTTCTAGTTTAATGGATATACGTCCTGATTTTGCGAATGTATTAAGAGATGGAAAAATTGAAACTGTTGAACCAGATGAGGTAGAACTAGAAGAAATTATTGTTGTTAAGCCTGGAGAAAGAGTTCCGTTAGATGGAATTATCCTAAATGGTTCATCTACACTTGATACAAAAGCCTTAACTGGAGAATCATTGCCAAGAGAGGTTCAAAAGGGTGATGAAATTATAAGTGGTTGTGTAAATCTCACTCAAACGCTTCAAATACAAGTCAAAAAGGCATTTTATGATTCAACCGTATCCAAAATATTAGATTTAGTAGAAAACGCCTCTAGCCAAAAATCTAAAGCCGAAAACTTTATAACAAAATTTGCAAAGTATTATACACCAATAGTTGTTATTCTTGCAGTGCTTTTAGCATTGATTCCAGGTTTGATTACAAAAGAATATACAGAGTGGATTTATAGAGCGTTAAACTTCTTAGTTGTTTCTTGCCCTTGTGCATTGGTGATTTCCATTCCTCTTTCCTTCTTCGCAGGAATTGGGGTAGCCTCTAAACTAGGTATTTTAATTAAAGGGTCTAACTATTTAGAAAAATTCAATAAGGTAAATACTTTTGTTTTTGATAAAACAGGAACCTTAACCAAAGGAAACTTTGCAGTTACTTTAGTTTTGCCTGAGAATAAAAGAGAAGAAATATTAGAACTTGCTGCAATTGCTGAAGGTTCTTCAAACCATCCAATTGCTAAAAGTATTTTAGATATTGTTGGGAAAGTACCAGAAACAGGATATACATTAACAGATGTAGCAGGTCATGGAATTATAGCAGTAAAAGAGGACATAAGCATTTACTGTGGCAATGAAAAATTGATGGAATCTAGTGGCATAGAGTATCAAAAGGTAGAACATATAGGAACAGTTGTTTATATAGCAAAGAATAAAGAATTTATTGGTTCCATTTTAATTAGTGATGAAATTAAGGAAGAAGCTCCTAAAGTGATAAAATCCTTAAATGATATGGGAAATGAAACTATTATGCTTACTGGCGATAACGAAGCTATCGCTAAAGAGGTAGCTTCTAAATTAGGTGTCACCTCCTATAAGGCATCCTTACTCCCTCAAAACAAGGTAGAAGAGGTTGAAAATCTATTATCGAAGAAAAAGGATAAGGAGTATTTATCCTTTGTTGGAGATGGAATCAATGACGCCCCAGTATTGATGCGTTCTGATATTGGTATATCTATGGGTGGAGTTGGATCTGATGCAGCTATAGAGGCATCTGACATTGTTTTAATGAAGGATGATTTAAAGGGAATAGGGTTGGCTAAGAAAATAGCTAAAAAGACGATGCGTATTGTATTTGAAAATATTATTTTTGCGTTAGGTATTAAAATTCTTGTTTTAATCCTTTCAGCCCTCGGTTATAGTAATATGTGGCTTGGTGTGTTTGCAGATGTAGGTGTTGCAATATTAGCCATCTTAAACGCAATGCGTTGTTCTAGCATAAAAGAATAGAATCTAAAAGGCTTATATAAAGCCGTATTCTTTTATTTATACTAAAAAAATTTAAAAAATTCTTTTGATATTCGTTATATTAAGTGAGGTGGGGAAAAGTGGACTTAGAAAAAGAAGTAGAAAAATATAAACAAGGGAATCAACAATCCTTTGAAAAAATCTATAATGAAACAAAAGCGTTAGTTCGATTTGCAATCTATTCAAAAATTCCAAATCGTTTTATCGTTGAAGATTTAATTCAAGATACCTATGTTAAAGTCAATCAAATGATTTCTAATTATCAAGCAAAAAACTTTCGTTCTTGGATTTATATAATAGCTAAGAATACAGCGCTAGATTATTTAAAAAAGAAAAAAGAATCTAGTATGGATGACTTAGATGTTTTACCTGATATGAAAAGTACACATCCCTATTTGTATTACGCAATTCGCCACCTTGAAGAAATAGAACGTGAGGTTTTCTTGATGAAGGTTTTGTGTGGCCACACAACGAAAAAAATTTCTGAAATTTTAAATCTTAAACCTTCTAAAGTTAACGAGCACTACTATTTAGCTAAACAAAAATTAAGAAAATGTCTAGAGGATGAAGAACTATGAAATTAAGAGATTATAAAAAGAATTTAAAAAATGAATATCAAAATACTTTTAAGGAAAAAAAACTTAAGCATGAGTTTCATTTTAAATTACGCTATGCCTTTTTAACTGCTTTTGGAGTTTTATTTGTTGCACTATTGATTGAGCATATTTGGGTGTTTAACTATAATAAAGGAGTAGAAAAGCATAATCAAGCTATTTCAAATCGGGTAGAGCTAGCGAATTCTTCCGAGCTTTACACAATTGATAATCCAAAAGAGTATAATCAAGTTGTATCTACCTACAAAAATAAATATGTTTATCAAAGAGAAAAAACCTCTATTTTGACTAACTTATTTACCTTTCAGTTTATAGGATGTTCATCATCTAATGATAAGAATGCAGCGTCTGATGTATTTGGACCTACTATAAATGAAACGGGAAATTCTAGTAACAATTCATATCAAACTAACATTCAAGTAAATGGTATAGATGAAGCTGATGTTGCTAAATGTGATGGGAAATACATTTATTATATTTATTCTTATTATCTCTACATTTATGAGATCAAGAATGAAACAATCATAACAAATGTTTCTGATGAGGGCTTTGAACTATATATTTATGATAATCAAATCATTTCTGTTGGCAATAAAAAAACAACGCTTTATGAATTGAATCAGAATATATTAGAAGTAAAAGAACAAATTACATATGAAAGATATTTAACTTCAAGACTGATTGAAAATAAACTATATTTAGCATATGCAAATTATGCGAATGAAAAGAATATTTCCTATGAGAAATGCTATTATGATACCTGCAGTAATCCCTCTTATTTATATTGTCTTTCATGTATTGATTTAGATAAAAAAGATCATAAAGAAACACAATTGCTCTCCTCTTATGAAACAATACTTTATGCTTCTAATAAATCCTTTTATTTCGCATCAAATAATTCTACCTTTACTTCTATTTCTATATTCAATTATGATTTAGAACCAGTAGGGGTTGCTTGTGTAAATGGGGTAGTGTTGAATCAATTTTCTATGGATGAATATGATGGAAACTTTAGGGTAGTATCTACAGATACGACTAAAAATGCAGAAGAATTAAATGCAATTACAATCTTTAGACAATCTGATTTGGAAAAGATAGGCTACTTAAACCAAGGCATTGGTAAAGAAAGACAGACTGTGAAATCTGTTCGATTTGATGGAGACACATGCTATGTTGTAACCTATGAAAATACAGATCCTCTTTATGAGATAGATTGCTCAAACCCGGAAAATCCAGTGATTGTTTCTGCATATGAAGCACCAGGCTATTCTAATTATCTACATACTTTTAAAATAAAAGATAAAGAATATGTAGTGGGATTAGGTTTCACTGATTCTAGAGTAAGTACTAAAATATCTGTCTATGAAAAAACAGAAGGAACGAGCCAAATTGGTAAAGATTTCATTTTAGCTTATAGTGAGTTTTATAGTAAAGCAGATTATTATAATAGTTTAATAGATTTAGGAATGTTTTCTAATCATAAGGCATTATTTATCTATAATGATGAATCATTCTTATATCTAGGTGCCATGGTTGCTTATGATGCTTATTTGATATTTAAAATTGATGTTGAATCAGAAAATGTAGTTACAATTTATAAGGAATTCAAGCTTCAGGCAGAAAAATTTAATTTTTCTAGAGTATTCTTGGTTGATAACAAAATTTATCTTACGGAATGTGATAAAGTTATAGTAGATAACTTTTCATAAAAGAAAGGTAGGGAAAGGCTATGAAAAAAGTATTAAGCGTAATTTTATGCCTATGTTTCTTATGCTTTATGTCTTCTTGTACTAAAAAAACAGAATATGATGATAAGACAATTGCCAAAATAGAAACTGAGTGTATTGAAGGTATGGGATTCGGTTTTGTTTACAAGCGAATCTTTGATTTTGCAGATGGTAAAGTATATGACATTACACTTGCTGATGAAACTATAATTAATCTTTTAAAAGGACAATATGTGGCTGACTCAGACTATTATAAGGAGTATGCTTCATTAGAAGAATATGAGTCTTATATTAATTCTTGCTATAATACTTTAATAGAAATTGCCACATTCCCAGAAGAAGAGGGCAAAGTCTTTTTAAAGAAAATTATTTCTTTAGGAATTTATACATGGAAGGAAAGCTATACGACCGATGAAATCATATTTGATGGAGGGAGTGAAAATATTAAAATTTTCTTCACTGATGGAACTGAAAAAAGAACACATATTTATTTTAAGTACCCTAAGAATTATGAACGTATACTTGAAACTTTTAAAAAGCACTTTAATGTTGGTTGTTGGAATGGTACAAACTAAAATGAAAGACACAGGAATGAATGAAACCTGTGTCTTTTTTTCCGTATAAAAAAGGGGGTATAATCAACCCCTCAATACCTAACTATTAAGCTCTTTCAAGATTACACTTCTTTAAAGCTCTAGCAGAAATTTTTACTTTCTTAACGTTACCGTTCTCATCTTTGATATGAACAGTTTGAAGATTAGCCTTCCATGTACGGCGAGTAGCATTTAAAGCATGAGATCTTTTGTTTCCTGTTACAGTACCCTTTCCAGTGATATAACATTTAGCCATAGTCCTTACCTCCTTATGACGTTAAAATTAAACTTCAAGCCTTATTAGTATACCTTAAATCTATAATAAATGCAAGAACTTTTTAATCTTTTTTATAAAGTATTTGACTTTTGTTAAAAAAATTGGTATATTTTACTAGTCACTGCCCTTAAATGAAAATTTTTACTTTACTTTTAAGGGCTTTAGTGTTAAAATGTTAAATGAATTAAACATTTTCAAGTGTAAGAGGTGATTTTTTAAGAGTCGAATTATGTCTTTTTGGGAGTATATTTGGAAGAGTTGTATTGTTGATTTGATTATCCTATAGCTATTGAAAGCTATAACATATATACTTAATTTGATATTTAGGAGGATTACCATGCCGGTAAGCAACATAAGTGCGTCCTTATTTAAAAAAATGGTAATGAATGGCGCTATTAATTTAAAGAATAACCACAAAAAAGTGGATGAGTTGAATGTTTTCCCTGTTCCAGATGGAGATACAGGTACCAATATGTCTATGACAGTTATGTCAGGAGTTCGTGAGATGGATTCTTGTGAGTCCTCTTCAATTATAGATATAGCTAAAGTTTTATCACGTGGTGCATTGATGGGTGCACGTGGAAATTCAGGAGTTATTTTATCTCAGTTTTTCAGAGGTCTTTATGTAGGTATGAAGGAGTTAGACCACAACTACTTATCCATAGAAGACTTAATGGGCTGTTTTGAATCAGGCTGCCGTGTAGCCTATAAAGCTGTAATGGAACCCGTTGAAGGAACAATTTTAACTGTTGTTCGCGAAGCTGCTGAACATACAAGATCACATATAAATGATTTTAATACAATTGATGATTTGCTAGAATGCTATCATAAAGAGGCTGAAAAATCTTTGGAGAATACTCCAAATCTTTTACCAGTTCTAAAAGAATCTGGTGTAGTTGATAGTGGTGGAGCAGGCTTTTTAGAAATTGTTAAGGGAATGATTATGGCCTTAAATGGAAAAATGCTTGAGGCAAATGAGGGTACACAAGCCGCAGCGCATGAAGAAAAACAAGTTGAGATGAAAAATATTTATTGTACAGAATTCTTTATCAATCTAAAAGAACCGAAGAGCTTTGATGAGGGTGCATCTAAATCTTCCTTTTCTTGCTTAGGAGATTCTTTATGTATGGTTATGGAAAACACAACTTGTAAAGTACATCTGCACACAGACCATCCTGGAAGAGTATTAGAACAAGCGTTAAAATATGGTGAGCTTACCGACATTAAAATAGAAAATCAAAAAATTCAGCATACTCATTTAAAAACAGGGGCTAAGGAGCTTGGAAATGGTCCTAAAAAGTCATTTGCTTTGGTAGCTGTATGTTTTGGTGAGGGTATTTCTCAAACCTTTAGAGATTTAGGTGTGGATTATATTATTGAAGGTGGTCAAACCATGAATCCATCTACAGAAGCATTTGTTGAAGCATGTAGTTTGGTTAATGCTGAAAACATTATTATCATTCCGAACAATGGAAATGTTGTAATGGCCGCAAGTCAAGCTGCCGATTTAGTAAAAGACTCTAAAGTAGAGGTGCTAAAGGCAAAAACCATAGCTCAAGGGTATGCTTCTTTGATGGTGTTTGATCCTGAAGTAGATATGGAAACAAATTTAGAGGCAATGATGGAAGCAGTTGAGCATGTAAAAACAGGCGAAATCACATATTCTGTTAGAGATACAGAAATTGGCGGTGTTAAAATTGTCGAAGGTGATTTCATGGGTATTGCCAATGGAGAAATTGTTGTATCTACAAAGAAACAAAAGGATGCTCTTGTTCAGTTATTAAATAAGCTAATTGATGAAGAAAGTCAGATTGTTACATTCTTCTGTGGTAAAGACGTTAAGGATGAGGAAAAACAAGATTTAGAAGAGCTTTGTCAAAAGGTAAATAGAAACGTAGAAGTTGAAATTATTGATGGTGAACAAGAAATTTATTCTTATATTCTTGCAGTAGAATAGTTTTTTGATAAAAAAGTGATGGTTGGAGGAATCCAACCATTTTTCCACAAATAAAAGGAGGGATAGAATTGGAATTAAAGGATGTCAAACATATAGGTCCTATTACATTAAACAAATTAAATGCGAACCATATTTATACTCCAAAAGACCTTCTTTTATTTTATCCAAAAAAGTATTATTTTTATCAAGTGGATAACCAAAATGCTTTTAGTGGAGAAGTTCTCTGTTTTAAAGCAGTTGTAGCTTCTAGACCAGTTTGGATTAAAACAATTAAACGTTCTAGAGCCTTTGTTTTTTATGTAAAAGTCAACCAAAAAAGAGTAAAATGTATTATATTTTCAGGAGATTATTTAAGATTTAAGCTTCAAATTGGTCTTCCTATCATTTGTTATGGAAAATATAAGGAAAAGGAAAACGAATTTAGTTTAACAACTATTTTTTTTGAAGACTTTGATTACCAAATTGAATTAGATTATGGTATTCCTGATATCAATAATAAAACAATTCAAAATGCGATTAAATCTATCTTACAAGCAGGATATCAGCTAGAAGATGAGTTGCCTATAGAATATATCCAGAAATACCGGTTAGGAACTTTAAATGAGCTGGTTTACTTGGCACATTTTCCTAAAACTATTGCAGACTATAAAAGAGTTAGAAGAAGAGTTCGTTATGAGGATTTTTTTTGGTATACTTTATCCTTAGAGATGTTAAACCAACTGAAAGGCTTAGAAAAAAAAGCCCCAAAGAATATTAATGAACTTGTTATAGCTAATGCTATAAAAGAATTGCCTTATGAGCTGACAATAGATCAAAGGCAGGTTATTGAAGAATGCTTAAATGATTTAAAATCTACAAAAATTATGAATCGTTTAGTTCAAGGTGATGTAGGTTCTGGGAAAAGTATAGTGGCTTTTTTATGCTCTTTGGCTGTGATAGATACAGGCTTTCAGGTAGCTCTTATGGCTCCAACCGAAATTCTTGCTAAACAGCATTATGAAAATGCTAAAAAGTTATTTCCAAATTTAGCTATTGAACTTTTAACTTCTTCAGTAAAAACAAAGGAAAAAGAAGAAATTCTATATAAGCTTTTACATGGTAGAATTTCTCTAGTTATAGGGACACATGCATTAATTGAAAGCAGTGTCATATTTAAAAATTTAGGACTTGCAATTATAGATGAACAGCATCGCTTTGGTGTAAACCAACGTAAAGCCTTATTAGATAAATTAAAGGGAGTGGATGCGTTATATTTAACTGCCACGCCTATTCCAAGAACTCTAGGCTTGACCAGCTTTGGAGATTTGGATCTATCTATAATTAAGACGATGCCTAAGAATCGAAAGCCTGTACTTACTAAGATTGTTCCGATGGAACAGCTTGCCTCTTTAGCTAAAACTTTAGAAAGACATTTAGCTTGTGAGGAGCAAATTTACGTTGTTGTTCCTTTAATAGAGGAAAGTGAGCGATTAGATTATATTGATATGAATCAAGCTATTGAAATTTTTGAAGAGCTTTTGCCAAATGCTAAGCTAGGCATACTTCATGGTAGGATGAAGGCAAAGGATAAGGATAGTATAATGAATGCCTTTAAAAATCATGAATTAGATTGTCTTCTTTCAACAACAGTAATTGAAGTAGGTGTTGATGTAAGCAATGCTACTGTCATGGTGATTTTAGATGCAGAACGCTATGGCTTATCCCAAATCCACCAATTACGTGGACGTGTGGGTAGAGGAAATCTTCAATCCTATTGTTATCTTGTTACAACAAAGGACTATGTAAAAAGATTAGATATCTTAGAAAAAACAACAGATGGCTTTTTACTAGCTGAAGAAGATTTTAAATTACGTGGACCTGGAGATTATTTAGGAGAAGAGCAGTCAGGATTTAATAGTTTGAACTTTGATTATGAGTCTAAAGATTTGATGATTTGGAAGTGTGCTTTAGAGGATAGTAAGGAATTTGTTTCCAAATATTTCCAAAAGGAAGTCAGTCATCCTAAGCTAGATGAGATCTTCAAACAAATTTCTGTTAAAAAAACGAAAATTAACTAGTTTTTAAGGCTATAAAATGCTAAAATGGTATTGATTAGGAGGAATTAACCTATGTTTAAAATTGCGATTGATGCAAATGGTGGAGATTATGGAGTTGATACTACTGTTTTAGGGAGTATGATGGCCATAAAAAAATTTAAAGATTTAGAGATTATTTTATATGGAGATGAGGCAAAGATAAAGCCTTTATTAACAGATTCAACTAGAATTACAGTTGTTCATACAGCAGATACAATTTCTATGGGTGAGCATGATCCCGTAAAAGCAATTCGTACTCAAAAGGAAGCTTCTTTATGCTTAGCTATGAAGGCTTGTAAGAATGGAGAAGCAGATGCTTGTGTGACAAACGGACCTACACAGTGTGTCGTTGTAGGAGCACACTTGCTTGTTAGAAGATTACCTCAGATGGAGCGTGTTGCGTTATGTCCTTTCATTCCAAATATGGATGGACATCCAAGATTACTCTTAGATGTAGGTGCAAATGTTGAATTGAAAAAGGAACATTTAGGAAGCCTTGCAATGTTTGCTTCTGTTGTGGCAGAAGAAATATTAAAGGTTAAAGAACCTAAGGTAGGATTATTAAATATTGGTTCTGAACCAGGCAAAGGTAGAGAAATTGAAAAAGAAGCCTATGAGTATTTACAAAGCTTAAATCAAATTCATTTTTATGGAAATGTTGAACCAACTGAAATGATGAATTGTCCTTGTGATGTTGTTGTTACAGATGGCTTTTCAGGAAATATTTGTTTAAAGTCTATTGAGGGTACAGGTAAAGCAATTTCTGCAATGCTCACAGAAGAAATTAAATCTTCTTTAGGTGGTAAGATTGGTTATTTGTTTATGCGCAAGAATTTAAAGAGATTCAAAAAAAGAATGAGTACGAAGGAAGTTGGAGGAGCTATGCTATTTGGTCTTTCTAAGATTGTAGTTAAGGCTCATGGTAACTCTGATCCTTTAGCATTCTTCCATGCAATCCGTTTAGCACGTGAACTAGTAGAGGCTGATATTATCAATAAAGTAGTTGCTAAATTACCACAAGAAGAGGCTTAAAGACCTATTGGCTTGGGTATAAAGAACAGCCTTTATTGGTGTTGTTGAAGATAGATATTAGGAGATGAAAATATGGATTTTTTAGAATTAGAAAATCAAATAGGATATCATTTTCATAATTTAGATTTATTAAAGCTTGCCTTAACACATTCATCTTATGCAAATGAGCATCAGATGGAATGTAATGAGCGTTTAGAGTATTTAGGTGATGCTGTATTGCAATTATGTATGTCTAAATACTTATTTAAAAAGCTTCATTTAGATGAGGGTGTTTTATCTAAAACTAGAGCTAAATGTGTTTGTGAGGAAGCTTTAAATGTATATGCTGAAAAAATACATTTGGCAAGGTATCTATTACTGGGTAATGGTGAAGAACATAGTGGTGGTAGAGGCAGACCGGCCATAATTGCGGATGCTTTTGAAGCAATGCTGGGGGCAATTTTAGAGGATTCTAATTTTGAAACCGTATATCAAGTATTTGAAAGAATTGTTCTACCACATCAAGATATTGTATTAAAAATCAAAGATTATAAATCCGTGTTCCAAGAAAAAGTTCAAGCGGATAAGAGAAGTCTTCATTATGAAATCGTCCATGAAAGTGGTCCTGCTAATGATAAAACCTATGAAGCAGTTGTCTATATGGATGAAATCTTAATGGGAAGAGGCATTGGTAAAACCAAGAAGGAAGCAGAACAAAATGCTGCAAAAGAAGCCTTAAATAAGGAAGCACGAGGATAATCTTCTTCATATACTATAATGGTGATATTTATGTATATGGCTATTATAGGAATATGTGGGAAAATGGGTAGCCAAATCTATGAAAAATATAAAAATGAATTTCATATTGTCGGAATAGATGTGATTCAGCATAAAGTGGTAGAAACCTATCAAAATATTTTAGATGTTCCTTATCCTATTGATGTGGTTGTAGATTTTTCTTCAACAGAAGTTTATGATATTTTAATTCAAGCAATAAAAAAAGGATGTATTGTATTTAGTGGTACTACAGGATATACCTTTGAACAAATTGATGAACTTGAAAAATTGGCAAAGATCCACCAGACTACATTCATTTGGAAGGCAAATTATGCAAAAGGAATCAAGCTTTTTTCAAAGCTGTTAGAGGAATGTAAAAAAGAATTTGAAATTTTAGACTTTGTAGAAATCCATGCCACCTCTAAAAAGGATGCTCCAAGTGGTACAGCCAAGGTGTTGGCTAAAAGCTTAGGTATTCCAGAAGATAAGATACAGTCCTTACGGATTAATCAGGCTCCCGCTATTCATGAAATCATTTTTTCATCAGAGAATGAAAGAATATATCTTCGTCATGAAATCTTACAAAAGAAAGCTTTTATTACAGGCTTTGATGAGGAGTTAAGAAAAATACTTAGGAGTTGATGTAAATGTTAGAAAAATTATATAAAAAGGGTTACTTAAATTATGAACAGCTGATATTTGATCATGCAAAGTCATTAGGATTAAATGCCGAAGAGGTATTTGTTCTTATTCATATTTTAAAAAATCATTTACTTACGAATACATTATCTGTAGAAGATATTCAAAAACAAGTATTAATGACTCCATCTAAGCTAGACAAGCTAGTAGCTTCTTTAATGGAACGTGGATTTTATGAAGTATATTTATCTTATGATAATGGAAAGGGTACAGAATGTATTTCCTTCAAGCCTTTATTTACAATGCTTGAACAACTTTTAAGTCAAAAAATAAGCCTAGATACCTATGATATTGAAAAGGCAAATAAATACATATCATCAAAGTTAAATCGTGTTCTTACAGCATCAGAATTAGAGATGCTTCAAGGCCTTATGATTGACGATCATTATACCTATGATCAGATTGCAGCAGTAGTAGATCATATTATCACATCTAACAAGGTTTTATCAATGCGCACTATCGCATTAGGATTGGCAAATAAACGCTATGAGGTTAAACCAAAAACAGAAGCTCCAGCAGCATTTCAAGATTTCTTAAAGAGGATTTAAAAATGAATGCAGTAAGATCAAAAAAAATTCTAGATGAAATCAGAAAAATAATACCAGCACCAAAATGTGAACTAAATTATTCAAATTTATTTGAGCTTGTCTGTGCAGTTATGATTTCAAGTCAAACTACAGATAAAAGAGTGAATCAGGTAACACCTACATTATTTCAAAAATATTCCACACCTAAGCTTTTAAGTGAAGCATCCTATGATGAAGTTTTTGAAATTATAAAATCTTTAGGTTTTGCAAGAAATAAGGCGAAAAATTTAATCGCTATGGCAAAAACACTACACAATGAATTTCATGATGAAGTTCCTAAAACATTAGAAGAACTTCAAACTTTAAGTGGTGTAGGTAGAAAAACGGCTAGTGTTGTTTTAGCAGAAGGATATAAAATTCCTGCAATGCCCGTTGATACGCATTTAGAACGTATGGCTATTCGCTTTGGATATGTAAAAGAGGGAGCCACTGTTTTAGAGGCTGAACAAAGCTATCGAAAATATATACCTGAAGAGGAGTGGATAGATGCTCACCATCTTTTATTATTATTTGGACGTTATCATTGTAAAGCTATTCATCCAGAATGTGAGAATTGCACATTGAAAAAATATTGTAAGGTAGAAAAGTAATTTCTACTTTTTTTTTACATATAATATGATAGACTAAACATTGGTGATAATGTGAAGGTTAAGCTATTTGATTTTGAACATGAACAGGATTTAGAGGATGCATTAAATAATTTTTTTTCAGAGCATCCCAAAATAGAAATTAAAAATTTGTGCTATCAAACGAGCCATTTTGCAATAAATGGGGAACAAATTTACTCTTTTTCTTGTTTATTGCTTTATAAATAACTTTTTTTCAATTTTAAAACAATATTTTATCAATATAAAATTTCTTTTCTTTTGATTTTGAAACGTTTATAATTGTTATACAACATGAGTAGAAGGAGAAATTTTATGAAGAAAAATATTTTTGTTGAAGAAATAAAAAGAAGAGGAAAGGAGGATAATAACACCTATACAATGATAGGTACAGAGCTTAAGAGAGTTCGAACGAGTCAATCTCAAACTCTATCTTCAGTAGCAGGAGATCTTTGTTCTGTATCTTATTTATGTAAGATAGAAAAGGCTCAGTTAAAACCGAATCGGTATATGCTGAATGAGATTTGCAAAAAGCTAAATGTAGATTCCCCAAGATTGAATTTATTGTTTGAATTAAAAAATCTACTTTCTAAAACAGTAAATTATTATTATCAAAGTAACCTGAAGGAAATTGAAAGTGTATATGAATCCTGTAAGGTCTTTGATAATTATCGGTCTAAATTATTATTTCTCATTTACTATATTTCGGTTTATAAATTTGCTGAAGCAAATGAAATTGTAAAAGAATTATTTAAAATCACAAATGTTATGCAGGAGGATGAACTAAGCATTTTCATGGTATTTTACTCCATTTTAAAATATTATGAGGAAAGCTATTTAGAGACCTTAGATAACTTAAAGAATTTAAGTAATTTATATAATCTAGATGATACCTTAGGCAAAATTGCATCTTTAGTATGTTTAGAATGCTATTTAAAGCTCAATAGTCCTATGACACTTCTTCATAGTTCTAAGCTTCTAGATTTGTTTTTAAAGACTTCAGAATTTGAGAAGGCGGAATATGTTAGATACTTACAAACAATGTATATGATTCAAAATGATATGATGGATTGTGCATATAAGGAATATCGATATATTCAGACAAAGGAGTATCGTAAAACTCTAGAGTTTTTCTTTGATATACAAAGAAAAACTTTAAAAAAGAAGGATATATATCCATATTTAAGACCATTTGCAAAACTATTATATACATACATTTTTGATTCTAAGAACTACTTAAATGCATTTTGTGCATTAGACAAAACATTAGGATATGCTTGTGATTTTAGCTATAATATTGCAAACTATCTTACGTTAAGTGATGATGTTGAACGATATCAAGAATTAAGCGATGTGATTATCCCTAATATTAAGCAAACAAACAATGCCTTAGAACAAATATTTTTTTTGAAAGAGTTTTGTCGAATTTGCACGAGAATAGGAAGATATAAAAGTTTTTGTAAAGCATTTGAAACATTGAATGGAGGAAGAAATCAATGAAAAAAATTCTCATCCTCATCTTTTTCTTCTTTTGTTTTAACATTCAAGCAGATGCTAGTAGCTGGAGCTTTATTTGGGATGAAACAACCACCACAATAGAAATCCCACTAGGTGGAAATTTACAAAATTACATTTCAAAGCCAAAGGCTAAATTATATCGTGATGGCAAGCTTTTAGAGGATGCACAAATCAGTTATATTACCACAGGAGATTGGCTATATTTACTTACTGATGTTGATACACATAAGGTAGGTTCTTATCAGGTATGGTATAAGGCTGTAGAAAATAAATATAAGCCTGGGCAGTGTCAAGGTTATAAAACCTTAGTTACTTTTAATGTAGTGGATTTGGAAAAGCCAATATTTGTTGAATATCCTACCTCTTTAACATATCTTATTGGCTCGGAAAAACCAAAACTAGAAGAACGGATTACAGTCATTGACAATAGTGGCAATTGTAAATTAACGATAGATGATTCTTTGGTGAATTATGACATTCCAGGAACCTATGAAATTATTTTACGTGCATCAGATGGTAGAAATATTGCGGAACAAAGTTTGAATATAAATGTTAGTGATCCTATTGGGCCTGTGATTACCTTTCTAGGAGAAAACAATCATATCATCTTGACAAAGGGAGAAGAAGTAAAGCTTCAAAGCTATTTCAAAGCGATAGATAAAATCGATGGAGATGTCACAGCCTCTATTTCTTACCCGTATTTTTCAACAGATACCGAACAAAATTTTGAATTAGAGGTTACATTTTCTGATAAAAACCAAAACGTCTCTAGCATAATTGTAAGCGTTGAAATTGTTGATCAAGATGAGATAACAATTGAGCTATATAAGCCCACATTAATTTTAGAGTATACCACAAACATTGAATCTGCTTTAAAAGAAAATTTGAAAAGTGCTTATTTGGGTAAAAAGGATATCATAAACGATGTTACGATTCAAAGCTTTAATGTAAAAAACGCAGTTGGTAGCTACAATGTAATTTACACTTATACATATAAAGATAAAATAGAAAAGGTAGAGTGTGAGTTAAAATTATTATCAAATTCATCACCAATTCTATTAGTTGAAAATGTGAGTGTAGATTTAAATAAAAAAGTCAATATTTTAGAACATATTCAAGTCCATGATCCATCTGATCCTGATATTGTTTCAAAAATTGAATATGATGATAGCTTGGTCGATTATTCCAAGGAAGGAACATATCCCGTTCGTGTTACAGTAACCAATTCTTCTAATTTATCTTCCTCAGAAACATTATATATTACAGTATATGCTAGCAGTGGTAAGTCAATAGAATCTAGAGGAAATATCTATATGATATTGATTCTTATTGGATTTTGCCTTGCTGGCAGTGGAATTGCAGTGTTTATCTATTTTAAGAAAAAGAAAAATTGCAATAAAGAACAAAATCAACTATAATATATATTAAATAGGTGGTGAAGATATGAAAGGCTTTTTATATGGTCAAACAGAATATAACTTATTAAATAATTCTATTCATTTAAAAGATTATATCCAATTAGCTAAAACTCATTCCTTCACTTTTTTATCTATGACAGATAAGAACTTATATGGTAGTTATAAATTTCATCAAGAATGTATTGCAAATCATATAAAGCCTATTATCGGAATAGAAATTACCTATATGGATGATGATGGCTTCAAATCTAAGCTTCTTGCATACGCGCTAAATGATGATGGCTATAAGAATCTTTTGAAAATCAGCACGTATTTAGCAACACATGATGAACCTTATGGATTAGAATTTTTAGAACCATATCGTAATAATATAGCCTTTATATCTGTTTATAATGAATCTATTATAGAACGTTTGCATTATTCAAAAGCATTTGAAGAATTAAATTTAAAATTAGAACAGTTGAATTCTTATTTTGATTATTATGTCGGATATTCTTTTACAAATCGGTTAGATCGTTTAAATTCCAATCAAGAAATTTGTTCTATTATTAAAAAATTAGGAATGAAAATCATTCCCTTACATAATTGTAGATATTTAAATAATAAGGATAAAATCATTTATGAAGCATTAACTCAAATTGAAGGAAATGCAGTTGAAGTAAAAGAGTATGAGGATTATAGCTTTGATATGGATCCTATCTTTACAGAAGAACTTGAGTCTTTTGTAAATCAAGTTCATTTGAACCTCTATCCTAAAAAAATTTATTTGCCTGCATATCCTAATACAAAAGGAGCTAAGGCTATAGACTATTTGAAAACACTTTGTTCAAAAGGATTGTATCGTAGATTAAAGGGAAAGATAACATCTGTTTATCAAGAACGCCTAAATTATGAGCTTTCCATTATAGAAAAAATGGGATATAGTGACTATTTCTTAATTGTTTGGGATTTTATCCTATACGCAAAGAAGAAGGGGATTTTAGTTGGTCCAGGGCGTGGCTCTGGTGCTGGATCTTTAGTTGCATATTGTCTAGGCATAACAGAGATTGATCCTTTAGAATATGATTTATTATTTGAAAGATTTTTAAATCCTGAACGTATAAGTATGCCAGATATAGATACTGATTTTCCAGATACTTCTAGAGATGATGTGATTCAATATGTTAATGAGCTTTATGGGGCTAAGCACGTTTGTAACATCTCTGCATTTAACACATTTCAAATTAAGTCCTCTATTCGTGATTTAGGACGAATTCGTAAAATAGATAATGCTAGATTAAATGAAATTATTCGTATGGTTGAAGCAAATCCAAATTATGATGCTCTTTTAGACCAATTTGTAAACCGCCAGGATATCTATGAGTTTTTATATATTATTCGTGGATTAGATGGCTTACCTAGACACATTTCAACACATGCTGCAGGTGTAATTATTTCTTCTACGGAATTAGATGATATTATTCCTTTACAGGAAGGTATTAATGGTTTATATCAATCTCAATTAGAGGCTTCTGATCTTGAAAAAATAGGCTTATTAAAAATGGATTTTTTAGGAATTCGTAATCTTACTATCATTGATGAGGTTATGAAAAATATCCAAGGCTTTACTATGACTGAGTTAAGAAACATTCCTTTAAATGATAAGAAGACGTATCAATTATTACAATCTGCAGATACATTAGGGGTCTTTCAGCTTGAGTCAGATGGTATAAGAAGAGTTTTGAATAAATTAAAGCCTGAGCGTTTTGATGATTTGGTAGCTGTCTTAGCACTTTATCGTCCAGGACCTATGGAGAATATTGATGAATTTATAGCAAGACGCCATGGAAAGAAATTCACTTATGAACATCCTGTTTTAGAGCCAATATTAAAAAGTACATATGGAATTATTGTGTATCAAGAACAAATTATGCAGATTGCTCAAACCTTTGCTGGTTTCACATTGGGTCAAGCTGACCTTTTAAGACGTGCCATTTCTAAAAAGAAAGAATCTGAGCTTTTAAATCAAGAAGTAGCTTTTATTCAAGGCGCTATGAAAAAAGGGCATAGTGAGGCAGTTGCTAAACACATCTATGAGTATTTCTTAAAGTTTAACAATTATGGATTTAATAAATCTCATGCTGTTGCATATGGATTAGTTTCTTATCAAATGGCATATCTTAAAGCCAATTATTTCAATATTTTCATTTCAAAGATTTTGAACAATGTTATTGGCGCTACAAAGACTATGGTAAGCTATATCAATTATGCAAAGGCACATAAAGTTATTACATATAAACCAAATGTGAATATTTCTACAAATCAATTTGAAGTAAAGCAAGCAGGGATGTTTATGCCTTTACAAGCCATTCATTCTATTGGAGAAGTGACAGCATTAGAAATTGTAAGAAAGCGAAATGAAAATGGTTTATTTAAAAGCTTTCAGGATTTCAAGGAACGTACTAAGCTAAGTGAATCTGCATTAGAGGCATTAATTTATGCTGGTGCGTTAGATGGATTTGGTTTAACTAAAAAACAAATGATAGAGGCGAAAAGTTCCATTAATGAAATTATTGCTAGACATTTAGAGGATAGAATAGAAGATACTTCAGAATATGATTTTAAAACTCTTCAGCAAAAGGAATTTATGTATTTGGGATTTAATTTAACATATGATATATTCCTAGATTTACCAAAGCTACAAAAAAAATATCAAGCAAATTATTTAAGTAGAAAAACAGGTAGATGTATTGGTTGTTTTGAATTTCTAAAAGAGATATTGACTAAGAAACAAGAACCCATGCTTGTTGGGGAATTTACAGATGGGCAATCTGTGCTTAGCTTTGTTATTTTTCCACAGGAATATAAAAGAAAGTCTTTTGAAATAGAAACAAATCGACTATATCTGATTGAATATACAATGCGTATGGATGAAAAGAAAAAACAAAATCAACTTATAATTAAAAATGTGATAGAGTGTTGAGCTCTATCATATTTTTAAATAGGTGATCATAAATGGAGCAATGCTATGTTTATAGAAGAGAGTTAGAAAAAGATGAATTACTTGAAATATATCAATCTAAAATCCTAAGCAATCCAAAATTTGAATCAGAGATTAATTTAGAACAAGTCTCTATAGCATCAGGTTTTTTAGTATACCCTTTTATTGAGGGATTCATAAAGAATCTTGAGTATTTAGTTCTTAGAGATGGAAAACAAAATAGTGGAGTTATAGATGCCACCTATAGTTTAGTTTCTAAAGAGTTTCTTATCAACGAACTATCTGTTAAGGATTTTAAAGAAGAAGAACACACAATAGATGAATATACTATTTTTAATGTAAAAGACATTGAACTTTATGAAAAAGAATTTATCAAGCGAATATTAGAAAAAACAGAAAAGAGTATTTGTCAAAGGCACAATTTAATTTTGACAGAAAGAAAAAATGCAATTGATATTTCCCCTATTAAATCCTTTGAAGAGTTAAATAAAAAGTATTATTTAGAGGAGGTCTATTGCTTTGACTATTTTTCTAAAAAGCATAAGAAACCATTTGAAAGTATGTATTCCCCTCTTACCAATTCTTTTTATTGCTTAGACTTTAAACGTTCAGAGCTATTTATGGAATTTTATAAGGAATATAAAAGACCTGTAGTATATCTCCCTAAAGAGTATATAGATCTATATCATGATTTAGCATTTCAGGTTTATATTTCTACTAAGGAAGAGTTGAAATATATGAAACCAACAGAGCTTTTATCAAAGATTAGAAAAAATATTAAATATAAGGAATATTCAAAATATAGTGATTATCTCAAACAATTAATTTTTTATTTCAAACGAAAAGAATATTTAAAAGAGTATATAAACACTCAAACAGGACTAAAAAAAGATATATTTTATAGTTATTTAACCTTGAAGCATAATCCACAAAGTGGATACCATTTAGCAGAGCTTGTCTTAAATCATGTAGTAGAAGATAAATATATAAAACTATTAGATATTTCTGCTAAGCAAGGAAATACACTTGCGAAGAAGGCATTATTTGAATATTATTCAGAGCCTAAGAATTATAACGCCTATTATGTTAAGCGTTATTCTTAATGCTTGCATATAATATATTGGTGGTAAAATGAAAATTGCTTATTTTGCACTTGCTATATCATGCTTATTTGTAATGATATTTTTGTTTTGTTTTCACCCGTTTTATGTTTTATATCGGCAACAAAGAAAACAGCTTAAAAAAACATATAAATACAAAAAAATTTCTTTTTTTCCTTTATTCTACTTTTCTTTCTTGTTAGAAATTCTGTTCCTAATTTTAATTTGTTTTATGTAATACGCTTTCTCATAAAATTATTTGAAAAATCAAACTATAAATGTTATAATGAGGTGTAAAAAAATTATAGCTTTATTTTTGGAGGATTAGTAAATATGGCTAAGAAAATTGTATCAGATTTAAATGTAAAAGGAAAAAAAGTTTTAATTCGTGTCGACTTTAATGTTCCTATGAAGGATGGCGTTATCACAGATGATACACGTATCCGTGCAGCTTTACCTACAATTGAGTATGTAATTAATCATGGTGGTAAGGCAATAGTTTTTTCTCATTTAGGACGTGTTAAGGAAGAAGCAGATTTAGCTAAAAATGACTTAACAGTGGTAGCTAAGAGATTAGAAGAATTAATCAAGAAGCCTGTTCATTTTGTAAATGCAACAAAGGGCAAAGCATTAGAGGATGCAGCTGCTAAGCTTGGTGAAGGTGAAATCTTAATGTTCCAAAACACAAGATATGAAGACTTAGATGGCAAGAAGGAATCTAAGAATGATCCTGAGCTTGGTAAGTATTGGGCATCTTTAGGTGATGTATTCGTAAACGATGCTTTCGGTACAGCACACCGTGCAGCAGCTTCTAATGTTGGTATCGCTGCAAACGTAAGTGAAACTGCAGCAGGTTTCTTACTAGAAAAGGAAATCAAGTATATTGGTGGAGCAGTAGATGAACCTGTTCGTCCTTATATTGCTATTCTTGGTGGTGCTAAGGTTTCTGACAAGATTGGTGTTATTGAAGCATTATGCGAAAAAGCAGATAAGATTTTGATTGGTGGAGCAATGATGTTCACTTTCTTAAAGGCTTTAGGAAAGAACATTGGTGCATCAAAATGTGAAGAGGACAAGATCGACCTTGCTAAAGAATTATTAGCTAAGGCTGGATCTAAATTAGTATTACCAGTAGATGCTGTATGTGCAAAGGAATTTGCAGATGTTCCAGGTGTTGTAAAATCTGTTGATGCTTTAGCAGCTGATGATATGGGGTTAGATATTGGGCCTAAGACATTAGAATTATTTGCAAGTGTATTAGCTGGTGCCAAGACAGTTGTATGGAATGGACCTATGGGCGTATTCGAAATGAAGAATTATGCAAAAGGTACAATTGGTGTATGTGAATTATTAGCTAACCTTAAGGGGGCTAACACTATTATTGGTGGTGGAGATTCTGCTGCTGCTGCTGAAAGCTTAGGCTATGCAGATAAGATGTCACATATTTCAACAGGCGGCGGAGCTTCTTTAGAGTATCTAGAGGGCAAGGTTTTACCTGGTATCGCTTGTGTAGATGAATTATAATAAGGAGATTTAAGGATTATGCAAAAGCAAATTGTAGTGAAAAGCACTGTTGGCTTACATGCCAGCTTAGCTGCAAAGGTAGTTCAGGCAGCATCTAAGTATTCTGTAGATATTAATTTACATTATCATAATAAAGTAATTGATGTTAAATCTATTTTAGGATTAATGTCTTTAGCTATTCCAAGAGGTGAAAATGTTATCATTGAAGCTACTGGTGATCAGGCTGAGGCTGCAATTAATGACATTGCAACTATCCTTGAAAAATAATTAGGTAAGGAAAAGAATACTATGAGAAAACCAGTTATGGCTGGAAACTGGAAGATGAATAAGACTCGTGATGAAGCATTAGAATTCATTTATGCAGTAAGTGATAAACTTCCAAGCGCAAGTCAATTAGATTCTATTATTTGTGCTCCAGCAATTATATTAAGAGATTTAGTAAAGCGTAAAGGTAGTAATTTAAAGATTGGTGCCCAAAATGTTCATTTTGCTGATAGTGGAGCTTACACAGGAGAAATATCTCCGTTGATGTTAGCATCTACTGGAGTAGAATATGTAATTATAGGACATAGTGAAAGAAGAGCTTATTTTAATGAAACTGATAAAACAGTAAACTTGAAAGTTAAAGCTGCTTTAGCTAATGATTTAAAACCCATTATTTGTTGTGGAGAGTCTTTAGAAGAAAGAGAAGCTAATACAACTCATAATGTGTTAGATAGACAAATCACTAAAGCTTTTGAAGGAATCGACAGCAAGGATTTAGGAAATATTATTATTGCTTACGAACCTATATGGGCAATCGGAACTGGCAAAGTTGCATCTGCAGAAATGGCAGATGAGGCTTGTGGCTACATTCGTTCTTTAATTGCAAAGCTTTATTGCCAAAATTGTGCTTTAGAAATTCGTATTTTATATGGTGGTTCTGTATCAACTAAGAGTGTAAGTGAACTTATGGCTCAACCCAATATTGATGGTGGCTTAGTTGGTGGAGCATCATTAAAAGCAGATAGTTTCATTGAACTTTGTAATAAAGCAATCTAAACTATATATACAAGTAAGATGTTTGTAAACAATGAAGTGTTTATGAACATCTTTTTCTTTTTTCTAGGTTATAAAAAACTCTTGACTTGGTACAGTTGTTACAGTATAATAGAAATGTGAAAGACATGGAAATCAAAATTACAACAAAACAATCTATCTATTTGGAATTGGCAGAAAAGATTGAATCTTTAATAAAATTAGGTGTTTACAAGGAAAATGAAAAATTACCATCTTGTAGAAAACTTGGAGTTCAACTGGGTGTAAGTCCCAATACGGTTGAGCGCGTTTATTCTCTATTAGAAGAAAGAGGTGTAATCTACAGTTTACCTAAAAAGGGAATTTTTGTTAAAGGTTCACAATCCAAGTATGCTTTTCGAAATGAAATTATTAGAACTTTAGAACATTTTAAGGAGAATAATGTTACACAAGAAGAATTAGAAGAATATATCAAATATGTATATAAGAGTAAAGGAAGCGATAATAATGATTGAAATTAAAAATCTAACTAAGAGCTTCGATGGAAAAATAGTTTTAGAGGAAATTAACCTCACTATTTCTAAAGGGAGCATTTTTGGATTAATCGGAATTAATGGTGCAGGAAAATCTACATTAATGAGAATTATGACAACTGTTTATAAGCCTGATTCTGGTGAGGTTCTCTTTGAGGGAATAAGTCTTTTTGAATCTAAAGAGATTAAGAAAAAAGTATTCTTTTTGCCTGATGAACCTTATTATTCTTTAAATGCTTCAGTGAAGTCATTACTTCAACTTTATCAATCCTTTTATAAAGACTTTGATAAAGATAAATTTTATTATTATATGGATAAATTTGCTTTAGATCCAAATAAAAAAATTATGAATTACTCAAAAGGAATGAAGAGACGATTCTTTATCTGTATAGCTTTGGCATGCAAAGTAGAATATATTATTTTAGATGAGGCATTTGATGGACTTGATCCACTTGCTCGTATTGAATTTAAAAATATGATTACGGATATTTATGAAGAGTATGAAGATATGACAATTATTTTATCCTCTCATTCTTTAAAAGATTTAGAAGATATCGTTGATTCTTTTGCCATTCTAGATAACAAAAAGGTTATTTCTAGTGGGAATACAAATAATCAAATTGAGCAATATATTAAGTATCAACTTGCTTTTAAAGAGAATAAAGTTCAACAGGACTTTGATTTTCTCAAACCTATTTTAGTGAGTATAGATAATAAGATAATTGAGTTAGTATTTAAAAAAGAAGAAACTATATCTTATTTAGAAGAACTTCAAAAAATGAGTCCTGTATTTATAGAGGAGATACCTATTAGCTTTGAAGATTATTTTACGACAATAATAAAAGAAAGCGGGTATATAAAATGAAAGATGTATTCAAGTATGAATTAAAAAGAAGTATGCCTTTTTTTCCAATATTACTAGGCGTTGGAATTGTCATTTACTTATTTGTTTTATTAGGAAGTTATTTTGTATCTGTGAGTAGTTTTACTGGCTTTATAGGGTATTTTACTTTTGCAAGTATTCTTTTATTAATCTTTTATAATTTTGGATATAACAAAAAAAGAATTTCATTAGATTTATATTATGCGTTACCTGTTACGCATAAAGAATTATTTTTGGCAAAGTACTTATTTACTTTGGTAGAGATTGTTATTATGTTTATTACCTTGTTGGTATGTTCTTATGTATTTGCAGGATTGTTAAGTGTTGGAATATCCTTTAGTGGAGAGCATATTTATCTAAAGTATACAGAATTATTGCAGATATTTTTTACTATATTCATTCAACTTATATCAGGAATAGGTTTAATGAATGTAATACTATTGTTTTTTAATAGAGCAAATCATTATATAGATGCCATTTTTTATATATTGATTATACTTTTTATCCCCAAAATTTTTTTAATGAACATAGCCTATATCGTTGAACAGACCCAACTCAATGACTTATGTAATTCTGCATTAGATTTTGGCTTATATTCTATGCTAGGCAGTTGGTGTGAATACTATGTATGTAATACATCTGATATTTTTTATGCCTTTAATACAGCCTTTGGATTAAGTATTACTATAGGGTGTGGCTTATCATTTATTCCACTTTACATATATGCAAGTAATTCGTACGCAGAAAAGGTGGAACTGCCAGACACAAAAGTATTTGGGTATAAAATTTTAATACCAATATTAATTGTATTGGTTCTCATATATTTTAGTCTAATAGTGAATTATATCCCTTTAAATTTAATATTGTTAGGGGTAGTACTATTATTACAATATGGTGCTTATGGAGTTTTTGAAAGAACGATAAAGATATCAAAAATAAATTTAATATTAATTGCATCAACTATGATTTTAGGATTGATATTAATGTTTTCTATCAATATAAATTAATAATATAATTTTAAATCCATTAGAAAGCTTTTATACTAGTGATAAATGTTTAAAAAATTTTAAACAAGGGAGGTAATAAGTATGAAACTTCGATTACTTGTTAGTATGTGTTTTTTAGAATAATTTAATGTGTTTATTTTTAAGAGCTTATTTAAGCGAAAAAAACATCAACTATTTCAATAAGAAGATGGAGGTAAATATGAAAAAATTATTGATTTCAGTATTCGCTTTTGTTCTTGCGGTTCTTACTTTAATGAGTTCAGGAACATTTAAAGCCAACGCTAAAACTTTTGAATTTGATGAAAATTCATCAAAAATTGTGCAATTGAGCAGTAACTTAACTGCGATAGAGAATAAGAAGCAAAGAGTCAATCTGCTTAATCTAATGCAATGCCATATTGATTATGTAATGGAAGATGATGGTCAAAGAAAAATAGAAAAAATTAAGGAATTGAAAGATTTCACGGGTTCTATATACACTTTATTTGAATTAAGTCCAGTTGGATATATCATTTATCACAATGATTCAGGTATCGTATTTGAATATGCTTCAAAAAGTGAATCTCCATATTTAGATTATAATGATAATTTATATTATGGTGGAATGATGAATTATTTTTATAAAGAAAATAATACGTACTATAATACTCTTATCAAGTATGAAATTGTTCAAGAAGAAGAAAGTCAATATTTGATTGATAATTCTAGTATCATATATAGTAAAAATCTAGAATCACCTGATCAAACTAATTTAGATTTTGTGAATGGTAAAACAGATATTTCAACAGTAGTCTCTTCATGGAAAAATGATGAAGAAATAATGCTATTAGCAACTAGCGATCAACCTAATATATCTATGGAGGAATTTTTCAAGCCTCTTATATATAGAGATGAAATGGGATATATGAATGGTGGGGTATGCGGCTATATAGCTGCAAATTTGGTTTTAGCCTATAATACATTTGCCTATGATGATTCTTTAGTTTCAGATACTTACTTGGATAAGTCAAATAAAACTATAAGAGGAGATTTACTTACAAGAGAGTTAATTCATCAACACGGAAAAGATCCAGATTCAAGTAATATATCAGGTACAACAGCAGACAGTATGGGAGATTGTGTTAGAAATTATTTGAAAAATGTTAGTAGCGGAACTAAATCATGGAAAGTAACAACTTGGTGGGGTAAAATAAATTCTACAGGTGCTATCAAGAAAAATCAGCCACCAATTTTGTTTGGTAATATGAAGTATCCTGAAAGTAGTAGTAATGTTTCTGAAACTATGAATAATTTTACATTTGGAGATGGAGCGCATGGAAGTGGAAATCATGCAGTTGTTGCTTATGGTTACACAAATTCCAAATATCGAGTACATTATGGCTGGTCTGGTTATTCGGATGTTATTCTTAGTTATAATGCCATTGGTGGAACTATGATTTTAAGTTATTTTTAATAACATTAATTTAGAAAGGAAAGTTGGTTATATGAAAAAATATATTTTATGCTTACTATTTTGTTTGGCTTTATTAGCATCTTGTGTAGCAGGTGGGGGTTCTTCATCAAACACTCTACATTTTTACAATGATATAGGAGAATCCTTTGAAGTGAAATTAATGGTAAAGAAATATGTCCCTAATGGTCATGGTGGGCAATTTACAGTAGAAAAAACTCTTCAAGAAATTCAAACTGAGATACTGGAAAAAAATGATTGCAAAGTATCCATTTATGAAAATACTTTATTAATTGAGAAAACTATAAATGAAATAACACAAATAGTTACTATTAGCAAGTATAAAGATATTTACATTTTTGAACAACCTCATATAACTCTTTTAGAACCAGACGATGATGACTCAACCAAAAAAGCATTGTTTTTTGCTCCAACATTTTACATTGATACAGATAGAAATTCCCATACACATGATTATCATTTGGTTGAAAATCAATGGTATAAAATTAATTGTTTAGAAGAAGAATATATGAATATTTATAAAAGAACAAATATGTTTACAATATTAGACTCAGATTTCTATACTTTGAATATCAAATCTTCTGTTACAAATCGCTTTGATAAGCAAACAAGCATTCAAATAGAATTTAAAGTTGAAAATAATTTAACTTACATAAAATATAGTATTTAACTATTTTCCATTTTGAGGAGTACTATCTGTTTCCTAGAAACAATATTTAGGAGGAACCTATGAAAACAAAAACTTCTATTAACAAATTATTATGTTTAGGCTTATGTGGATTTATTATTATAGATATTTTACTTAAGATTGGCTTGTATGATTATAAAAGTGCCTCTTTTGCGTTTTTGACTTTTGGTTTGGAAATGTTAATTATCATTGTCATTTTCTATTATAATTTGATTAGTCAAGCTTCATACGGAATTTTAAATAAAAAATCAAATTTAAAAGATAATAAAAGGAAATTGATAATCTCATTTGGTAGTGCTTTTCTTATTTCTTTTATTCTTTTTATTATTAGAGTGTGCCTTTATTATCGTATAAATGAATATGGAAATATTACTTGGATAATCCTCGGATGTGTTCATTTATTATTAATGCTAATTATAGGTGGTCTATTATATTTAAGTTTCTATATTGCAAGTAAAAGATCCAATTTGAGTGAGAATGATTTTAATAAAAAAGAAGAAAAAATATGGAACAAATCATTATTGATTGCTGGTTTATTGATATTAATAGATATAATTATTAAGATAATAGTTTGGTCTATTTCTAAAGATGCAAGTAATCATTGGCATTTTTCGTATCTAAATAATGAAATAGGTTATGCATTTTATCTATTTGGCATAGAAAGTATTATTTTGTTTTTATTTGGAGGCATAGTTCTTTTTAAAGAAATTAAAAAAAATATTATACGAGGTAGAAGTAAAATGAAAAAATTATTATTTATCATAGGATTAAGTTTTATTATAATTTTTGGAACTATTAATTTGACAGCTAATGCTGCTGAGGAAAATTCTAATTCAGAAGATGATGAAGTCGAGTTTATGAAACTAGAGAATTCTAGTAGCGAAAATGTAGATGAAACTTTTAGTGCTACAGATAATATCTTTGCTATAGAAGAAGACTCTACAAATGAACCTCAACTGTCACAGAGTTCTAGTAGTGGAAATGGTAATTGGGTTGATGGAGAATGGTGGTATAATATAATGGTCGATAGTAAAAATAGAGAACCGTCCTTACCTCACCCTGTCGACTATAGTGGTAGTGATTTATTAAAGTATGTAAAAAGAGGTGATTTAGTTTATGAAGGTACAGGTGCAGCAGGAATAACAGGTCATTCTGCAATTGTATATGATGTTTTATATGATTGGTATTATAGACAAGAATTTATTGTAATAATTGAAGCAGTATCTGATGGAGTATGTTATGGTCTAATGACACCTAATAGATTTGCTAAAAAAGAAGTTGAAATATATAGATTAATGAATGCGAGTGAATCTCAAATTGATGGAGCAATCGAATTTGCTAAATCCCAAATTGGAAAAAAAATATCTAATATGGCCTGGGAAGAATCCAGATTTTTCGAAAGAAAAATGGTATTGTTCAGAACTGGTATGGGCTAGTTTCTATCATCAGGGAATCAATCTGGATCCTAGTCCAGATGATGTATTTATAATGCCAAGAACAATCAGGGACTATAAATATGCAAACATAATTATGCATTACAAACATCCAACAAGTGTTTCAGCAACTAACTCCTCAAATCATATAATGACATGTAATTCCATTGAAACTATCTTTCCACATGAATATATTGAAAATAATTGTTGTTCAATAAAATGTAAGGTATGTAGCTACATTTTCTATACGCAACCACATATATATACTGATAAATATATTTCAAAAAGTTCTACAATCCACTATGCTTATTGCCGATGTGGCAGTATGACAACAAAATCGCATAGTTTTTATACGGAAAACGATTTTAATATCTGCTCTCAATGTGGATATAAAATCTCAGTAAATCATAACCATGAATATACGTATCATTATTTGCCTATTAGAAATTCATCAAGACACACTGCTTTTTGTAGTTGTGGAGATTCAAAAACCGAACCATGTTTTGCTCAAGCAGTGGCAGGGCAAACAGCTAGTTCTTGTGTAAAATGTGGACAGGGCTTTAAGTCGTTAGTAATATATCCTTAATTATAAAGACATTAACTAGCCCTTATGCTTTACTTATAGTAATTCGTAAAGGGCTTTTTCTTTTTTATAATCATTTGGCAAAATTCTTTTTTGCTAATTGATAAATTTTATGATAAAATAAATTTACATTCTATAGGAGGTAAGGAAAATGGATTGTGTGTTTTGTAAAATAATTAACGGCGAGCTACCAAGCTACAAGATTTATGAGGATGAACATACTTATGCGTTTTTAGATATTGCAAAAGATGTTGATGGACATACTATAGTTATTCCTAAGAAGCATATAACGAATGTTATGGATTGTGATACAGAAACTATTTCTAAGGTGGCAGATGCTATTCGTTTGATTTCTAAGCATTATGTAGAGGATTTGGGATATGATGGAGTAAATATTTTAAATGCCAGCGGTAAAGCAGCAGAGCAGTCTGTATTCCATTTACACTTTCATATCATTCCGCGAAAGGAAAATGATGGCTTGCATGCATGGCCAGTTTTTCTAGGTACAAAGCATTCATTAGAGGATATGCATAAGTTTTTGAAATTAAATTGACAAAAATAATCTGATGATTTAAACAAAAAAGACCATTTATTGTAGCAATAATGATCTTTTTTTGTTTAGTCTTTTTTGAAATTTCTTTGCATTGCAGCCTCATATACAACGATAGAAGTAGCTACACCAACATTTAAACTATTGTTATTTCCTTGCATTGGGATATATACTTTTTGATGTGGATGATTATACCAATCCTCTTGTATTCCATAGCGTTCATTTCCGAATACAAAGGCAATTTTTTCTCTATAAGAATAGCTTTGATAATCTTTTCCTAATTTGGGTTCGCCCAAGTAAATCGTATACTGATTTTCTTGTAAGAAATTTTGTGCCTCCTGATAACTCATTGAGACAGTTGGAAGAATTAGATTAGTTCCTCTAGCAGAAGCTGTTAATTTTGGGTTGTGCGGTTTTGAAATAGGGTTAACTAAGATTACTCCTGTTGCGCCACAAGCATCTAGAGTCCTGTAGATTGTTCCTATATTTCCTGGGATTTCAAGTCTATCTAATACAACGATAAAATCTCCTAAATCTTTTGTAGTATATTTAGGAATACAAATAGCGGCTAAAATGCCTGCATG
Organism: Anaeroplasma bactoclasticum; assembly: GCA_023663825.1. Classification (GTDB taxonomy): domain Bacteria; phylum Bacillota_I; class Bacilli_A; order Acholeplasmatales; family Anaeroplasmataceae; genus Pelethenecus; species Pelethenecus bactoclasticus_A. The sequence goes on from JAMPGQ010000014.1 coordinate 33,622, forward strand.
ATTTTCTTTTGTTTGCAATGACTCATAGACAGAAGAAGATATTTCATAGCACTCCTTAGCTTGTTCTTTTAAACTATCAATTAATTTAATTGTATCTTCTTTGTAATCTATATCACTTGTAAGCAATAGGTAAGGAATTTCAAGATGATAGGTATTTGTTAATTTGAGTACCTCTAAATCATCTGTTAAAACATAATCCTTATGCTTATTTGTTTTTAATAATTCCTTGAAGAAACGAATGATGTCATCATTTTTTCCTATCTTTTTCATACTATCACCAAAATTATTATATCACAAATATTTAAACTATGGTATAATAGGTTGCAAAGGAGAGATGAATTATGGGCATTCGTGCTAAAATTATTGCTGCAACACCAATGATTACGGTTATTATCTATTTACTATTAGGCTATTGTCTTGATGCATGGCATCCAGGCTGGATTGTATTTTTTGCCATCCCTATTGTACCTATGATTTTAGGAAAGGTGACTATTGCTGGATTATATCCTTTATTAGTTGTGATTGCTTATTTACTTATGGGACTTATTGGAAAGTTATGGCATCCAGGTTGGATTATATTTTTAACTATTCCAGTTGTAGAAATCTTCTTGCCTAAAAATAAAGTGGTATTTAAGAGTAAAAATAAAAAGAAAAAACATAAAATTTTTGTTTATGATGAAGATGATGAAAGATAATCTCTTATTGGATTTTGAAAAGAAAAAATTAAAGGTAATGCGATCTTATAAATAAGATCGTTTTCTTTTTATAACGATTATTTTTCACTTATTATTAACTGAATTATATTTTTCTTGACAATAATACAGTTAATACAGTATAATAATGATGAAAGGAGGAAATGTGATGCAAATAAAGATTACAAGTAAACAATCTATTTATATTGAAGTTGCAGAAAAGATTGAGTCCTTTATTAAGCTTGGCGTTTTTAAGGAAAATGAAAAATTGCCTTCCTGCCGTAAGCTTGGATTAGAATTGGGAGTTAATCCTAATACAATTGAACGAGCTTATTCTTTATTAGAAGAGAAAAAAGTAGTTTATACAATTCCTAAGAAAGGTATTTTTGTTTGTCCTGCAAATCAAGAACACATCTTTTTAGAAGAGGTTATAAATACGTTAAATCATATTAAAGAGATGGGTGTAATAAAGGAAAAATTAGAAAGCTTAATTTCAAAGATATATGAGGAGGAAAAACAATGATAGAGATAAAAAATTTAACGCACTGTTTTGGTAGTTATGTTGTTTTAGATGAGATTGATTTGACTTTTGAAGAAGGAAAAATATATGGGCTAATTGGAATTAATGGTGCTGGTAAATCAACATTGATGCGATTGATGTCTAGCGTTTATCGACCAACTTCTGGGTCTATATGGATAGATGGCGAGCCAATTGATACAAATTCAAATCTAAAAGAACTTGTTTTCTTTTTGCCAGATGACCCATTTTATAGTTTTAATGCCACACCTGAATCATTAAGTAAGATGTATAACATTTTTTATCCTAAGTTTGATATGGAATTGTTTAAAACATACTTAAAGAAATTCGATATAGATTTAAAAGGGAAAATGACTCATTTCTCAAAGGGTATGAGAAGAAGAGTATTCTTAACACTTGCTATTGCTTGTCAAGTGAAGTATTTGTTTTTGGATGAGGCATTTGATGGATTAGACCCTCTAGCAAGAATTGAATTTAATCATTTTTTATTAGAAGCTTTTGAATCTCATACAATGACAGTGATTATTTCATCTCATTCACTCAAGGATTTAGAAGATATCATTGATGGATATGTTATATTAGATCATCAAAAAGTGTTAGCTTCAGGCAAAATGATGGAAAACTTTGAACAATATGTGAAATATCAAATGGCATATACTTCTCCAATCACAGAGGAACTTTTCAAACCTCTTCATCCTACGGAATTGAAGATTGTTGGTAAAATTGTTCAGATTGTTGTGAGACGAGAAGATGAGATAGTTACAAAATTACAAGCTACAAATCCAGTCATGATGGAAGAGTTAGAAATGGATTTTAATGATTATTTTACAAATATTGTTTCTGAAGGAGGGAAAAGGCAATGAAAAAGGTTTTTATATTTGAAATGAAAAAACTCTTAATTCCTCTTGTAATTTATTTCGGAATTATGTCTATAATTGGATTTACAGTTATATTAACAAGTTATAGTACTGTTTGGAGATCTTTTACATTATTATATGGATTATTTGGTCTATTTTTAATCATTGGGGTAATTTATTTGGTATTTTCTTATAATAAGAAAAGAATAAGTGCAGATATGACATATTCCTTACCTGTAACAAAGAGAGAATTATTTATAGGGAAATATTTAGCTTCTATTGTATCTATTTTAGGTATGATGATTATTTATTTGCTTCTTTGTTTGATTATCTTTTTGTTAGCAAGAACAAGTAACCTATTTAATAAATATACCTATGATTATTTAGAAATTGGGAAACAGTTAGGCAATTTTGTATTAGGAAGTTTAATTCACATAGGAATGTCTATTCCGCTATTTAATTTTCTATTATTGTTTTATTATAAAGCAAATACTGTACTTGATGGAATTGCTTTCACAGCAATAGGATTAGCTTTACTCCAAATGGGTTCTTTTATCATTTTACAATTGGTAGGTAGATCCGTTCCAGTATTTCTATTAAATGTATATGTAAGAGGTCCACTTTATTTTTTAGATGAGTACTTTGCTTTTAATAGTGATAGGATAGCATTTTATAGTTTATTTTCAATATACATTATTTCGGGAACCCTTTTGTTCATCTATCTGCTTTGGTTTTCAAAGCGAGATTGTTCAATTAGAACACAAGGAATATGTGATGGAATTTTTGGATATAAAGTATTTTTGCCCCTTTTAGGTGTTTTTATTCCCCTTTTAACTATTTCAAGTATGGGGTGGAATAAATTTGAATGGTTGTGGTTTATTCTTACTGTAGTTGGATTATTTATAGGCTATTGTATTTATCATAGAAGTGTAAAATTTAGTAAGTTAAGCTATATTCTTTTTGGAGCAACTATAGGTTTTGATTTTATCTTTTTGATATTATCTTTTGTAAAATAGAAGAAGAGTAAGAAAAAAAGGAGCCTCCCTTGCGAAGGTTCCTTTTTCTTTTGTCTTATCTGTTGTAGAATTCGACAATAAGTTGTTCATTGATTTCTGGTAGGAATTCATCTCTTTCAGGAATTCTTACAAGAGTACCAACGTTATTCTCATCGAATGAAAGATATTCAGCACGTGCTAGTTTAGCTTCTAAAGCTGCTTTAACAATAACTAAATCTTTTGATGCTTCCTTCATTGCGATAGTTTGACCAACCTTTACACGATAAGAAGGAATATCTACCTTCTTACCATCAACAACTACATGGCCATGATTTACTAACTGACGAGCTTGTGCTCTTGTGCTAGCGAAGCCTAAACGATAAACTAGGTTATCTAGACGAACTTCTAATAATTTTAAGAAGTTAACACCTGTTTTTCCAGCCATCTTAGAAGCCTCATTAAATGTTTTTCTAAATTGTTTTTCAGAAACACCGTAAGTAAATCTTACCTTTTGCTTCTCAGCCATCTGTGTTGCATATTCGCTAGGCTTCTTACGCTTAGCGCCATGCTGTCCTGGAGCATATTTTCTTCTAGCTAATTCTTTACCTGTTTCACTAACAGAATAGATTAAACGACGAGATACCTTCCAGGTTGAGCCTGTAAATTTTGACATATCTTTGCCCTCCTAAATATATTTGATTTGGGAGTAAAATTATTTTGTCTTCTGTTATAGGATATCTTAAATTATACGTTCACCATGAAGCAGCGAAGATTACTAGTAATGCCCTATAGGCTTTAAGATATGAACTACAGCAGGAATGACAGCTGCTTTTTACCCACGCTTTGGTATTATATCATAGAAATAAACTGGAAGTCAAATGTTTTTTAGTTGCTTGGTAAATTATATTAGTTGAGTTAATTGAAAAAGTAAATTCCGCTGTTAATAGTTGAACATAAATACTTGCA
>JAMPGQ010000015.1 GCA_023663825.1 Anaeroplasma bactoclasticum
AATAGTGCAAAATTTGAGTAAAAAAAGAGTAAAATGTAAAAAATGGTTTATTTATCGTAAAAATTGAACGATAAAAAGGTTATTTTTTTTAGTATAATAGTATTATAGTATTTGTTTTAAGAAGTGAGGAGAATAAAAATGAATATTTTAATTTTAGATGATAATATTGATGTAGCAGAAAATCTTTCCTTGAAAATAAAAAATCTATTTCCAAATTTTAGTATTCAGTGTTATAATAGTGTTAATAAGTTTTTGCTTGATGTAGCAACTATCAATTCTGCAATTTTGTTTATTGATGTGTTTATTACAAGAACCTCTGGAATAGTTTTATCCAAAGACATTGTTGCTAAGAATAATAGTTTACCTATTATTTTATATAGTGGGAAGCCAAGGGAAACCTTTGATGTTTATGAAGGAAGCCATGTATATTTTTTGGAAAAGCCATTTGAATTATCCAAAATCGAGAAAGCAATTAAAATCGCTATCGAACATTTACAAAATGATTTCTTTTCTTTTTCCTTTGCTGGAAAGAAAAATATTATTTCTTTAAAATCTATTATATATTTTGAATCTTCAGCAAGAATTATTTCTATTCTTACTACTAGGGAAAAACAGCACTTTTACGGAAAACTAGATGACATTGAAGAAAAATGTAATGGATTATTCATAAGAGTCAGCAAAAGCTTTCTAGTCAACCCAAATTTTATAGAACAGGTGACTGATAATAAAATTTATCTGAAAAAGAATATAACAACAGAAGTTTTACCGATTATTTCTATTTCTAGACAATATAAAAGGAAAGTTATGCAGCATGAATTATTTATTCCCTATAATTAATTTAATATTAACTCTTGGACTATTTTGCTTAAGCTTTGAGATATCTAAAAAAAAGATAAATATTCTTTATTGCTTAAGCGCTTTTATTCTGCCTTTAATACTGCTATGCATATTTACAAATCATCCTTTGATTCTACCTCTTTTTGGGTTACAGTGGAATGTTCTTCTTGCGAGTTGTATTGCTTTAGAATTATTGCTCCTTATTCCTATAATTCAGAAGAAAAAGGAAGCAGCTATTACACTACTACTTCCCTTCCTCATCGATCTTATCGCAAAGGAAATCGTAAGCATAGTTTTTAATATACCATTTAGCGAATTAAATCGACCAGAATTTTTTTACTTTACGACTTATCTATTTATTGTAATTTTTCTTTTCTATATTATCTCTTTCTTTGTTTTTAAGGTAATCTCAAATCGCAATCGATATGAAGAAGATAAAAGCTTTTTAGTCCTTATTTTTATATTAGCAGGAATAGAAATAATAGCGTTTTTTATCATTAATTATAATTTATCAAAAATAATGATAACAAATCCTTCTTCTTATATTTATACAATTCTTTTTAACCTTCTTCTAATACTTCTTTTTGGAATAACCATTTCATCTAGTATAATTTTATATAGAAAGATAAAAGATAAATATGCTAAAATCAATCAAATGAAGGAAGCTCTTTTAGAGAAAAATTATCAAGAGATTTATATTGAATCTCAGGAAGAATTATTTAAACTTAGACATGATCTTGCAAATGTAGTAGAAACAATTCATACATATCAAATACCTGAAATTAAAGAAATCAAGGAAGATTTGGCAAGTAAATTACGTGAACAAAAAATATTTTACACAGATAATAAAGTTATCAATTCTATTCTCGTCAATAAAATAAAAGCAGCAAAAGAAAAGTATATTCTTGTTGAAGCAAATATTTCTATTCACCACGAAATTGGTATTTCTAACGCAGATATTATTTCCCTCATTTCTAATCTTATGGATAATGCTATTGAAGCATTAGAAAATGAAGAAGATAAAAGACTGATTCTTGAAATTGGCACTACAGAGCATGGTATAGAAATTCTGGTGAAAAATACTTGCCATGCAATTCATAAAACTAAAAAGTCAAATCCAAAATATCATGGATTCGGACTGAAAATCATTAAAGAAATCATCAATAAATATAAAGGAAACTACACATCAATTCTAGAAAATCAAATGTACACTACAATGATTTTCATTCCTTATAAGACAATGTAAGGCTAGTTCAGATTGGTTTTTACATTGTCTTATTTTATTTATCAACAAGCGCCTTATGTTCAGTAGCAATTTCTTTTTGCAACTCTTCTTCGCTAGGCAAGTATGTTCTATATTTCGAAGTGAAAATTTGCGTGTTTTCCTCTGATAAAGTATAATGTACAACCGAATCATTTCTATCTGCACATAGCAAAATACCGATAGGGGATTATCTCCTTCGTTCATCATTTCACAAGTGTAGTAGTTAACATATATTTGCATTTGTCCAATATCTTGATGCGTAAGCTTACTAGTTTTCAAATCGATTAAGACAAAGCATTTTAAAATATAGTTGTAGAAAACAAGATCTATATAAAAATGCTGAGTGTCAAAGGAAATTCTATGCTGCCTACCAACGAAGCAAAAACCACGACCAAGTTCAAGTAAGAATTTTTGTAAATGGTCCATAAGAGCTTGTTCCAAGTCAGATTCGTAGAAACTCGAGTTCTGTTCCAATCCCAAAAACTCTAACACATACAGATCACGTATAATATCTTCAGGTGTTCTAGCAGTTTCTTTTTTAGTAGTATCTTCTACTACATCGTAATTTCCATGGCTTGCAAGTAAACGATGATAAGAAAAGGTATTCATCTGTCGTTCCAACTGACGCGTACTCCAATTTGCCCTGATGCACTCATCCATATAAAATTTGCGTACCTTTTCATCTTCAACTTTTAGAAGCATTCTGTAATGAGTCCAACTCAATTGGTCACGCAGTGCGTGGCGAATTGGAAAAGCAAGATAAAATTGACGCATATATTTCAAATTTGTGACAGTAAAACCTTTCCCATAGTCAGCTGTCATTTTCTTTGAAAGCTCTTCAATCAGCTTAGCCCCATAGTCAGCAGCTTGATTACCACATTGCTTATCAACAATACTTTTACAGATTTCCCAATATGCTTCCACCATTGCAAAATTTGCAGTGGAATAAACCTTTGCTCGTGCACTCGAAAGTATCTTTTTAATTTGTTCATAAAATGTTACATCCATTATTTCATTAGCCATAATTTTTCTCCTTTAATAGTTATACTATCTTTTTTCACCTCTGTGGGGAAAGATATCAAACCACATATCAAATACTATTTTTATTTTGGATTATCTCCTAAGTCTTTTTGCTAATCACTCTTCTGCCTCCGTTGTCTTATTTTAGAGTGGAAAAATAAAAGCGTGATGAATTTTATTAGTACATTGTACTAATCATTTTCAATCACGCTATCCATTCGGAAAACCACTCTACTACATTCAATTGTCTAAAGCCATCTATAGGAAGTAGAGCTCTTACCTATAAACTTCTTCTAGCTACATATTTATTATACCAAAAAGTGTATTTCTTTTGAGAAGTATACACATATAGTTTTTTATATTTTTTTAATTCTTTTATGATAGGTTTTTGGGAGTACTTTTAACAACTTAAATTTTAAAGTATACTTCAAATTTAAAACCAGCTATATATGCTTTTTCATCTTCATTTAGGATTTTCTTCTTATCCAATTGATAAACACAACTAGTTCATGAACAATAAGAGGAAGTAATGATAATCCTAACATAATTCCCCATTCTATTCCTGTTAGGCTATAAGTAGAAAATACATCTTTAACACCTGGAGTTTGTACGACAAACAATTGTAATACTATACCTGTGAAGAAGGCAATAAATAACATCCAGTTCTTATCTTTAAATATATGGATAAAGCTATAATTTACATTACTCATACCTAACATATGAAATAACTCACATAAGGCTAAAGTTGTAAATGCCATAGTCTGTGCCTGATGTAGTAAATGTGTATTACTATTATATAAAGTTTTAATTTCAGATAAAGAAACTGCACCATTTAGCCAGCCACAGGTAAAATATGCCATAATAACAGCAAATGTAATCACGATGCCATACCCTAAAGTTAAAATCAAACCACCATGAGCAAAAATACTTTCCTTAGAATCTCTAGGCTTTTCCTTCATAATGTCTTTATCCTTAGGCTGCATACCTAATGCAATCGCAGGTAAGGAATCTGTAACTAAATTTACCCATAATAGATGAATTGCAATTAATGGCGTAGGAAGTCCTAAGCAAATTAAGAAAAACAAAGCAAACACTTCAGCAATATTACTTCCTAAAAGGAAGAATACTGTTTTACGTATATTGGCAAAAATGCCTCTTCCTTCCTCTACTGCTTTTTCAATAGATGCAAAATTGTCATCCGTTAAAACCATATCTGCAGCCCCCTTAGCCACATCAGTGCCTGTGATTCCCATTGCAATACCTATGTTGGCTGCCTTTAAACTTGGAGCATCATTCACTCCATCTCCAGTCATTGCAACCGTATTTCCAAGAGCTTGGAAGGCTTTAACAATATCTACTTTATTCTGCGGAGAAACTCTGGCAAATACACGTGCCTTTTTACAAATCTCTTTCAGCTGTTCTTCAGTTAAAGTATCTATTTCTGCTCCTATATGACACTCCTGTATTTTTTCACATATCCCTAATTCCTTAGCTACTGCATAAGCTGTATCCTTATGATCCCCTGTAATCATTATGGTCTTAATTCCAGCAGTATTAAATTTTTCAACAGCTGACTTGGCTTCTTTTCTTGGTGGATCTATCATAGCTACTAAACCTACAAAAACCATATTTTCTTCTGTTATAGATTCTCCTTTTGCATAAGCTAACGCTAATACACGTAAAGCCTTGCTAGAAAAATAAGAATTGGCTTCATTGATTTTCTCAATATCTGCATCTTCTATTTTTCTAATTTTACCATCTTCAAGAATATGTGTAGTTCCTTTTAAAATACTATCCAAGGCACCTTTTGTATAAATGATAGTCCCTTCATTTGTTTGATGCTTGGTAGACATCATTTTACGTACACTGTCAAATGGTAACTCATTTGTTCTTGGAAACTGCTCTTCTAAATCTTTTTTAGGATAACCAAAGTTATTTGCAAACATAACCAAAGCAATCTCTGTTGGATCTCCATATAAACCTTCATCTACTGTAGCATTTGAACAAAGACTCATTCCCTTTGCTAGAAGCTGAATATCTCCATCCTTATTTTCTTTAGCAAATTCTTCACTCTTATAATATTTTCCTTTTGCATATGCCTCAACAACAGTCATACGATTTTGAGTTAATGTTCCTGTTTTATCTGAGCATACAATTTGAACAGCTCCCAAGGTTTCAACACTTGGTAGCTTTCGAACTACTGTATTTGCCTTTACCATCTTTTGCACACCAATAGATAGCACAATTGTCACAACTGCAGGTAAACCTTCAGGAATTGCTGCAACTGCCAAAGAAATCGCAGTTAGAATTGCTTCAATATAAGCCTCAAGCATGCTCCCTTTACCATCAACACAAATCCAAATAATATCTACAATTAGAACTGCCACTACTATTGCAAATGTTAAGATTCCTAAAACCTTAGATAGCTTTGCAAGTACCTTTTGTAGTGGAGTTGCCTCTACTTTGGTCTCGGAAATTGCACCTGCAATTTTACCGATTTCAGTATTCATTCCCGTATTGCTAACAATCCCTAAACCTCGCCCATAGCTTACTGTTGTTGACATATAAGCACAATTAAAACGGTCTCCTATTCCAACTTCATTTTGGAATACTAAAGTCGCATTCTTTTCTATAGGAACAGATTCTCCTGTTAAGGAAGACTCATTAATCTTCAAGTTCACACTTTCAATCAATCTTAAGTCAGCCCCCACTGTATCTCCTTCTTCTAATACAACTACATCACCAACAACCAGCTGACTTGATTTGATTTTTTTTGTGCATTCCATCACGGATTACAGTAGATTCTGGGCTTGACATTTTCTTTAGTGCCTCTAAAGAACTTTCTGCTTTAAGCTCTTGAATCGTACCAATGACAGAATTCAAAATAATCACTGCAAGAATTATGATAACATCTGGCCAGTCTCCTGTAGATAAAAAGGCAAAAGGTTCATTTGCTTTTAAAGTAACAATGGTCTCATAAATAGATACACCCAATGTCACAGCAATTGCAGCAAATAAAACAAATATCATTGGATTGTTTAATTCACTCAAAAAGATTTTAAACCAAGACTTCTTCGTTTTTTCCTTTATTTCATTTGGTCCAAATAAAGACATTCGCTGTTCTGCTTCCTCTGCTGTAAGACCTTTTTCTAAATCAGTATTTAAGATTTCTTTTGTTTCTTCAATACTCTTCTGTTCAAATTTTATACTCTCTTCCATATTTCCACCTTTAAAAAATAAAACAGGCACTAGCCTGTCTATAGTATAGTATATCACAAGACAAGCATAGTAATACCACTATACTTAAGTCTTGATGTTTCAAGTAATTCCGGAAGTTTCCTTCGTCCTGACGAAATATACTACCATATTGGTCATCTACTCCCTTAAGTGCTTCTATCATATCGCAAATTTATTTCTTTGTCAATTTCTTTAATGTATTTATGTGAAAGATTCCAAAATCCCTTTTTTTAAAAAAAATTTTAAGGAATCATTGACAGTATACCCCATATAGGTATATAATAAAATAAGAATGAGGTGTTACTATGGAATGTTGTAGTGAAGAAAAAAAGACATATCGTACTGAAGAAGACAAAAAAATTTTAACAAATCGTTTAAATCGAATTGAAGGACAAATTAGAGGCGTTGCAAGTATGATTCAAGATGACCGATATTGCGATGAAATCTTAATTCAGTTATCTGCTATTGATAAATCTATCAAATCCTTTGCAAATTTCATGTTAGACAAACACATAAAAACCTGTGTCAAGGAAAATATATTAATTGGAAATGACGAAGTGTTAGATGAAATTGTTGACTTATTTAAAAGATTTCAGTAGGTGAATATGATGAAAAGAAAATTTAAAATTGAAGGAATGACTTGTTCTGCCTGTCAAAGTCATGTCCAATATGCAGTAGAAAAGCTAGATGGAATAGAAACATGTAATGTAAATCTACTTGCCAACACAATGGATGTAACTTATGATGAAACAATTTTAAAAGATGAAATCATTATAAATGCTGTTGAAAAAGCAGGTTACAAGGCCTTCTTAAATGAAAAAAAAGAAACTGTTAAAACAAAACAGGAGGATCATAAAGGTAGGACTTTAATTATAGCTCTTGTATTTGCTTTACTTGTGTTTTATTTGGCAATGGGACCAATGATGCATATTCCTATACCACCTATATTTGAAGATAATCCGTTAATCCTGGCCATTACAGAGTTTCTTTTAACTCTTCCTGTAATTGTATTATATCGTAATTATTATATCAATGGATTTAAAAGACTTTTTAAACTTTCTCCTAATATGGATAGTTTAATTGCATTAGGCTCTTCTGCTAGTTTATTATATGGTATTTATATTATTTATCTTATGGCATACAGGTTAGGTATAGGACAAGATATAACTCATTTAGCTCATGAGCTTTACTTAGAATCAGCTTCTACTATTTTAGTTTTAGTATCTGTAGGAAAATACTTAGAAGGAAAGTCAAAGAAAAAAACAAATGCTTCTATCGAGAAGCTTATGGATTTAGCTCCAAAAACTGCACTTTTAATCCGAGATGGAAAAGAAATAGAAATTCTTGTTGAAGAGGTTAAACTTCATGACCATATTATCGTAAAAAAAGGTATGCAGGTTCCTGTAGATGGAACCATTATTGAAGGTAGTGGCTCATTTGATCAGAGTAACATTACAGGAGAAAGTATCCCTGTTTATAAAGAAATGAATGAGGAAGCAATTTCTTCTACGATTTTAACAAGTGGTTATGTAGTCATTGAGGCAACAAAGGTTGGAGAAGATACTACGATTCATACAATTATTAAATTGGTTGAAGAGGCTGCAAATTCTAAAGCCCCAATCTCTAAACTGGCAGATAAAATCTCCTTCTTCTTTGTGCCTGTAGTTATGCTGATTGCCATTATCAGCTTTACTATATTTTGTTTCTTAGAAGGTCCAAGCTTTGCATTCGGTATAGGTATATCTGTTTTGGTCATCGCCTGTCCTTGTGCGTTAGGATTAGCAACTCCTGTTGCCATAATGGTAGCTACAGGTGTAGCAGCTAGAAATGGACTACTAATTAAAAATGCTGAAATCCTAGAAAGAACGCATTCAATAAAAACAATTATCCTAGATAAAACAGGAACAATTACAGAGGGTAAGCCTAAAGTAGTAGATTACTTATGTTTTACAGAGGATAACCTTTTAAGAATTGCCTATACTCTAGAACAAAAATCAGAACATCCACTTGCTTCTGCAATTGTTGCTAAAGCAGTAGAAAACAATCTTGAACCTTATGAGCTTGAAAAATATGATAGTCATGCAGGATTAGGGATTGAAGGAACAATTGAAAAACAAACCTATTATATAGGAAACAAAAACTATTTAACTACTCTTGGAATAAAGCTAGATACTTTAGATTCAAGAATCCAAAGTGTTTGTAAACCTGGAGTTACTCCTTTATTTGTTGCAAAGAATAATATTTTTATAGGTGTCATTGCAGTTAAGGATGAAATTAAAGAGAATTCAAAGGAAGGTATTGCAAAGCTAAAGCAGTTAGGATTAGAAGTGATTATGCTTACTGGAGATAATGCTTCTACTGCTGCCAGCATCGCAAATGAGGTTGGGATTGACCGTGTTATCAGTGATGTTCTCCCAGATGAAAAACAAAGTGTTGTTAAGGCAGAACAGGAAAAAGGCAAAAAGGTAGCCATGGTAGGAGATGGCATTAATGATGCTCCTGCCTTAATGAGTGCCGATATTGGTATCGCTATAGGAAGAGGTGCAGATATTGCAATAGAGGCTGCAGATATCATCTTAGTCTCTAATTCTTTATTAGATGTTTATAGTGCTATTAAATTAAGTAGACGTACAATAAATAATATTAAAGGAAATTTATTCTGGGCATTTTTCTATAATGCCATCGGTATTGTCTTAGCAGCTGGTGTATTCTACTATACATTCCATATTAAGCTCAATCCGATGATTGCAGCTTTAGCAATGAGTTTTAGTAGTGTATTTGTTGTAACAAACGCACTAAGATTAAATACATTTAAAACAAATAAAACTAAACAAAAAGGAGGGAATATGATGGAAACAATTACATTAAGCGTTGAAGGAATGATGTGTAAGCATTGCCAAGCTCACGTTGAAAAAGCATTAACTGGTGTTGCTGGAGTTGAATCAGTTGAAGTTTCATTAGAAAAGAAATCTGCAACTGTAACAGGAAAAAATCTTTCTAAAGAAGCTTTAACAAAGGCTGTTGCTGAAGCGGGCTATGAAGCAAAATAAATCATTCAAAAGCCTACTTCCAATATAGATTATAAAAAGCGAAGAATTTTTTTAGTTCTTCGCTTTTTATAATTTAGTATAAATTGGAATTTACACTTCAACTTTTACATCAACTATTTTAATCCCTGCATCTTTGATTGCTTGTTCTGTTCCACAATAGACAATATTCCCAAATTTTTCGTCGTTTTCGATTTTAACTAATGAATTATAGTTCTTACATTTTTCTTCCAAGATGTCATATACTATGTCACATCGCCAAGAATCAGTTAATCTAAAAAAATAGATATACTCAGTATCTTTGACTGCTTCTACTAAGGTACCATCAATATTCGAACTAAACATTACGAAAAACTCATGATAATTGATATTGCCACAGATTTCTACTTCATAACCATTATTTGCAAGCTTTATTTGCATTTCTTCATTTGTCGGATAATAAGTTCCACCCTTATCATCCCCACAAGCACACAATGCAAGGGTTAAAACAAATAAAATGCTTGCAAATATAAACACTCTTTTCATAAATCCCTAGTATAATCAAATTGTACTTAATAATTATACAATCTCCTTCTTTAAAAGTTTTATTTTTGTAGTTATGAGCACAACATAACTTTAATATCAACAAACATTTTAATAGTAAAATAGTTACACGCAGTTGCTTTGCTTGTAAGGTATTATGCGTGTAACTATATGGAAAAAATTTCTTTATTTAACTGAATTTACCATTAGTTCACATAAACTATTTGAAAATTCCTGTGGATCTGTTGGAAGAATTCCTTCCATTAATAAAGCCTGTGTATATAAAAGCTTAGCATATTTAGGTAAGCTTTCTTTATCCTTAGCATAAGCTGTTTCCATAGCCTGAAATACTGCATGATTTGGATTGATTTCTAAGATACGCTCGGCCTTCATTCCATGACCTTGATGCTGAGCCTGTAAAACACGCTCCATCTCAAAGGATAAGCCTTCTGCAGCGGATAAACAACAAGGTGCTTCTACTAGACGCTTAGAAAAGATGACATCCTTACATTCAGGTAAAGCCTTTTTGATATCCTCTAAAATATCCTTCTTCTCTTCCTTTAGGTCATCAATCTTTTTAGCAGCCTCTTCATCAATTAAATCCAAATCTCCTTGATTGATGGATTTAAATTTAACTCCATCATATTCAGCTAACACCTGTAGCATAAATTCATCTACATCATCAGTTAGGATTAGAACATCATAGCCCTTATTCTTAATTAAATCCATTTGAGGAAGCTTTAATACTGCATCCTTATCCTTACCTACTGCATAATAAATATCCTTTTGACCTTCTACCATTGCCTCTTTATATTCAGCAAAGGAAATACGTTTTTCTTGATTTAAGCTAGAAAGAATGATTAAATCCTTTAAGGAATCCTTTTTAGCACCATACTCTTCATATAGACCAAACTTAAGATTTACACCATAGTCATTGAAGAATTCTTCATACTTTTCACGGTCATTTTTAAGCATACGACCAAGCTCTGCAAGAATCTTCTTTTCTACATTTGTGGCAATCTTCTTGATAGAACGATCCTCTTGTAGCATTTCACGAGAAATATTTAAAGGAAGATCTGCTGAATCTACTAATCCTTTTACAAAACGCAAGTATTCTGGAATTAAATCCTTACACTTATCTAGAATGAATACTCCCTTTGTATATAATTGTAGACCTCTTTCATTTCTGTCATTAAAATCATAAATTGGCTTCTTTGGAATAAATAACAAAGCATTATAGGTAAGCATTCCTTCAACATTTACATGAATGGTTGTGATAGGGTCCTGATAATCCATAAATTTAGATTTATAGAAATTATTTAACTCCTCATCTGTAACTTCACTTTTATTCTTTTTCCAGATAGGAAGCATAGAGTTGATTGTTTCAAGCTCTAGATGAGTATGTTCTTCCTCATCCTTGTCATCCTTCTTTTCATCATATTTAGTCACCCATGTTTTAATAGGATATCTTACATAATCTGAATATTTCTTAATTAATTCCTTAATCTGATATTCATCCAAGTATTCATCATAATTAATATCCTCAGTATTTTCTCTTAAAGAAATAACAATCTGGGTGCCAAAATCCTTCTTATCACATTCATCAATGTCATAAGAATCTAAGCCTAGAGATGTAAATACATGAGCTGTACCATCAGTTACAGATTTTGTATAAACTGTAATTTCCTTTGCTACCATAAATGCTGAATAAAAGCCAACACCAAACTGCCCAATAATATCTACATCAGGAGTCTTTTCACTAGCAATCTTTTCCAAAAACTCTTTACTACCACTCTTGGCAATCGTTCCTAAATGATCAATTAAATCTGCCTTAGTCATACCAACACCATTATCTGTAATAGTTAAAGTACGAGCCTCTTTGTCAGCTTCTACTAAAATCTCATAGGCATCTGCTGCCTTAGAAGAATCTGTTAAAGATAAATAATGTCTCTTATCTATCGCGTCACTTGCGTTAGAAATTAACTCTCTTAAAAAAATTTCTTTATGCGTATAGATAGAATTAATCATCATATCTAACAAACGCTTGGTTTCTGTTTTAAATTCCATTTTTTCTTTCATATATTTTCCTCCATTTCAAATTACATAAACTATTATATACTTATATTTTGGCACTGTCAATAGTTGTTTGCCAAATATTTTTATTTTCTTTAAAAACGCGAAAAATAAAGTATAATGGTATTAGGTGATGTTTTATGCTAGAAGGATTTAAAATAAACTGTTTTCCTCTAAATCGTGCCATCCGAGTATCAATAGCCTTACCAAAGGACTATAACAATACCTCAAGATACTATCCTGTAATTTATTTTTTAGATGGCCAAAATCTTTATAAGGATGAGGATTCCTATAGAGGGGTTTCTTTAGAATTAGAAAAAATAATAGAGGAATTGGCTTTTGAGGAGAAAGAAGCTATCTATGTGGGTGTAGCAGCTGCTTCTAATCCAGAACGCAGAGTTTTAGAATATGAATCTAAGACTTTAGCAGAATTCATCATTTCTACAATTCACCCATATTTATCTAGTAGATATCGAATAAACGATTATGTCTACTCCTTTGGATGTTCCGAGGCTTGTTATACTGCTATTACATTAAATCAAAGTGAAATATTTAAAGGAATGATTCTTCTATCTCCTATTCTTAACATGGATTTAGTTAGGGATTTATCTATTCAGGAAAATAACTTATGCTACATCTATTCAGGAAAATCAGAAGAAAATGGAGTTTGCTTCCATAACACAAATTCGTTAAAAGAAATTTTCACCAATGCAAAAATAGTTACTGATGAAAATGCACAACATAATGAAGCTGCTTGGAAATCAAAAGTTTTAGATGCATTAAATTATCTCGTTCTATAATCTTACTAAATATTACCAGCCCAAGGGGTTGGTATTTATTTTATAATGAAGATGGATGATGATATAATGAAAAAAATACTTATTTTTCTAGTAGCGCTTGGAGTCTTATTCAGCATAAATATATTCCCAAAAGCTAATGCTACTACAGAAACAAGTAGAGCAGGGATTGTAGAAACAGCTGGTGCAAATCTGAATGTTAGATCAGATAGTTCTACTTCTTCTGTAATTATTGGTAAAGTTAAAAATAATGCTTATCTCACCATAATTAATGAAAAAGGAAGCTTCTTTTATGTGGAATATTTAGAAAATACCTATGGGTATGTACATAAGGATTATGTAAGAATTCTTTCCAACAATGTCAAGAAAGTAAATACTGGGGATGGTTCAAACTTAAATGTTCGCAAAGGACCTTCTACAGCCTATCAACAATTTGAAAAGATTAAGCACAATGATTATGTTGTCATATTATCTAATAGTGGTTCATTTTCAAAGGTTTTATTTGAAGGAAATAAAGTCGGATATGTTTCTAACGATTATCTCGTAAGTGTGTACACCTATAGTGCAGTAAAACTATCTGTCGAAAGCTATAAGCAGTATGATTCCCGCTGGGCTTATTTAACCTTAGGTACAAAAGGAAAAACTATTAAAGAAATTGGGTGCTTAACGACCTGTATGGCAATGAGTGAAAGTTATAGAACTGGAAGCACAAAAACTCCTGCAGCTATAAGAACCATCTTTAGCTATACTAAAGATGGTTCGTTATACTGGCCTAGCAACTATACTACTTCAACTTCTAGCAATTATCTAAGTACAATCTATACAAAACTGAAAAATAATCAGCCTGTTTTGATTGGTTTAAAAACTGCAAATGGAGGACAGCACTGGGTATTAGTTGTAGGCTTTACAGGAGGAAATACACTTACAACAAGTAATTTCTTAATTCATGATCCTGCTTCTAGCAAGACTAGATTAAGTGAAGTTATGACAAATTATCCAAGTTTCTACAAAATTGCTTATTATAAGTAGAAGAAAAAAGGCATTTGAGCAGTTCATCACAGTTTCAAATGCTTTTTTCTTCCAATTTTTGAACAACATCTATAACATCCTCATTAAAAACAAGCTCGGCTTTAGAATCATAAGAAGTCGATGATTTATTAATTAAAATTAAATGCTTTCCAGAAAAATACTGTAGATAGGATGCGGCTGGATAAACAACCAATGATGTTCCTACAACAATCATTGTATCTGCTTTTGTAATAGCATCTATAGCCAGATATACCACCTTATCATCTAATGGTTCCTCATATAATACAACATCAGGTTTAATCATACCACCACAGCTACAATAAGAAGGTCTATGTATATCAATATCCTTTACGTTATAAAACTTATGACATTTCATACAATAGTTTCTTAATACACTTCCATGAAGTTCATAAACCGTTTTACTACCTGCCGCTTGATGAAGACCATCAATGTTTTGAGTTACTACTGCAGAAATGTTTGATAGTTTTGCAAAATATAAATGTGCTAAATTCGGTTTGGCATTTGGATATACCATTTTATCTCCGTAAAACTCATAAAAAAGCTCTGGCTTG
This sequence comes from Anaeroplasma bactoclasticum, assembly GCA_023663825.1. Taxonomy (GTDB): domain Bacteria; phylum Bacillota_I; class Bacilli_A; order Acholeplasmatales; family Anaeroplasmataceae; genus Pelethenecus; species Pelethenecus bactoclasticus_A. The sequence continues at coordinate 14,399 of JAMPGQ010000015.1, forward strand.
TTCATAAAAAAAGAATGGGAAATGATTTCTTCAGGAGAATACTGTCCATACTGTTTACTATAAAGTCCTCTTGAAGAACGAAAATCTGGAATACCAGATGGAACAGAAATACCAGCACCCGTGAAAACGACAATTCTTTTACTTTCCTTTATTATATTTTTTAATTGCTCATATTTATCCATATTAACCTCCGTTAGATAAAAGAAGCTTTACTCAAACCGAGTAAAGCTTTACTTTTTAAAATTCCATTTTTACGTCTTGTTTCTTTGCTTCTTCAGCTTCAAAGTATTCTTTCTTAGTGAATTTAGAACCTGCAACTATTGAAGCAGGGAATTGTAGAATTGCCTTATTGAAGCTTGCAACATTTGCATTGAAATTGCTACGAGCGGCCTGTAAATTTTCTTCAACCTCAGATTGTGCCATCTGTAAGTTATGGAACATTTTATCTGCCTTTAATTCAGGATAACGCTCAGCAACTATATTTAATTGCTTTGATGCTGCGCTTAATTGCTCATTAAAATTTGCTTTTTCTTTTAAAGATGCATTTACTCCAGGATTACGCATTTGAACGACTTCTATTAAAGTTTCTTTTTCATGCTTCATATATCCCTTAGTTGTATCCAACATTTTAGTTAATAAATCAAATCTTTTTGTTAAATACACATCAATACGAGATTCTGAATTTTCAACATCTTGTTCCATACGGATAAATCTATTTCGTGTTGAAATATACCATCCAATTATTCCAATGACAAGTAAAAGAATAACTCCGACAACCACAAGAATAATAATAGTTGTTTTATCCATAAATAATTCCTCCAATCAAAAATTATTTTTTTTCATCTATCTAATTATATACTGAAAATCAGCAAAAAACAACATTATTTCAACAATAAATTTTGCAAATCTGCAATTTTATCACATTTTTCCCAAGGTAAATCTATGTCTGTTCTACCAAAATGTCCATAAGCTGCAGTTTGAAGATAAATTGGACGTTTTAAATTTAAAATGTCAATGATTCCTTTAGGTGTAAGTGGGAACACCTTGCGGATAGCTTCAGATATTTTTTCTTCACTTACAACTGCAGTGCCAAAGGTGTCAACAAGTACAGAGGTAGGCTCAGCAATACCTATAGCATAAGAAATCTGAATTTGACATTTCTTAGCTAATTTTGCAGCAACAATATTTTTGGCAATGTATCTTGCCATATAAGTTGCACTACGGTCTACCTTAGATGGATCCTTGCCTGAAAAGCATCCACCACCATGTGGAGCTGCTCCACCATAGGTATCTACAATAATTTTTCTACCTGTAAGTCCAGAATCCCCTGCAGGTCCACCTACAACAAAGCGTCCTGTTGGATTAAATAAGTATCTTGTATTCTTATCAACCAAATGAGGAGGTAAAACCTTATCCACTACTTCTCTTTTGATATCTTTTGCAAGAGTCTTCATCTCCACATCAGCTGAATGCTGAGTAGAAATTAGGATTGTATCAATTCTTGAAATCAGGCCTTCTTCATCATATTCAACAGTAACCTGTGTTTTTCCATCTGGTCTTAAATAAGGTAAAACATTCTGTTTTCTAACCTCTGTTAGCTTACGAGCAAGCTTATGTGCAAGAGATATTGCCATTGGCATATATTCTTCTGTTTCATCACAGGCATAACCAAACATTATCCCTTGATCTCCTGCCCCCTGTTCGTGATTACTTGTTTCATCTACACCTAACGCGATATCTGGAGACTGTGGATCAATAGCGGATAATACAGCTAAATTATCTGCATCAAATCCATATTTTCCTCTTGTATAACCAATATCTGCAACTGTTTTACGAACAATTTTTTGCAAATCGACATAATGATCTGTTGTTACTTCCCCAAATACCATTACTAAGCCTGTTGTACAAATCGTTTCACAAGCAACTCTTGCATTTGGATCATGAGCCAAAATATCATCTAAAACTGCATCTGAAATTTGATCTGCTATTTTATCAGGATGTCCTTCAGTAACTGACTCTGAAGTAAATAGTCTACGCATGAGTTGCCTCCAAAATAGCTTTGGCAAGCTGATCAGCACAGGAAGTTGCTCTTGGTCCACAAGAATTTCCCTCTAATAAGCGAACAACCTCTTCTGCAGGTTTACCCTCTACTAATTTACTAATAGCTTTCAAATTGCCATTACAGCCCCCCATAAAACAAACATTATGTAGATTGCCATTTTCATCTAAATCAAATGTAATTTTTTTTGAGCAGGTGCCCTTAGTTTCATAATTAAAAGTCATTTTCTTCTCCTTCATTTCCATCATATATTTTTTCAAATTCATCTTTAAAACGATCAAATCGTTCAAACACATTTCTATCAAAGTAAACATTAAAATGTTCACATAAATACTGCATAGTCACCTTATGGCTATATGCTTTTTTATAGGATTTAATGCTACGCATTGTAACATAAAGCTCACAAATTAATATGATTTGTGCAGCTATTTCATTTTGTATAGAATTCATTCTTTGAATAAATTCTTCTGTATTAGACCCCTCAAATGTAGATCGTATCATCGCCTCGCATTTTCGTTCCAACTGTAATCTAGAAATAATGATACTTCCTAGAGTGGTTTGTTCTTTTAATAGAGCATATTTTTCATCCTCATTCATACTAGCATCTGGTGAAAAGGTTACACTTTGTTCAATATGAATCTTAGATTGAATTTCTATCATTTTAATTTCTTCATCTGGCAAGCTTAAAAGCTCAGCCATACGCTTAGCCATTTTAGATACGATATAAATATTTTGCTTATCTTCTTCACTTCTAGAGGAATTATCTAGCGTCACTTCAAATATTTTGGTAACAACATTTGAAAAATCCTCTTGAACCTCTCTACGTTTAATTAGCTCCTTTTTTCTTTCCTCTTGCATATAACCACTCATTGTTACGATGCTATACAAAACCAACATATAAATGCATAACAACAAAGTTCTAAGCACAATATCCCTAAAACTCTCCCCTGTAAAAAATTCAGTAAGAAACTTGCTGATATCCTTTGCAAGCTCAGACCAAATAATAGAATAAGTTACCGAAAAATGCAAAGCAGTTACAACTATCAGTGTCCATACAAATACTGTTTTTAACAATTTTTTATTTTGATAAAAGGAGCAAATTGCCAAGGAATAATAGATTAAAATATATCCACATTCCTGCAAATATTTTATTTCTCCAAACTTAAGCTTAATATAAATCACAACAGCTAAGGTAAGCATATAAAAGCATGAAAAATAGCTTGCAATTTCTTGGGAGGAATAATTGCTAGGATCTCTATTAATACTTCTCTTTAAATAGAAATTCAAAAAGAAGGTTACAAGAAATAATAAAAATGCCAAAATAAAATTCGTGCTCTCACCAAACGATAACAAGGTAAAGATTAAGGTGAATACTAGGTTCGACAAAAAAATAATGTTTTTAATAACAATATTTTTTCTATACAACACCTGGGTTTCATTAGCTATATCAATTCCACTTTCAAAGCCAAAGGCATTGTTAAAAAATTTTGTGTTTTTAATTTTTTTGAAAAGCCGAGTGTTTTTTATTATATTCTTTAACGACAAGTATCCCACCCCCTTGTTTTTCTTTCATTATACCATATCTAACATTAAATGACATCAAACTCTTTTAAAATTTTTTGTCCGTTGACAAAATCCTTTGCAGGAAGCATCTTTTTACCAGGTACCAAAATCAAATCTAAGCTTACTGCATCATCCTTTGCCTTAACTAAAACTTGTTTCTTTAAGGACAAAATTGTACCAGGCTTATAATCTGATGTGTCAAATACTACTTTTGCTTGAAAAACCTTAAGCTTCATATCTTTAAAAACGATGGTAGCCCCAGGCTCTAAAGAAAGTCCTCTTATTTGACAAACAATATCTTTTGCAGGACGGTTAAAATCAATTATTTCTTCCTCAGAAGTTAAATTAGGTGCATAGGTAACCTCATCTTCATTTTGTACCTCACCAGAAAGCTTTCCAGTATAAATATCTTCAATCACATCTAAAAGTAAATCTCTACCCATATAGGATAGCTTTTCAAATATCGTGCTTGAAGTATCCTCTTCTAAAATTGGGCATTCTCTTTTGGCATACATAACACCTGCATCTAGTTTCTTTGCCATCTCTATAATTGTAATTCCCGTAACTATATCTCCGTTCATGATAGAACGCTGAATAGGAGCTCCACCACGATATTTTGGAAGTAAGGATCCATGTACATTCATTGTCTTTTTAAATAGTGCTAATACCTTAGAAGGAATATACTGTCCAAAGGCTGCAGTTACTAATACATCTCCAGAAGCTTCTTTGATGAATTCTACATTTGCCCCAACCTTTTCAGGCTGATAAAGAGGCAAGCCTAAACGCTTTGCTGTTCTAGCTACAGGCGTATCCATCCACTCACCTTTTTTCTTAAGCTTATTTGGCTGGCTGATGACCAATACGATTTCATATTTTTTATGTAATGCTTCTAAAATAGGCACTGAAAATTCTGGTGTTCCCATAAATACAATTTTCATATTCTCACATCCTTGTTATCTTAATATTCACATCTTTATTTGTTTGATACATTGGATAAATTTCGCTAATCTTATCCATAACGGCATCTTCTACAATTTTAAGCTGAATCGTAAAACGATATGTATCATGTAAGCGAAAAGGAAGAGCTTCTGCTGGTCCTAAGATTTCACTTTCCTTAGCTACCGATTTTAGTGCCTGTATCATACGAAAGGCCTCTGTCCTAGCCATAGATAAGTTTTCAGATTCTATCATAATTTCAATTGCTAAAGAAAAGGGTGGCATACCTGTAATCTTTCGATTAGCAATTTCCTTTTTAAAGAAACCATCAAAATCATTTCTCATTGAGGTTTCTAAAACAAAATGCTCAGGCTGATAGGTTTGGATAATGACCTCACCCGTTTTTTCTCCACGTCCAGCCCGACCAGAAACCTGTTCAATTAAATTAAAGGCTGTCATATTAGAAGCATAACTAGGATAATGTAATGCCAAATCTGCATTCACTACACCTACTAATGTTACATCTGCAAAATCTAATCCTTTAGCAATCATCTGTGTTCCTACCATAATATCTGCCTCATGATTCTTAAACTTTTCAAAAGCAGATTCATAATCCACAATCTTAGAGGTTGTATCCAAATCTACACGAAGCACCCTAGCTTCTGGAAGTAAATTCTTTATTTCCTCCATTACCTTTTCTGTCCCACTACCAACAAATCGAATTTTAGAGCTTCCACAGGATGGACAATTTTCCACATTCATTTGTTTATACCCACAATGATGACAGACAAGCGTATTCGTGCTAGAATGATAGGTAAGAGATACATCACAATGTGGGCACTGAATAACCTCACCACAGCTTCTGCACATTACAAAGGAAGAATGCCCTCTGCGGTTTAAGAATAATATAGATTGTTCATTTTTCTTATAAACCTCTACTAATCTTTTTTGTAAAGGTTTTGAAAACACAGATTTATTTCCTAATTTCAATTCTTCACGCATATCCACAAGAGTCTTTTTTGGTAAAGGATGCTCATTTGCACGTGTTGGCATAGAAAGTAATTCATATTCTCCTTCTATAGCCTGATAATAATCACATACATTTGGTGTAGCACTTCCTAATATGAGTGGGCACTGATGAGTCTTACTTCTAAGCTTAGCAATTTCAATGGCACTGTATTTTGGATTATTATCCTGAATATAGGATTGTTCATGCTCTTCATCAATAATGATAATTCCCAAATGATCTAAAGGAGCAAATATCGCTGATCTAGCTCCAATCACAATACGAACCTGATGCGTTAATATTTTCTTCCATGCTGTATAGCGATCATAAACAGATAATCTAGAATGTAATATAGCTACTTCATTGCCAAAATGGCTTTGAAAAATTGCAGTTATTTGAGGAGTTAAGGAAATTTCAGGGACTAAAAGTAAGGCTTGTTTTCCTGATGCTAAAACATCCTTAATCCAGTGAATATAGACTAAGGTCTTTCCACTTCCTGTTACACCATGTAAGAGATAGGTTTTAGTCTCGTTGTAATGTATAGAGTCGTAAGCCTTTTTTTGAGATGCATTTAATTCATATGCTGGAATTTCAGATACTAAGATATTATCCTGTTCTAATACCTCTTTCTTGTAGGAATCAAGAATGCCTTGCTTGATTAAAGTATCAATTACTCCTTTAGAAAATCCTGTGTTTTCTAATACCATAGGAATTGATGTTGCATCATCTAATTCCTTAAGATATTCTAAAAGCTGGATTCCTTGTTTACTTTTAGGAGAAATTGTATCATCTTTTATATAGATATATTCAATCGTTTTTTCTTTTCTGTTTCGTTTGAATCTTGTATCTAACTCTACAATACCCTCTTTATGGGCTTTAAAGATTCTGTTTAGTTCCTCAGGAGTACGATTATCAATCCAAATTTCTTTTTTGCCTTTAAATATATCTTCTAGTTCTAAAGGAATCTCCTTTACCCTAGCAATCTTTTGATATTTGATTTTTAGAGCTGAAGGAATCATTGTCTGTAAGGCTACAGCGTAATAGGAAAAGTTATGATTTGCAATAAACTTTGCAAGTCCAACAAATTCTTCATTTAAGACAGGATAAACATCTATGATATCACTGATTTCACGTAGTTTTTTCTTAAAAGCCGTTTTCTCTTTGAGTTCTACTACAAATCCTAATACTGTTCGATTTCCAAAAATCACACGAACTCGATAACCCACTTTCAAAATAGATTCTAAATGAGATGGAACCATATAATCAAAGGTTTGATTTACTTGTTTAGCTGCAATGTCCACAACAATGCTTGCAATCATATCATCCCATCCTTTCCTTCTTTCTTTATAATAAAAACCATCGTAATGATGGCTTTTTAATCAGTAACATTCTTTTGCCATCATACAAGCATTAGCACCTTACTTAAAAGGTTGCTGAAGAGTCACAGAGCTTGTCTCTCATCTTCTCTTTATGGACACAATGTATTATACCTTTTTTTATAAAATTTTACAATAGAAATTATAAAACTATTTTATATTGTCAAGTGTAAGTTACTTGGAACTTTTTTTGATAGATTTAGGGGCGGGTTTTTTGACCACATTTGTAGATTGAATAGGCTTTGGCTCTGGTTTTACTGATTTTACTGGTGTTTTTTTGGATGATACTAGTTTCTTCTTAGACGCTTCCTCTTGATTAGATTGAGACTTTAGATTTTTTAAAGCCAGCTGTGGATGTGAAGATTTAGTACTTATTGCCTTTGATTCGATTGCTTTTGTAACCTTGACAACCTTTTTCTGCTTTTCGATTTTTTTTAATTGTTCTAAATCATACTCCTTTTGAGTAATTAAAGCTTTGCCTTTAGGTTGTGATAACAATCCCTTATTTATTAAAGATTTTTGTTTCAATTCCACAATAGCAGATTTAAAACGTTCTGTCACACCATCCTGTAAAACCTCTACACCATTATTAAATAATTTCTTAAATAATTTATAGATCGTTGGTCTACTAGAAAACATTTCAAATTCAATTTGCTGAACATAATAATGCATTCTTGCAAGACGCTCTATAGAAGCATCTCCATCTGCAAAATAATTATCTATATCGGCACATACTTTTGTACAATCTCTAGAGCATTCCTTAGCACTATTTAAATCTTTAATAATTGGACTAATTAACGGATAAAAGCCGATGATTAGGATCAAATATTGGCTTGTCTCTTTTTTCAAAAAAATGGCACCCACAAAAATAGCAACAATAGCAATTAAAATGAATAAATAAATATAAACAACTCTACTTAATAAATATTTATTTGTTGCAGCATTAATTCTGCAAATATAAAGGTAGCTATAATCATCTGTAATATCCTTTGGAACGCATACCGTATGATATTTCTCCTGCTGTCTCATTTTAGGAATTCCTCTTCGAATTGCTAGTTCATTCAAATCATTGGTAAGCTCACGATCATATTCGATTTTAGAGAAGGTAGAACCTGTAATTCCTGTTTCATAAAGCTGTAAGGAATAAATCGCATAATCCTTATGCTTATTCACAAAAGAACTTGTTGATTCATTTATTAAAGTGATTGCAAAAGAAATAATCGTACATATAACATCAGAAATTTGATTGGTTTTAATCTGTGGTAAAACCGTAATAACAACTGGTATAATCGCTAACAGATATAAAAGAATCCTTATGATTTTTAATTCAAAAAACAAGCGATTTGAAGCATAGTAAAATTTGGCGTACTTATCTAATGCGCAACGTTCACTGACTTTATTCATCATAAGATTACCCCCTCCTATGCTTTTGCTGTTTTTAATTATAAGGGGTATTTACTTTTTTGTCAATAAAAGGCATGCCTTATTTGTTAATAATCTGCGATAATTTGACTTTTTTTGACCATTATCATAAATCAATTTTTCTTCTTTAAAAATGCGTATATACTTTGTTACAGTTGACCTACCCAAATAAAGACATTCACACATTTTTTCTATAGTAAAAGAAGGATGCTCAGCAATGAATTGAAGCAATTTTATTTCAGTTTCATTATATTTTCTCATTTTTCTTTTCTCCTTAAAAAATAAAAGCGTGATTAAATTTGATGAATACAATTTTGTACTCATCATCTTCAATCACGCTATCTTACCAATGTAAGAAACTCTCTCTACGACAATTTAGTTGTCTTAAGCCATCTATAGAAAGTAGAGCCCTTATCTATAGACTTTTACTAGCCACCTTCAATATATCACAAAAAATGAACTTTGTGAAGTCCATTTTTTATTTTACTATATCTTTTATTTTTGCAGCCAAAATTTCAATTGCTACATCATGCTTCGTGTCATTAGGAATAATGATATCTGCAAAACGCTTTGTAGGAGCAACGTATTCATCATACATTGGTTTTACAGTACTTAAATATTGCACAATTACACTATCTAAATCTCTGCCACGTTCATGAATATCTCTTTTTAATCTACGAATAAAACGAACATCTGGATCAGACTCTACATAAATCAAGATATCACTTAAGCTTCGAATTCTAGAATCGTATAAGGCAAGGATTCCTTCTAATATAATTACCTTAGTTGCAGAAATAGAGATTGTATCTTCCTTTTTACGATTATGCTCCTTAAAGTCATAAACTGGGGAATGAATTGTCTGCCCATCCATCAATTTTGATAAATCTTCGTATAATAAGTCTAAATCAAAAGAATTCGGATGGTCATAATTGATTTTCCTTCTTTCCTCTAAAGATAAGTCATCTAAAGCCTTATAGTAATTATCCTGACAAATGACTGCCACATCCTCTGAATGAAAATGATGGATAATCTCATCTACAACTGTAGTCTTTCCACTTGCTGTACCACCAGCTATTGCAATTAAAATTGGTTTCATACTCTTTCCTCCATACATCTCTTCTATTCTACCACAAATAAACTAAAATTACGACAAAAAATAAAATCAGCTTAAGCTGACTTTAAAAGTTCAAGTAATGTATCGATAACAAAGGTAACAGAAGCGACTCTTACCTCAGTTCTACCAATATTTCCAAACTGCTTTGTATAGGTATAAATGGCTCCGTTAATATAAAATCCAAAGCAGACCATCCCAACAGGCTTTGTAGGTGTTGCTCCTGTAGGGCCAGCAATTCCTGATATACCAACACCTATATTGGCATTTGCTTTTTTAGCACAGCCGATGGCCATTTCTTTTGCAACCTCTTCACTTACCACCCCATAAGCTCCTATGGTTTTTTCTTTGACATTCACTAATTGAACCTTTGCCTCATTTGCATAGGTCACAAAAGCCATATCAAAAACCTGAGAAGCTGCTGGAATCTCTACAATATTAGATGCCAAAAGCCCTCCTGTGCAGCTTTCTGCACAGCTTATTTTAAAATTTTTATCAATTAATACATCAACTAGTTCTTTATTTCTCAAATTCATCACCTATTTTATAGTTTAACACATTTTTTTAAAAATAAAAGAAAAATGTCAAAAAACAATAAATTGGCTATGCTCCTTTTTTATGATTTAAGTGAAAAACCACTTCTTTTAACTCATTGCAGATGGTTTCTACTTTTTCGTTTAAGAATGCATCATCTAAAGTGTCAATTTTTAATAAATAATCTGTAGAAACATGTAAGTACTTTGCCATTTTTGTAATAATATCACTATTCATTAGGGTTACTTCATTTACGTAATTATCTAAAGTTCTTCTTTCAATCTCTAATTCACGAGCAATTTCTTTTTTATCTAAGCCTCTTCGCTTGATAATTTCTGCTAATCTAGTTTTCATATTTATATTTCCTTCCTTTTCTTTATTTTACCATTTTCTTCACATTCTTTCTTTGTTCAGAAAGAAAAACACAGAAAAAGAAATTTATTTCTAAATATAACTTAAAAAATTTAATTTTAAAAACATAAGTTAACTTCTCCATTTTTTAATTATATTATAATTTCTAACTCAACAAACTATAATAGTAAGCTTAAAAATAAAGAAAGAGAGTACCAATCTACTCTCTAACATTTACTGCTATTTTCAAAAATTTTGGATAGATGATTTCATAGATTTCTTCTTGTCTCATCACATCGACGAGCATAACTGAACCTATCTTTGAAGTTTCCTTAACCATCTCTGCGCTTTGCTTATTCGTTAATGCAATATTCAAACGCTCACAAATATCTTTTTGAGCACGTATTACAGCTAAAGTGACATTTTTCAACATCCCCATATTTCGATAACAAAAATTTCTATAGGTTTCAACATTCGTCAATAAATATTTGGTTAATTCATATTTATCTTTTTTTGTTGCATCTACTGAAATTTGAACCATAAAGAAAAATCTTGATACTGCACCTAGCATTAAAGATCTTCTTGAATTTGCAATAAGCCACAAAGAAGAAATCAAGGATGGGCTTGATAAATCACTTGTAGTTTGTGCCACTTCATAGGCTTTTTCAAATGTAATCCAAGCCCAAAATCTAGGGTTACATAAAATATATCTTGGAAGATAACTTAAATGCTCATATAAAGTAATGCTATTTTGGAAAACCATTTCTGCAGAAGAAGATGCAGTTAAAGAAAAATCTTCAATAGAATATTCTTTATTCTCATAAGGATCAAAGCCAAGATATTCTCTTATCCATAAAGAATCTTTAGGATGTTTTAGGATTTGGTTATATACCTCCTCAGGATTTTTTTGAAGCGTAATATATGCTGCTTCTTTCATAAATTTAATATTGATTTCCATCATCGATACCTCCCATTGTCATTGTTAAGGAAAAAATATCATCTAAAGCCTTTGTTACTGGATTATTTAACAATCTTTGGGCCTCATTGTATGGATTCATTTGCATGAAAATCTCATCTGTTATTTCTTTTCCATTACGATTTTCATAGGCAATACAAAATGCATTAAACCATTTATTCTCTATCCGAAGGTTATCGACTTGATTCCCTATTCTTTGCATTTCTGCTAGTGCATAGCTTAAAGCAGGCACTGCAATAATAGAAAAATATAGATTTTGAAATTTTTTTAGTTGCTTTGTTTTATCATATTCATTCCACTGTTCTGCTGGAAGAGATATAATAATTTTATCATCTGATAAATCCACTTTCATTGTTTTATCATCAATATTATTATCTTTTATCATTAAAAAAATAGAAGATTTTTCTCCAGAGTCATCCTCATTAAATTCAATTCTACTCGTATATCCATCATCTACGGCAAGAATGTCATTTTTTTCAATATAAAATTCATAATCACTATATTCTGCTAAAAAGTCATTGCTCTTAAAGCTTGGAATATCCTTTATCGCAACAACGAATAAAGAAATATCTACTTTTCCACTGACATCCATTAAGGGGATTTTAATATCATTCATATCATTTGTAATAATATAATGCTTCCTAAGCATTGTTTGAGCGCATTCAACAACAAGAACAACCTGTGCATAGCCTGCTTCAATTAAAGAGGTGAGATATTTACAATCAATATTACATTGGATATCATCTAAAATAAATTGTGTTTTCGTAATAACCTCATTATACTTAAAGGAAATACTAGAATTTCTATATTGTGAATATAGTGGATTATTGTTTAATAATGGATATGGGAAAAGTCTTTTACCTACGCGCATACACTCTTACCTCACTGCTAAATAATTCTGCTTGGTCTGTAATCATTTCAATCTTAATTCTCTGGTTTTTACTCATAGAAAACTTAATTTTTCTTCTCCCTAAAACCTGTGCTTGAGCACCATTAATCGTCCCTGCAAATATAGAAACTGGCATTTTAGTACCACTATCATCTAAGGCATATAATTCTAATATGACATCTCTTTCATCATAATTAGAAGTAAAAACAATAGCATACATACGCATCTTTTTATTGACACACATTAAGTAATAGGACATTCCTTTAAGCTCAGTAACCTTCATAATAGTATGATTTTCTTTTAATAAATCATCCCTTCTTTCTCCTACTCCAAAGCCTAAATTACCAGTTGATCTTGGTTGAGAAGGGGACAATAGTTCTTTTTGTTCTACAATCTCTATTTCTTCTTCTCCATTTTCATCTTCCACATATGCATTAAGCTTTAGATTAGTTGATTTGACCTTTTTGGTTGTAATGGTAGGAGTATCCAATATTCCTTTTTGAATATCACTTTCTTTATCCTCATCTTCTGTTCCAGGAATGAAATTACCAGCACCAGCCACTTCTGTTTGAAAGTTATCGCTAGTCATTAGATGTTCTGTGATGAGCCTTTTGATTTCATCTAATAGATGTTTATATAGCGCCCTAATCTCAGCACGTTTTGAATCTTCTTCGATTCGATTAAACTCCCAGTTGGTATGCTGTGGATTTTCTATGTTACGTAAAAGAGCATTCACCTCATTATTTTCAATGATGCACATAGCACTACAAGGTAGAGTCGTAATTTTTTCAATGTCACGAATCTTCATTAATGGATGCCTTATCATGACACAACCATTAGTAGCAAGGTATTCATGTTCAGCATCAAATTCCATCAAATATAATTTTGCTTGCCCTAGCGAACCAAATTGAATCATCCCCTCATAACGATGCTCAACATCAGTTAATAATATATATTGAGATATGACAGACTTTCTATTAGATTTATTAATCAATTCTTCGTTATAAACAATATCTTGAAGGTTTTCCTTATTCAAAATAATATCATCTACAACAACCTCCAAATCTTCATAAACAATTGCGCTAATAAAGCTTTCCAAAATTTTCGAAATGATATCTTCTTTCCAGCCTGTTGGATTTTTAAAGCCCAAGATGAAAATATCCGTTCCTGTTTTTCCTTTTCTTTTATACTCTTTATCTAGATCAAATTCACCAACTATAGGTTCATTTTTAACAGAGGAACCAAAATACCCTATACCTATTGTTTTTTCCGTAGTTCCTTCCTGCTTAGCAGAACAAAGCTTACAGATTCCCTGATAGCCCTTTTCTTTTTCTTCTGTCACTGTAGAATAAAACACAGTGTTAAAATGAGAAGTTACAAAGGTTGCAAATTTACCAATACCTTTAGAACCACCACTTGTTGCAGATTTATTAGATAAACCAGATCCATGAACCATATAATGCCAAGGTGTATTATCTCCTCCACTCACACCTACAAGACCTTTTGTATTAAAGTCACTGATTCTAAGACATTCTATCTTATCTTTTTTTATTTGTTCTACCATCTTATCTAGCTGATCTGAAATTTTTTTGTTTGAATCCCAGGTTTCTTTACAAGCTAAAAGCTGTTTTTCAATTAATTCAACCTGAGGGATTTCTTCTCTTTTTATAGAAAAGGATTTAAACTCAATTCGAACTGGCCCTTTAACATTTTCTCTTCTTGCATCTATGGAATTTTGACAAAGCTCTCTTGCCAGGGATGCAATAGGATCCTTTTTAAAGGTTTCCATATCTGAGGTATCTAAACCTTGATCTTGAGTATATCCATTTCCTGGAAATCTCCAAGTATTTTCCATAATCTAAACCTCCATTCTATTACTAATTAAAAAGGATTATTTTCTTTACCACTGAATATAATACACATTATTACAAAATAAAACAATACTTTTTCAATTTTTTAAGTATTTTAAGATTATATGATATATTTTATATATTGATAAAATATCTATTAATGGGACACTCCCAAATATTCCTAAAGAGTCAATTATCAATACCATTAGACTAACTTTCAATATTTAGATTTTATCTATCAAAATCTCTAAGTCTTCTAAAAAAAGTAGATCTACTTATGTTTAATATTTTTAGTGCGTCATTTAATGAAACAATTTCATTTAAATAATCATGGGCTACTTTATTAAATAATAATGGATCTACAGAAATTTGTTTTCTTCCTTTATAGGAATTATTATTTTTAGCTCTATTAATTCCATTTCTAATTTTATCTTTTTTTAAAAGATACTCTTTAATATAAATAGGCATTAAAAGATTATAATAATCTTTTCTATTTCTATCATTTATACTTATTTCTTTACAGTATAAATCACCACCGTAACAAATAATATCTAACAATTTTTTATTTAAACCATCTGATCTATTTGCTAACGCAAACATAGAATTTAATCGTATTTCAGGATTATCATCTATTTCCAGCCTTCTTTTAACATAAAGTCTATCACCAGAATACCTCATATCTGTTCTAATAAGCCATTCTAGTTTGTTCAACGATTTCATATCATATTTATTTAATAATTCCCATAAATCTTCTCTGTTTTCACTAGGTGTTCGTTCAGAAATAAATACAGGTGTTATATTAATTCTTTTATAACACTCATATTTCTTATCCAAATCTAATCCTGGAATTCCTTGAAATAAATAAGAATCTAATAGATCTATAACATTGTAGTGAGGGTAAAATAAATATTCAAAATCACCATTTTGATATTCAACATACTCTATATCTGCTATTTTATAAATGAAATTATAATCATCTTTTAAACATATAACACCACTTGTAATTAATTTATTCATATTTTTTCTCCATTAAACTTAAATATGCTTGTTTTAAAATTTTATCATATCTTTTTTTTATCATATATTTATAAAATTCTTTGTGTTTTTCTGTAATGAAATCAGTTGATTCGATTAATTCATCTATCTTATCTTGGGTGTATAAGCTACAAATCTTAACAACAGCATCGTTACATTCTTTAAAGGATAAACTATTTATAACATCATAATATGAACTTTTCTTTCCTTTAAGTTTAATTTGAGATGTTGGAAACTCATAAATTCTCTTATTGGTCTCTTCATCTGATTTCATAATTTCTTCCATTATCGTCTCATCTATCATTTGTGGGAAAAGACAAGAACCATTGTCAAAAATAGGAGCTATAGTATATTTATTATTCTTCTTTAGAAATCCCCAATTACTTCCATGCCGATCAAAATTACCAATTAATGCATCTACAACAAACATTTCCCAAAAAGTTTTAATAGTTTCATTAACGTTAGTTAATTTAGAATTATCACTTAACATTTTCATAATGTCCTCGTAAGTATATTGATATTTTTCTTTATCATTATCTAACGAGCTTTCTCCGACAGCATTGAAAGGCACAAACTGAAAATTATCAACATTGAAATTTTTACATGCAACCACTTCTTCTCCGTTATATATTCCTAAATATGTTTCTTGTACTTTAAAACCTAACAATTCAAAAATATGAGAGCCTAAATACTCAGAAATATGATTGAATACTTTACTTCCGAAATTAGTATATTTTTGGAACTTAATCATATATTCACTATCTCCAATCATAATACCAATTTTTCTTTCAGAACCACCATAATATGTTTGAGTTTTTTCATAGTTAGAAAAATCAATCATAAATTCATCTCCTCGTAATCTCAATAGAGTTCTATTTATATTTTGGCACTTCTATAATAACACATAAACGAAATGGTGTCAATAGGGTTCTATTTATATTTTGAGACGCTTTTAGTCAAAAATAATAATCAACACACTTAGCTTGCAAGTAACAGAATCTAAAAGAAACATTACCATTATTGATGTAGTAGGTTTTAGAACCAATATCTCTCTATAATTTGTTATTTTATATTCTTATTATGAAACTTGTAAGTTATTGCTTTAATTAAGTCTTTTATAAATAAATCACCTATCATATGCTCATATTTATAATATACTATGACAGGTGAAATGTCGAGGGATTATGCATGATTTTTTAAAATTTACTAATAAAAAAACAAGCTACAACTAGCTTGCAAGTAAATTGTTATTAGAATCCAAATGGAACATTGCCCATAGGTGGAACAAACCCTTGGAAGTTTTGTGGACTAACATTTGGTGTTGTAGTAGGTTGGGGACCAAATGGGTCTGTGCCTACATTTCCTTGATATTGTCCTGGCATCATTGGTTGTTGTGGATATTGTGGATAGAAAATAGGCTGTTGAACTATTGGTTGGCCTTGTACATATTCATTAATCATTACATTTTCTGCTGATGTAGAATATGTAGGAATGTTGATATGACGCTTTACACAATTATTTACAACATGTGTACATCTCAACTTAACTGTGTAATTATAAATCTTTTTATATTCTATAAGTAGGAAAATATGAATCATGTTAGCAATACTATCAATGTTAAATATAAATTAAACTATAATAGTATCAATTTTTTTAAACTAAGACTTCGATATGCTTATTTTCTTCTTCACATGCCATCATAAGTTGGTGGTATAAGTCTATGCCTAAATTTTGACGTATATACTTATGTTTTTTACCAATAAAAGTATTGATAGGTTTAGCTTCCTTATTAGATATTTTATCATACAAAATAAAAACACATAAAATATATACTTTAGCAGCCATTGTCAATAATTCTTGAAACTTAAAGTCATGTACGATAAAGTTTTTAAACCCTTCATATCCTTTTTTTAATATTGAGTAGTCAGTTAATGTCCCACCTGTTTTACCTTCAGTTAAAATTAATTTATAGGCTTCAATAGAATCTTTTAAACATTCATTGTGCGTTATAGACAAACCTCTATTTTTAATTTGAACATTAGCAACATTATGATAGGTTTCTTTAACTATCTCTATATTCTCCATCTTATCATATAGTTTAGAAACATCATAGAGTTGCTTTATTATTTCAACATGCTTTGAGTAAAACTGATTGGGTCTTCTGTATAATATACCTATAGTATTTGGAGCAAAAGCGGTTAATTTATCTCCTAACATTTCATCTATTGATGGAATTTTGACCTTTAGCAATGGATTTGTTGTCTTAATAAAATGACTTTCAATAGGCATATTTTGCAAATTCATATATTTAAAATCATCAAATACTATATCCAATAATATATACGGCATAACATCCTTAGGGCTAGAGTATATCGACTTATAATAAAATTTAAAATGTTTTTTTATGATCTCTATAGGCTTTCTTTTATCCTCTTCAATTTTAAGAAATAATTCATCCTTATATCCCATTATTAGTTCAACTATAGAATTCTCTTTTCCTTTATCCATTAATATATCGATGTCAACTGAAAATCGATTGAATTCATTCAACAAGAGCATTAATGAAGTACCACCCTTAAAGATAAAATCAATATTCTCTCTAGCTAATCTTTCAAGTAAATAAAAAGCATAAACCACTTTTTCATATGTTATTTTTCTTTGTATATTTGTTCCTGCTTGTTCTTCTATAAATTCATTTGTAAAGCATTCCTTCTTAATCATCTAAATTCACCACTTTCTACATCAAATCCAATATAATCCAAGTAATCTAATATTTTTCGTTCAGAATGCCTCTTTTTGGCATATCTTAATACTGTGCTCATATTTATCTGATAATATTTTAATATTTGATAAAATATGTTATATATTTCATCTGAAAATAGTATTTTATAAATTTCATCCACTAAGAAATCTACAAGTATCTTTTCAATTTTAGGTACAGTTACAAAAGTAAGTAATTCATTTCTTCTACTTATTCTTCCAACATAAGATAAGTCTCTCTTGATAATAGGGCATTCTTCATTTAAAGTTCTTACAATGTACAATTGCGCATTTTTACTATATTTGGACATTATCAAATAATCTTCTTCATAAATTGCCAACTTTCCTTCTTCTAGTAATAAATTCAAAACAAAATCTTTTGCATAAGAATAAGTTTCAACTATTGCTATATTGCTAATCATTTGTAATGAAGTTAAATGAGAAAACGCAGTAGTATTCCAAAGCGAAACAATAATACCTGGGGATATTTTTTCTATTCTATGTTTCAATTCAGGATCAATTTCCAAATGAAAATTAAATGCTCTTCTGTATCCACAAGGTTTCAACTTTTTTGTTCCATATTTATATAAAACATTATGTCTATACATATCCAACAAGTAATAATTATAATACCTTTCATTTCTATTAGGAAATAACTCAAAAAAGAATTTTTTGAATTCATCCTCATTAATAACATTTCTCATATAAATATAATTATTTATCATTTGTAATTCATGCATTTTCATTGGCATCACCATTTTCAAATTTTTGGGGCATTTTTGATTTACGCCCCGTTTATTTGATTTTAGCAAAAAAACAATAATAAATCAATACAAAATTCAAATTTTTGGGGCATTTTTGATTTACGCCCCGTTTATTTAATTTTAAATAAAAAACCACAAACAGAGAGATGAATTCTCTTTTTGTAGTAAATTAAAGTCCAATACTTGAGACGTTTTTTAAGCCATAGTGATTTATTTTTTAAAATTATACTTGATATGTACATCATATTTCCTTTTCCCTGTATTATTAATTACCACTTCTTTTACTAATTTGTTGTATACATCTCGACTTAACAATGTAATTATAAATCTTATTTACCACTTAGACATCAATTCATATAAGAAAGTATTTTTATATATTTTTTCCTTTCCTACTTTCTCTTCAATTAAAAAACCGGCATCTACAAGTTCATGTAAATATTTAGAGGCAGTATTTCTTGTTATATTTAAATTATTCCTTAAATACTCATTCTTAGTATAGAAATCATAAAACAAATAATTTATCAATTCCATAGAATACAATTTAGGACATTTATCCCGAATTAAAATACTAGCCTTTTCCATTAAATTTTTAAAACTTTCAATAAATTCAATAGTGAATTGGCTCATTTCTTCAACACCCTTGATCATATACAATAAATAATCTTTAATATATTTATCATTTAGTCTCATATTATATAAGCATTCATAGTAAGTGGATTTTGTCTGATTGATATATTTACTTAAATATAAAATTGGCAAGTTTAATTTTTTTTCTAATACTAAATACAATACATTTAATATTCTTCCTGTTCTACCATTTCCATCATGAAAAGGATGAATGGATTCAAACTGATAATGTATCATAGCCATTTTAATGATAGGATCCACATCCTCTAATTCCGGATAATTTATATATCTTTCTAAATTACTCATATAATCTCTGATTTCAGATTCCCCTTGTGGAGGAGTATGCAAAACCTCTTTTGTCTTAGTATTTAAAATTACCGTGCCTGGAATTTTTCTAATACCGCCAACATTTGGTTCTATTATAGAGTGAATATCAACTATCATATTCGTAGATATATATCCCTTATCTAATAAATTTGAGTATCCAGTTAAAATAGCCTGCCTATAACCAACAACTTCTTTTGAATTAGCATTATTCGTTTTTAAAGTGATTTCTTTAAAAATTTCATCAAACGTTGTAACAATGTTTTCAATTTCGCTTGACTCTTTAGCCTCACCCAATGTAACTGCATTCAGAATAATATGAGGATTAGGTAAAAGTCTTATTAAGCCATTTAATTCACCTAATTTATTATTAGCTTTAGATAATGCTTTTAAAATATCAACATCATCATAATTATACTGAATTGGTAATTTGTGCATATTAACACCTCTTGCTCAAATTTTATCATTTTTTGTGCACGTTGTCAATGCCTGCACAAAATAGTTTTGTTGTTAATGCGATTGCATTGATTTCATTTGAATTGTCATTTCATAGTTAAGAAATTTCTTATATACCATAATTTTATCTTGTACTACATTTTTGCTTTCTTAATTCTATTTTTGGCAGCTCTTCCCAAATTGTTTTTTCAATATATAAATTCCTCTTTTCTTCTGGAAGTTCCAGGCTGTCAATTAAAGAATATCCTAAAACATTGTGATATCCATAAGTTGTTTTCCCTTTAGAAATAATAGCTAAATAAGAATCACCTACTAATCTTTTGGTAATTAGTTCAACATCATATAAAATTACAGGAATATTATTTTTTATCAGTGCCATATAAATTTTAATGACATCTAAGCATGTCCAAAAATTATTTCCTGATAATCCAAGATAATAGCCATCATCTTTATCTATAATGTATAAATCTGCACGATAAAATGAACGCCCTGGCAAAATTTCAAATGTATGATCAAAATGATGCTTACTTTCTTTATACCAATTATTAAAGGCTTCTAAAGAATGTTCATCTATTTTACACAATCCTTGATCTCTACCGTCTGCATTTTTATAAAACAATTCTTTAGGAGTGATATTATTATCACCTTTTCCTATTGCGTTATAGGCTAATTTACAGATTTCATAATATTTGCTTGAAGTCATATCTTTGATTAAAGATAATTGTTCGTTTGATTGGGACTTTGCTCTTTTGATAAAATCATGAATATCAATGCTAGATAATTGGGAAAAATAATTTTTCTTTTGTTCTGGCTCGATTTCCCAAAAATCCTTTAATAATAATATTCCTTCACGCAATTCATAATCTAAATTGGTTTGAACATAGTCATTATAGTCTGTTTCTTTTGCAAGCCTTACAAAATCTTTAACAATTTCATATGTAAAGCTTACAAGTTCTTCTTTATTTTCTTCCCATCCTCTAGCGTTTAGTGGATCCACATTTAAAATGATATGATTGTTGATTGCGATTATATAATACTTTTTATTATTGTAAATCACTTTTCTAAATTCAAAATAATACCAATAGCTTTCTTTAGGATATTCTTCTTCCCAAAGCTTTTGATATTCCTCATAAGTTGAAATCTCATAATAATCAACACATTCCTCATAACTATAAAAATCTTTTATACTGCCTTTTTTTGCCTCATAATAGAAGCTAAAATAATAGTCTTCGCCTTTTGAAGCCTGCTTGATATTGCTAATTAAACAATCAAACATATCATCCAATATTGCTATTGTCTTTTGATCTACAATGATTGACTTATAATTATAATGTTTAAATCTATCGATTTTTGGTGCCGCTAATTTTCTCATAAAGACCTCCTCTAAATAGTGCAACAGGCTGTCACACTAAATTAATCCTTTTTAACACACTTTCCAAACTCCATCAGGGCGCATTCTTGCAAAGGCTAATAAATGATATACTGCCCTTTTAGCATTTCCTTCTGTAGATTCCCAATAATCATTTGAAACATCATCAGAAAGTAAATGAATTAAATTTTCAAGAAATTCGAATGTTTGGTAAGCAAACTTGCCATTAAGATAATCCAATGATAATCCGTTTGTTTTTGACTCATATACTCTACTATAATTATATGTAACTGATAGCCACAATTCTTCTGTTCCGCCTATACAATAATTACTACCAAACATTTGGTGTTTAAATGGCAATTTAATAGTTTCTTTGGTGACAGGGTCTATTAAATAAATACTCCATCCCACAATAATAATCCTCCTCGTAAATTTTCAACTCCAACTAGGTATTTTTTACGCGATATGTAATATTTGCATATTTATATTACCATATGTAATAAATGTTTTCAAGTGATATTTGCATAAAAAGGGAATAACTTGCATTTATTACATTTTCATATTATAATACATATAAAAAAAGGGGAATATCATATGGCATTTAAAGATTCATTAAAAAAACTAAGAATAAGGAATAATTTAAATCAAATAGAATTAGCTGATAAATTAAATGTGAAACAATATGTAATATCAAGTTGGGAAATTGGAAGAAGCGAGCCTTCTATAAATCAATTAATCGAATTATCTAACATATTTAAAGTTCCCGTTGATTATCTTCTAGATAAGGATGTTGTATTGGTATCTTCAAAAGAAGAATTTAATGTTGTAACAAATGAAATGATAAAAGATTCAATAGATGATTTTGAAGATTGTATTAATAAGATTAGAGATAACTGTTCTGTTGAACAAAAAAAAGAGATTTCAAATATCTTAAAATCTCTTTACAATATCACAAAATGAGTTTTTCTTATCAGTATGATTCGATGAACAAAAGAAATAAATAAATTTATTCCTCTAGAAGTAAAAACCTCTAATTTAG
>JAMPGQ010000016.1 GCA_023663825.1 Anaeroplasma bactoclasticum
CAAACTTTTTCCTTCTAAAAAAGACCATCTATTACTTTAATAGGTGGTCTTTTTTAGGGGATGGAGATAATATGGCATACGATGAGAATAGTTTTCTAAAAGAAAATAATGAAATATTATCTATTCTCCTAATAGATAGAACATCTAATAAGAACATAAAATGGTGTTCAGATAATTACGAAATCAAGGGATTATATTTCGATGATTATATCACTTCTGATAATATTATGGGTAAAAGCTCTTTTATTATAAAACCTAGAAGTCAAAAAACGAAAAAAGAACAACAAAAAAGAAGTAAAGATGCAGCAGAGGTTTTTACCCCATCTTGGATATGTAATCGCCAAAACAACTTGATTGATGAGGAATGGTTTCATTATCCAAATGCTTTTAATATTGAAACAAACAATGAATGGTCTAGTACTCCAGAAGTCCTTTTTCAGAATGATAAGACATGGGAAAGTTATATCAAAGATACAAGGCTAGAAATCACATGTGGGGAAGCTCCATATCTTGTTAGTAGATATGATACTGTTACTGGCCAAGCAATAGATATAAAAGAACGAATTGGACTTTTAGATAGAAAATTAAGAGTAGTAAGTGAAAATGCAGCTTCAGATGAGGAATGGTATAGAAGTGTTATATTGAGTTACCAAAATATTTATGGATACGATTATCAAGGGGATAATGTTTTTTTGGCAAGACAAAACTTATTCTTTACATTTATAGATTATTACAAGGAAAGATTTAATGAATTACCATCAAAAGAAAAGATGATGGAAATCGCAACTATAATCAGTTGGAATATTTGGCAAATGGATGGATTAAGAATGGTAATCCCAAATAGTTGTAAATTGAAAAAACAAACACAAGCTAATTTATTTGGAGAAGAATCTATTACGGGATCAGGATGCCTTGGTTGCCAAAAAGATGACATACGACTACATAATGGTACTTATTGTTTAGTAATGGACTGGGAAAAAGACAAGAAGACCAGATTTGTGGATTTGATTCGGAGGTAGTTGTATGAGTAGTAATAACATAAAAAAGTTTAATAATACATTTGATTACAAATTAATATACATTTTTAGAATAAATGATACAGTTCATAAAGGAGCATTAAAAATAGGTGATGCAACTATTCATACATCTAAATCCTTTACGGATTTATTGCCTAATTGCCATGAGCTAAATTATTGTGCTAGAAAGAGAATTGATGAATACACTTCAACAGCAGGAATAGCTTATGAATTATTACATACTGAAATTGCAGTTTATCAAGTAAATGATTCTACAAGTAAGAAAAAAGGACAAGTTGTTGCTTTTAGGGATCATCATGTTCATGATGTCTTAAAACGTTCAAATATCAAAATGAAATATTTTGATACTAATAGAAAGCAAAATGAATGGTTCATAGTGGATTTAGAAACAGCTAAAAGAGCAATCCAGTGCGTAAAAAATGAAAAGAAATCTTTAGATGGACAAGAAATAACAGCAAATAAGAATCCTATTACATTTAGACCAGAACAAACAGAAGCAATAAAGAAAACAATTAAAAGATTTAAAGATTCTGATAGAATGCTGTGGAATGCGAAAATGCGATTCGGAAAAACTTTGTCTGCACTTCAAGTTGCAAAAGAAATGGGCTTTAAAGCAACTATTATTATCACTCATAGACCTGTTGTAAGTGATGGTTGGTATGATGACTTCAATAAAATATTTTGCGACAAAGCAGAATATAAATTTGGTTCTAAAACTTATG
Organism: Anaeroplasma bactoclasticum; assembly: GCA_023663825.1. Classification (GTDB taxonomy): domain Bacteria; phylum Bacillota_I; class Bacilli_A; order Acholeplasmatales; family Anaeroplasmataceae; genus Pelethenecus; species Pelethenecus bactoclasticus_A. The sequence continues at coordinate 1,760 of JAMPGQ010000016.1, forward strand.
GAGAATCATCAATAAACAAACTAGCAAGTTCAAATAATCCATTTGTTTATTTTGCTTCAATTCAAGATCTTAGAGGCTCTGCTGCTGTGGGTGGCAAGTTTGATAAAAATAATGAAATCTTTGATATTTCTTGGGACTTTATTGTTATTGATGAAGCACATGAAGGAACACAAACCAGTTTGGGAAAAGCAGTTATTGAAGAATTAATGAATAATAAAAAAAATCATCAGCCTAAAGTCTTAGAATTATCTGGAACTCCTTTTAACCTATTAACTGATTTTGAAGAAGCAAGCATTTATACATGGGATTATATTATGGAACAAGAAGCTAAACAAGATTGGTATCTAAATCATTTTGGAGACTCAAACCCATATGAGGAATTGCCAAGAATGAATATCTTTACGTACCATCTTGAAAAATATATCACAGGCTTTATGGATATAGAAGATAAAGCATTTAATTTTAAAGAATTTTTTAGAACTTGGACAGGTGATATTCTAAAGGATGGTAAAGCAATCCCACTTGAAGAAAAAGTTGGAGAATTTGTTCACCAAAAAGCTATTGTAAGTTTTCTAGATTTGATATGTAAAGAATCAAATTTAACAAATTATCCATTTGCGAATGATGAATATAGAGATTTTTTTAGACATACTTTGTGGATTGTTCCTGGAGTCAAAGAAGCAAAGGCATTAAGCACCCTCTTAAAGAAACATCATATTTTTTCTAATTTTAACATTGTAAATGTTGCCGGAGATGGCGATGAAGAAATTAATACAAGTGATGCATTACAAGCAGTAAAAAATGCAATGACAAAACATCCAGAAAACACCTATACCATCACTTTATCATGTGGTAGATTAACAACAGGTGTTTCTGTCCCAGAATGGACAGCAGTATTGATGTTGGCAGGATCTTATTCAACCGCAGCATCCCAATATTTACAAACAATATTTAGAGTTCAAACTCCTGCAAATATTAATGGAAAAATAAAAGAGAATTGCTATGTGTTTGATTTTGCTCCTGATAGAACTTTAAAAATGATTGCTGAATCTGTTCAATTATCTGCTAGAACAAAATCAAAAAATCCAATCGCAGAAAAACAACTGGCCTTATTCTTAAATTTCTGCCCTGTGATTTCTATTGAAGGAACAAGCATGAAAGAATTTAAGGTTGGAATGTTGCTTCAAGAATTAAAAAAAGCTTATGCTGAAAGAGTTGTTAAAAATGGCTTTGATGATGCACGATTATATAACGATGAATTACTTAAATTAGATAATTTTGCACTTGAAGAATTTGAGAAGCTAAAGAAAGTAGTGGGTGCATCAAAAGTATCTGGAAAAATCACAGACATAGAAATCAACAAAGAAGGCTTTACAACTGAAGAATATGAAAAAGTAGAAAAAGTCGAAAAAAAGTCAAAGAAAGAATTAACAGATGAAGAAAAAGAACTTCTAAAAAAGAAAAAAGAGCAAAATGAAAATAGACAAAAGGCTATCTCTATCTTAAGAGCAATTTCGATTAGAATGCCATTATTGGTATATGGTATGGATGGAGACATTGATACTGAAATCACTATTGATAACTTTGTTGACTTAGTAGATGACTTATCTTGGGAAGAGTTTATGCCTAAAGATGTAACAAAGGAAGTTTTCAAAAAATTTACTAAGTATTATGATAAAGATATGTTCATTTCTTGTAGTAGAAGAATTAGGTATATATCTAAGACGGCAGATGAACTAGAACCAAAAGAAAGAATAATTAAGATAGCAAAATTATTTGCTACATTTAAAAATCCAGATAAGGAAACAGTATTAACACCATGGCGTGTTGTTAATATGCATCTAGGAAATACTTTAGGTGGATATTCCTTTTTTGATGAAAAATTTATTAATGAGCTTGAGGAACCAAGACTTATTAATCTAGGGAAACAAACAGAGTCAGTCTTGTTCAATCTTGAATCAAAAGTTTTGGAGATTAATTCTAAAACGGGACTCTATCCACTTTATGTAGCATATAGTTTATATCGTTATAAATGCGATTCAACAGAGAAAAAAGAATTATCCTTTAAAGAAAAACTATCTATTTGGGATTATGTGATTTCTAATTCTATTTTTGTTATATGTAAAACACCAATGGCAAAGTCTATAACCAAAAGAACATTACTAGGGTATAGAAATGGCAAAGTTAAAATGCATTCCTTTGATGATTTGATAATGCAATTAAGAAATAAGCAAGCACAATTTATTCAAAAAATATTGAATCCAGTTTTTTGGAATTTAGGAGGCAAGAGTCCAATGAAATTTAATGCAATAGTCGGTAATCCACCATATCAAATACTAGATGGTGGAGCACAGGCAAGTGCAACACCAGTTTATAATAGATTTGTTGAAGTTTCAAAAAAAATAACAAATGAATATGTTTCATTAATTATGCCTTCACGTTGGATGACTGGTGGAAAAGGACTAGATGATTTTAGAAGTATGATGATTAAGGATAAACATATTCTTAGATTATTTGATCATTTAAACTCTAGAGATTGTTTTGAAAATGTGGATATAAAGGGAGGTGTTTGTTATTTTCTATGGGATAAAAATAGTGAAGATTTATGTGATGTTTTTTCATTCACATCGGATGGAAAATTTCATTCAAAAAGGTATTTATCAGAAGGCGATGATATTTTTATTAGGGACATTAGATTGATTTCTATAAAAAATAAAATTGTCAAATCAAACCCAAATATGTTGATGGGAATCGTTTCTGCTCGTAAACCATATGGTTTACAGGCAGAAACGATGCTTATGGCATCAAAATATGGATTACCTGATTTTTCAGATGAACCATTTGATGATGGTTATAGGATACTTGGTTTGGGTGAAAAACAGAAAAGGATGTATAAATATTTACCTAAAAATTATCCTATCCCTAAAACAAATGAAGCATTAAACAAATTTAAAGTCTTTATTGCTGAAGCTTATGGCTGTGGAGCAATCGGTGAAGTGCCTAGCACACCAGTGCTAAGTTTTCCTGGAGATTTGTGTACTGAAACTTTTTTGCAAATTGGGCCATTTGAAACACAAATTGAAGCAGAAAATTTAATAAAATATATAAAAACAAAAACTTTTAGAGCTCTTGTAAGCATCCAAAAACAAACACAGCATACAACAAAAAAAGTTTACAGATTCGTGCCTATGCAAGATTTCACTGAATATTCAGATATTAATTGGAATCTATCAATTAAAGAAATAGATAATCAATTATATAAAAAATATGAGTTTAACAAAGATGATATAGAGTTTATTGAAAATAAAATTCCGAATATGGACTAATGACTTGAAAAAATAGTGTATAATGAAATCACCATAAAAAGAATGATTAGAGACAAGCTCGGGGCCGTCAGCAACCTATCCAAATAAGGACAAGGTGCTAATGCTTGTATGATGGGATATAATTAGGTAGTCAATTTTCTCCTATCATAATGATGGGAGTTTTTTTATTTACATAAAATTTAGAAAAGGTGTTAATAATCTCGAATTATTTATGCAAACTATAATTCAAAAAGAAAAAGACAGTAATTACTATACTGTCGTCAGTGCCTTTCCAAATGCTAAATAAAAAAGATGGTGTATCCAGAGGGGCCTCCTGGAATCACCAATCATATTGATCGTATGGCGCCTCGCTCGCTTTTAAGCAGTATTTCCACCTTACACCATCTTTTATTAATTATATTATCACAAATAAAAAAAATGTCAAATAGAAGAAGTGATTAAAATTTTGAGTTCCCCCATTTTTTAATTCAAGTAGATAAATTCGAGCTTTGCTTATTGAATTATATGAAATTTAGTACTTTTTTCTTATTTTTTCAAAGATTTTATTATGGAAAATATACCCTGCTATATTGTTATTTATAGCAATAACAATCTATGCGATGATATGGATTAATTCAAGTAAAAATTAAATAATACTAGGAGTTTTAATATAGGCTCCTTTTTTTGTTGCCTCGTTGAGGCTTACAACGTTAAAGAAAACCAATTCGCCAAGCTTAAAGGCTTTAAAAAAAGTTAGTGTGAGTTCATTTCCCTTATGGCTAATAGGTGGCTAATAAAAAAGGATAATTAGGTGTTTAAATTCCTAGTTATCCTTATCTCTTTTTATGGGTGTTATTTTTTGACGTACACTAAAGAACGATTTTAGAACGATTTTTAATTAGCCAAATAATGAAAAAAACCAAAATATATTTTAATATCAACGTATTTTGGCTTTTATATTTTATTTATGGCGGAGCAGATGGGATTCGAACCCATGCATCAGTTACCCGATCTACTTCCTTAGCAGGGAAGCCTCTTGAGCCTCTTGAGTACTACTCCAACTACCAAGTGCTTTTTCATTATATCGTAAAACAATTCACTTGTCAAACTTTTTTATTGCAATCTAGTCTAAAAAATTGTAAAAATAAAGCTTTAATGGTATAATGTGATAGAGGTGGAAAGCATTATGAATCGTAAACAGATTATTATGCAGTATAGAATCAGTGGAATGTTAAAAGGACATCGTCCAAGTGTAATTTTTTTAAAACAGAATGCTGGAAAAATTTATACACAAGGTACAGCTGATTTTTTAATGACAATAGGAAAAGAAAACCTTTATTTTCAAAGATTATCTCTTTTTACAAAAAAACTTTTACCAGAAAAAGATTTTTCTTTGCGGTTAGAAAGAATAAAATCCTATAATGTGCGTTTGGTAAATTCAGTTGTAAAATGCTTTACCTTGTATACCTTTGAAAGATATTACCTAGAAATTTTTTTCTATGTAGGAACTACAGATACATATGAAACAGAAACAAATATTGCGGGAATTATCAAAATGCTAGAATATCGTGGGATAAAGGAGATATCTATATGAAGCCTCTAACAACAAAGGAAAAAGACTTAATTAAAAGAATTGAAAAGAAGACTAAGAAAATAAGTTTTAATGATAAAAAGGAAATGTATTTAAAACAAACTGACAGAAATTATAAGGATGGGGATAGAAATTGATTGAATTAGGAGTGATGAACCAATTAAAGGTTCTTCGTAAAACAGATTTGGGATATATGATTTCCGATGGAAGTGAGGAAGTTTTATTACATTATCGCGAGGCGTTAAACGAATTAGAAATCAATCAAATGGTGAATGCTTATATCTATACGGATAAAGAAAATAGAAAAACAGGAACAATGGCTACACCAAATTTAATGATGGGAGAGCCAAACTTTGTACGTGTGGTAAATCGTATTAATGGTGTCGGAGTTTTTGTAGATAATCATACGCCCAAGGATATTTTAATCTCTAAGGATTATCTTCCGTATGATGAGGAAGAGTGGCCAATTGAAGATGATTTAATTTTTTGTGAGCTTAAAATAAAGAAAAATTCTTTAGCTGCAAAGCCTGTGAATCGATTTGATGTTTTGGCATTACATAGTAAAACTAGATATGTAGAAAAAGAACAGGTGTGTGCATATGTCCTACGTATTGCAGATAAGGGAATTGGTTTAATCACAAAGGAATTAGTGTATATTTTTGTTCCGATTTCTCAGTTTAGAGGAAAGTATCGTTTAGGAGAAGAGGTCACAGTGACCATCACCAAAATGCTTGATGGAGAAGCTTATGGCAGCTTAAATGAACATAAGGAGCTTCTTATGGATGCTGATAAAGAAACTATATTAACCTATTTAAAAGAGCATAATGGGGTAATGCCTTTAACTGCCAAGTCAAGTAGTGAAGCAGTAGAAAAGTTTTTTCAGATGTCTAGAAAGGCTTTTAAGAGAGCATATGGTGCTTTATACAAGGAACATTTAATAGATTTTGATGAAGAAAAAACATATTTAAGAAAGCTATAGAGATATAGCTTTTTTCCAAATTGTACATATATGATGTTAGATTTAAAGGTAAAATGTAGGAAGAGGTGAGGACAATGGAGCTAGAAGAAGGATTTATAGTTTGTAATGCTTCTATGAAGGAAAAGATTTTAAAAGAAGCATCAACCATTAAAAATTATATCTTTTTAACGCAAAAAGAATTAAAGAGTCGTTTAACTTTTTCTTTAAAGCCAAACGCAATCTTTCGGTTGATGAAACATTATGGATTTTCCTATTCTTTGAGTTTAGAATATGCAAATGCGGTCACTTTGATTGAAGATAAAACCTATTCTAATCCAAAGCTAGATAGTATTGTTTCTGTTTTACATTATTTAAAGGAAGAGAATTTATTAATAGAGGATCCTTTATTTTTATTTCGCTTGAAGCAGTTTCCACTTACCTTTATTGATCCAGAGTCTACTAAGGAATATCAGAGTTTAAAAAATTTAGCTGAACAATATACAAAAGTCTATGAGGTTTATCCTGAGAATAAAAGCTATACACCTCTTGTGTATGAATTTAAAACGATATTAGAGGAATCTCTTTTTGTAATGAATCAAATCAAAGAACTCTTAAGAAAGGGCATAGCTTTAGAGCATATTTATGTAGTTCATGCAGATCATGAATATTTGTTTTTATTGAGACGTCTTTCCAAAAGCTTTGGAATTCCTTTTGAATTTGAAGGATACAAAAATCTTTTGTCTTCATCCTTTGTTAAGAAGTTTTTAGAGCTTTGCAAAACTAATTCCTCTTTTCAAACCATTATAGAACAGCTAGACTCTAAGAATAGTTTATATCCTATTCTTATTGATATTTTAAATGATAATGAATTGATAGGAGAAAGTCCTCAGGAATGCATTGAGTTTTTAAAGGCAATTTTAAAAAAGACAACCTATCCACAAAAACGATATGTAGAAGCAGTGCAGTTTAAAAGTGAAACTATTTTATTTTCTAAAGCAGATTATGTATTTTATGTAGGCTTTAATTTAGGAAATTCACCTAAAATTCATAGAGAAGATGGCTTTTTAAATGATGCAGATTTGACACTTTTAAATCAGTCCACTTCCTTTGAAAAGAATGCATTAGAATTTATGCGTTTAAAAAATTGGATTTCATCTAATTCCAATTTGACGTTAACCTATAAAAGATATGTTAAAACAGAAAGTTTTACCCCATCTTTATTGATAGAGGATATGAAGCTTAAAGTGACAAAAAATCCTAAAGTATCCTTTGGTTATTCAAGGTTAGAGGATGAACTTCGACTTGTGGGGTTATATGACTTATATTTGAAGTATGGACAGTGGCATGAGGATTTGGAAAGCTATGGTATAGGGGATGCAAAATATAAAACCTATAATCATAAATATAAACCCGTATCTATAGAGGTAATGAAAAAGTATTTTGAAAAGAAACCACTACGTCTTGCCTATTCTAATGTGAAGCTTTATTTTGCTTGTCCATTTTCGTATTTTGCTGATAGGATTTTAGGATTAAATGAATTCAAACCACAGATGGCAGCAAGAATGGGAACATTTTCGCATGCAGTATTAGAGGATAGCTACTCTTCAGATTTTAACTTTGAAGAAGCAGTGCTTACCCATAAATCAGAAAATGTGACAGATGGTAAGGATGAATTCTTTTTTGACCAGATGGCCTCTGTCTTAAGAAATATAATTGATTTTAATCGTAGTCATGAAGAGATGAGTCAATTAAAATCAATAAAACGAGAAGCACATATAGAAATAGTTAAGGATGACTATACCTTTGAAGGCTATATTGATAAATTGATGTATACCATCAAGGATGGTGAAGTCTTTGCAGCAATCGTAGATTATAAGACAGGAGCTGATATTGTCAGCTTAGATAATATCGAAGATGGCTTTCATCTTCAGCTTCCTTCCTATATGTATTTACTATCTAAGTACCCTTTATTTGCAGGTCTTAAGCTTCATATTTTAGGATTATATTTACAAAAGGTGAATATTGTTATCTTTGACAATAAATCAGATGTAGAAACGCAAATGGCTAAGAAATTTATGCTAGAGGGCTATAGCGTAGCTAAACCTGAACTTTTATCTATGCTAGATCCAACCTATCAAAAAAGTACATATATTAAATCCTTAGGAATGGGAAAGGATGGATTCTTAAGATACTCTAAAGTATTTTTGGAAAAACAACAGGAAGAGATTGTAGCGATGGTGGAAGGACTTTTAGATCAGGCATCAGCCTCTATACATCTGGGCGTATTTCCTATTGAACCAAAGAAAATTAATGGTAAGAATGCTTCCTGTACCTTCTGTAAATATAAGGATATTTGTTTCTATGATTATGAGGATTTAAAGGAGCTAACCTATAAACCATTTGGAAAGACAGGTGAAGATAATGGCATGGACTGAGATGCAAAATCAAGCAATTCATAAACGTGGAAGTAATTGTATTGTTTCAGCTGGTGCTGGTTCAGGTAAAACCGCAGTATTATCAGAACGTATTTTAACCTACTGTCTAGATGGTAAAGATATCTGTAGTTTTCTTGTCTTAACCTTCACCAATGCTGCTGCACAAGAGATGAAGGAGCGCATTCGTAAGAAATTAATTGAAAATAATTTAAACGAACAAGCTAGTAGAATTGATAGTGCCTTTATCACCACCTTTGATGCCTATAGCCTAGCTTTAGTAAAAAAATATTATTTTTATTTAGGTGTCGATAAAGATATTACAATTATGGATCAGGCTTTACTAGAGGTTAAGAAAAAAGAACTATTAGACCAAATGTTTGAAGAGCGTTATTTGATAAAGGATAAACGTTTCTTTAGTCTTTTAACAAAATATACTAAACAAAATGATGAAAATGTTAAAAAGATGATTTTAACTATTTTGAGTAAACTAGAGTTAATTGTAGATGAAGAAGAATTCTGTAAAAATTATGAAGCAACCTATTATAATGAATCTTTTATACAATCTTTAGTTTCTAGATATGAGGGACTTGTGTTAGGTCGTGTGAAAGAATTCTATGAAGCGATGACCAAGCTTGCTGATGCTGCAAACACAGATACTTTAAGTCTTAAGCTTGCTTTAGAGATAGAACGGATTTTATCTGAAGCTAAACTAAGAACGTATGATGAAGCTGCTTCTTGGTTGCGACTACTTTCTTTACCTAGAATTAATCCTAAATCTGCTGAGTATGTGAAATCACAGAAGACGCTTTGCGGAGAACTTTTAAAAGAAATCAAATTGAAATATTTTTCTAAATATGTTTTTTTAGAAGAAGCTAAAAGTGAATTATATGCAATAAAAGAGGATGTAACATATATTTTAGAGCTTGCTTTAGAGTTGAAGCATCAGCTAGATGCATATAAATTTGAACTGATGACCTTCGACTATATGGATATTGCGAAGATGGCTATCCAACTTGTAAAAACAAAACCAGCAGTATTAGAAGAAATCAAGAACAGCTTTACAGAGATTTTGATTGATGAATATCAGGATACCTCAGATATTCAAGAGACCTTTATTTCTTATATATCTAATCATAATTGTTATATGGTTGGAGATATTAAACAATCTATTTATCGCTTTAGAAATGCGAATCCATATATATTTAAAAGCAAATACAGTAAGTATACTAATTTAGAGGATGGAATTAAAATAGATTTAACGTATAATTTTAGATCTCGTAAAGAGGTGGTTGAGGATATCAACCTGATATTCTCAAATCTAATGTCATTAGAGGTTGGTGATGCCAATTATGCCGATGAGCATATGATGCGTTTTGGACAACTAAATTATGAAAAACAATCCAATGTTGAAAACTATCATATGAATATATTGACTTATGATGGACAAGAAGAATTTACTGATGAGGAAGTAGAAGCCTTTATTTGTGGAAATAAAGTAAAGCAATTAATGAAACAGCGTCCTCTTTGTTTAAAGAAAGATAAATTTGAGCCTCTTGAGTATTCTGATATTGCGATCCTTATGGACAAAACGAAAAGCTTCATCACTTTTAAACGTGTATTTGAGTATTTGGGTATACCTTTGGCAATTGAAGCTGATGTGGATTTAAATGATTCTATTTTACCTAAATTATTTTCTAATATCTTTCTATGTATTGTAAATCATAATGAAGGCATAATAGATAAATCCTATGAGCACGCACTTGTGAGTGTAGGAAGAAGCTTCTTGTTTGAATATGATGATACTGAGCTTTGTGCAATGCTAAAGGAACATAAAGAAAATGAGCTTACGGCTTTAGTGGATACTCTTGCTAAAGATGTTAAGAATTTAGCGTTAGAAGAAATTTATTTTAGAATCATTGAAGATTTTAATATTTATGAGAAATTATCTTTTATTGGAGAAGTAAATAGTTCGATTGTTGTATTAGAATATATTCATAATCTGTTTATGACAATGTCTTCTGCAGGAATGGGAATAAATGAAGCTTGTGCATATTTTTCTAGTATATTTGAAAATCAAATTGCCTTAAAATATAAAATGGCTGAGGATTCAAAGGATTGTGTTCATATGATGACCATTCATAAATCGAAAGGATTAGAATTTCCATATTGTATTTTTCCAATGCTTGGAAGTAAATTCAATCAAGCAGATATGAAGGAAAACTTTGGACTATCTACATCCTATGGACTTTATATCCCTTTTTCAGATGAGACGAATAGTAATACAATCATTAAATCCTTAGTTGAGGATGAAATAAGGCAGGCTGATCTTTCTGAAAAGATACGGTTGTTTTATGTAGCGTTAACTCGTACAAGAGAAAAGATTATTTTAATTTCTAAAAATTTGGATGTAGAAGAACCTATATCTTTAGAACGTGTTTCTTCCTTTAATCAGCTTTTATATACAAAACTATTTTTTAAAGAATATCATGAGCCTGTAGACATGGAAAAACAAGGCTTATCTTTAAAGTACCTGATGATGAAGCATCAGGTGAAAGAACTTATAGGAAAGCCAATTAGTTATCAAGAGGATCAATATGTAAGTGAAATCCAAGAAAAGAAAGCTATATCTAAAGAGCTTATTGAGCTTACAGATTCTAATTTAAAACGAGCTATTGAGTTGGGTAAAAAGTTCCATGAATGCTTGGAGGTTTTAGATTTTCAAAATCCTCAAATCAATGCTTTACCAGTGGATGATTTTATGAAGCAAGCCTTACAAAAGGTTTTAGTTACCACTGTGTTTGAAAATATTAAGGATGCTAAAACTTATCATGAACATGAATTTTATTTTGATTCTTATCATGGTATCATTGACTTGTTATGTATTTATAGGGATCATATTGACATCATCGATTATAAACTATCAAATACAAGCAGTGAAGAGTATTTAAGACAACTAGGAGTGTATAAGAGTTATGTAGAAGCACATACTAGTTTACCTGTTTCCTGTTATTTATTATCTATATTAAAACAAGAAGTAAAGAAGGTTTTATAATTGAAAAAAGTTCATCCCTTTTCCCCTGTTTATAATCAGTGGTCTCATATTCTTATTTTAGGGTCTTTACCCTCTATTGCATCTGTTGAGCGAGGATTTTATTATATGCATCCTCAAAATAGATTTTGGAAGGTTCTTTCAAAAATTTATGAAGAAGATGCATATTCTATGGATATTCAAGGAAAAACAGATTTTATTTTAAAGCATCATTTGGCTTTATACGATGTTGTTTTCTTTTGTGATATTAAGAATTCTAGTGATGCAAGTATTGAAAATGTAGTTTGTACAGACATAGAAGAAATCCTAAAAGATTCAAGTATAGAAAGGATTCTTTTAAATGGAAATAAAGCCTACACATTATTTTGTAAGGCATATCCTCAGCTTAAGGATATAGCCTTACCTCTACCTTCTACAAGCTCTGCAAATGCGAGGGTTTCACTTGATGAGCTTTCAAGAGTTTGGGAAGATGCTTTACTGAAAAGAAATATTTTGATATAATGAAGAAGGGTACGAGGAGGATGATTATGAAGTACTATCGTTGTGGAAAGATAATGACGACACATGGAATCAAAGGAGATTTAAAGATTAAGGTCACCTCTGATTTTAATCGTTTTTTTAAAGGAAGCAAACTTTATATTTATCATAATAAAGAATATCTTCCTGTTGAAGTAGAAAAGGCTTCAGAGTTTGGGAAATATCTTTTAGTTAACTTTAAAGGCTTGCAAGATATCAATCTTGTTTCTAAATATCATCTAGATGAAATTTATGTGAGTGAAGAAGATAGAGAAGGACTAGATGAAGATGAATATTATTATAGTGATTTGGTCGGGTGTGAGGTTTATAATCAAGATAACGCTTATCGTGGTGTTGTTGAAGAAATTAAAGAAATGCCACAGTGTGATTATTTATATATTTCCTATAACAATATGCATTATTATGTCCCTTTTATCAACGAGTTTGTCATAGAGGTAACAGATAAAATTATCATCCAGGAAATAGAGGGATTGATTCGTGAAAATTAAGATTTTAACATTATTTCCTAATATGTTTGAAGGCATATTAGGAGAATCCATCTTAAAAAGAGCAATCTCTTCTCAAGTCTGTTCTGTTGAACTAGTTGATATGAGAGACTATTCTTTAGATAAGCATCATCATGTAGATGATACACCTTATGGTGGTGGTGCAGGTATGGTATTAGCTTGTGATGTTGTAGATCGCGCAATTGAGGCGAATACTACTAATGCTTCCTATAAAATTTTAATGACTCCTCAGGGAAGACCATATAAGCAATCCATAGCTAAAAAATTAGCTTCTAAAGAAGAATTGGTTTTGATATGTGGGCATTATGAAGGCTTTGATGAAAGAATCCGAGGATATGTCGATGATGAAATATCTATTGGAGATTATATTCTTACTGGTGGAGAGCTTGCAGCTGGAGTGGTTTGTGATAGTGTGATTCGTTTATTAGATAGTGCTATCCGAAAGGAAAGCAGTGAGGATGATTCCTTTTCTGACGGACTATTAGAATATCCACAGTACACACGCCCTTTAGAATATAAGGGAGTATCTGTTCCTGAGGTGTTGGTAAATGGAAATCATAAACTGATCCGGGAATATCGATTGAAGGAATCTTTAAGAAAAACCTATTTAAGAAGACCAGATTTGTTAAAGAATAGAATGTTATCCAAAGAAGAAGAAAAACTTTTAAAGGAAATCATAGAAGAATCCAAATAAGGATTCTTTTTTAATATCCTTATGACTTTTACGCATACTATACTTAGGTGATTTAGAAATGATTCAACGTATCTATCATTTTATCATGGATAAAAAAATACCGACTCTTGCAAGTGCTATTGCCTTTACTCTCATTATGAATGGAGGCTCTTTTCTCTTTTTATTTATTATCATTTCAGGTTTTTTTTCTAATTCATTTCAAGAACTCATTTTGAATACAATAGAGGATGGAAGATTAAAGGAATTAATTGTCTATTTTTTCAACTATCAAAATAATATATCGTATTCTATATTACTCGTCATAACGAGTATCTACTCTGCTTCCTCACTTTATTATCATTTAATTGGAATTGTTGAGTTTATTACAGATACCTCCTACCAAATCAGCATCTCCAAAAGAGTTTTGGCAATTGGAATTACGATTTTTTATTTGCTGGGTTTAAATATTATTACTCTTCTCGCCAGTGAAATTATAATGCTTTTAAACTATTTTTATATGACTTTATCTATTGTTTTGTTGTTATTCATATTTATTTTAACTGTGTATGTAGTACAGGTGGTTAGTTTAAAAACGTATAACATAAAACGTTTGTATAAGGGGATTATTTTTACAACAATTTATTTTATTATCTTTACGATTGGTTTTATTATCTATTTAAAATTATTTTCAAATTTTAAGATTGTTTATGGTATTTTATCCTTCTTTATTATCTTATTTTTCTATATCTATATGATATCTATAGGAATACTATTAGGAATTAATTTTAACCATTTAAACATAAATATAAAGTTTTTGTCGAAAAATAAGATAGAGGAGGTGAAAGAATGAAAAAAATTTTTCTAGGGGTTCTTTTAGGTTTATTCCTCTTTGTTGGTATAAAAGGACATGCCTATGGCTTTGGTTTAGTGAATAAAGGAAACACAAGACCAAGTGCTGGTAAATATGAAGCAATTTTAAAAGAAAATGGTGGAGTATATCTTGGCCCAGATACGAAGGATATTTATTTAACCTTTGATTGTGGCTATGAAAACGGACATACTAAGATGATTTTAGAGGCTTTAAGAAAGACGGGTACGAAGGCAATCTTTTTTATTACAGGACATTATTTAAATTCTGCCACTGACTTAGTTATGGAAATGATTGAAGGTGGACACATTATAGGAAATCATACGTATTCCCATAAAGATTTTACAAAATCCTCAAATGAAGAGATTTTGAATGATATAAAGAAATTAGAGAATGCTTTTAAAGAGAAGACAGGCTCAGATATGTCAAAGTATGTTCGTCCTCCAAGAGGAGAATTTGATGAAAGAAGCTTAAAACTTTTAAAAGATAATGGTTACGCCTCTGTCTTTTGGTCTTTAGCGTATGTAGACTGGCATCAGAAAGTCTTCCATGGAGATCACTACAGCTACAAACAGGTTATGAACCGTATCCATAACGGTGCGATTCTTTTAATGCATACAGTATCAAAGGATAATGCAGTAGATTTAAAAGATATCATTATTCAACTAAAAAATGATGGTTATGTTTTCAAAACGATTGAGAGTGTGATATAATAGTCTTATGAAGACTCGAGGTGACCTAGGAGATGGCTGCAAATTTTATAATCCTAGCTGATGACTATTTAGTAGTAGATGCTAAATTAGAAGAAATAAAAAAAGGCTTTGACCTTGAGGTTGAGCCAATCCTATATAATGCAGAGGAAGAGGGGACCTACGCTATTGTTGATGAGCTTACTACAGTTTCTTTATTTGATGATACCAAATTTGTCATTGTAAGAAATGCTGAAAGCTTGTTATCCAAAAGTGATCATGCTTTCTTAGATTTATTAAAAGCTATGAATGACCAAAATAGTTCAAACATATTGGTTTTAGTATTTATGGAGACTGTGGATGCTTCTAATGAGCAATATCAAAAGCTAAAACGATTTTCTTCTGTATTTGAAGCTAAAACGAAAAATATCAATTTGGAAGAATATGCAATTCAAATGTTTAAAGAAGAAGGATACAAAATTGAATTGGATACTATTAAGCTGTTGGTAAGCTATACTGATAGCTTTTCAAAGCTAAGGAGCTTTATGGACCAACTAGAATGCTATAAGGCAGAGGAAAAGAAAATTACTAATGCAGATGTAACTCTTTTAATTCCTGAGCCCTTAGATGATAATGTCTACGCTTTAATTGATGCAGTACTTTCAAATAATAAAAAGCTTATGCTAAAAGGATATCAGGATATGAAACTTAGAAGTATGCAGGCATCTAGTTTGATAAGTCTTTTAATTAATAAATTTCAAGAGCTATATAACGTAAATATATTAATTAAAGCAGGAATGAATCAAGCTTCCTTGGCAGAATTATTTCATATTTCCTCAGGCAGAGCATATTATATGGTAAAGAACGCAAAGGAGCATTCTTTAGAGACGATAGAAAGACATTTAGAACAGCTTGATACTCTTGATTACCAAATTAAAACAGGGAAAATAGATGGAAATATAGGTTTAGAACTATACTTTTTAAGATAATGGAGACGATTTGTCTCCTTTTCTATTGACAAAAATATAGTTTTGTTGTACTATCTAAGTAGAACAGCGGGGGTGATACTGTGGAATGGCGAAATGATAAGGCCATTTATTTACAAGTAATAGAGCTTTTCAAAAGAGATATAATTTTAGGAAAGTATAAACCAAAGGATAAAATTGCTTCAGTTAGAGAATATGCTTTTCAGCTAGGAGTTAATCCAAATACAATTGTTAAGGTCTATGATATTTTAACTGACGAGGGGTTAATAGAAGCACAGAGTACCAATGGATATTTTATTACTGATAAGGAAGAAATTTTAAACAGATTGAAACCAGAGTTTGCAAAAGCCTATTGTAGGGAATTTTTATCTCAAATGGAAAGTATTGGATATTTGAAGAAGGAAGCAATAGAGCTTTTAAAAAAGGAGGATGAGTGAAATGGTTTTAGAATGTGTTGACGTAGTGAAACGCTATGGACAAAAGGAAGCCTTAAGAGGAGTCACTTTGGAACTTGAGGCTGGAAAGATTATTGGGCTTTTAGGACCTAATGGTAGTGGTAAAACCACATTAATTAAGATTATTAATGGGATATTACAAAAGAATTCTGGAATGATAAAGGTTTGTGGATATCCTGTTGGAGTAGAATCAAAGAAGCATATTTCCTTTTTACCTGAGCGGACATATCTCGATTTAGATATGAAGGTGAAAGACTGTATTTTGATGTTTAAGGATTTTTATGAAGATTTTGATACAAATAAGGCATTCGATCTTGTAGAAAGATTACATATTGATCCAAATGAGAAAATGAAGCATCTTTCTAAGGGAACAAAGGAAAAGGTTCAATTAATACTAGTAATGAGTAGAAATACTGATTTGTATATTTTAGATGAACCAATTGCAGGAGTGGATCCAGCAGCTAGAGATTTGATTTTAAATTTGATTGTTACAAATTTAAATCCAAACGCTTCTTTGTTAATCTGCACGCATTTAATACATGATATTGAATCTATTTTAGATGATGTTGTATTTATTCATGAAGGAAAAATTCTATTGCATCGTAATGCTGACGAGCTTAGAGCTGAAAATAATGGCAGTATTAATGATGCATTTAGGGAGGCATTTAGATGTTTCTAAAGGTTTTTAAATATGATTTTAAAGCGATATTCTTTAAATTTTTACCTATGCTTGCCATACTTCCTGTTATTTCTATTTTGGTAAGAATAATAAGTCTAGTCAATTTTTCAGGCAATGTATTTGCAAGTATGATTTGGGGATTGTTTAATGGTATCTTAATTTTAGGCTGTGTGCTTTTTATGGTCTATACTTTAGTGATTTGTATTATGCGATATACAAAAGCATTGTTTAGAGACCAGGGCTATTTAACACATACTTTACCTGTAACTAAGCATCAACTGTTGTTATCCCAAATTTTAGCAGATGTTCTTATGGAATTAATTTCCTTAGTAGTTGTAATTCTTTGTTGTATGATAGCATATTTTGATCTTAGAGTTATGGAAGCTATCGTTTATCTTATTAATCAATTTTTTGAAGTGGTCATACCTGTAAGCGAGTTTTTTAATTTGTTTGGGGGCAGTTTAGTTCTATTTATATTCTGCATTATCTTTTCTTTCTTACAATCGCTATTTGTGATATATACAGGAATTGGAATTGGGCATGCTTTTCCTAAAAATAAAGGTATTCTATCTGTAGTATTCTGTATTGTATTAAATTATGGTATTGGAATTGTGACCAGCATAATATCCTTTATTGTTGGAGCAGTAGGTGATTTTGCAATTTTAGAACTAGAAAATATGATTCAAATGGCAAACATTTATTTATCCATTAGTCTAGTTGAAAGCATTATCATTTGTATAGGGGCATATTTTTTAGATATTTATTTAATGAAGCATAAGTTGAACTTAGAATAAGAAACAAAAAAAGACACCAGAGTGTCTTTTTTTCTTAGTATTTAGAAAAATTTATTACTTTAATGTATTTACTGCAGTAGCTAATTCTGACTTATGTCTAGCAACATAGTTTTTATGAACGATATGCTTAGCTTGAGCCTTATCTAATTTCTTATAAGCATAGGCTAATGCAGTTGTAGCCTTTTCTAAATCCTTAGCTTGAACAGCAGCTAGTACAGATTTCATAGCAGTTTTTAATGATGATTTGAAAGCCATATTTGCTTGTCTTGCTTTTTCATTTGTCTTTACACGTTTGATTTGTTGTTTAATGTTTGCCATAATTTCACCTCCGACAACCAAATGCATTAAACATTATACCATTTCAATTTATTGAATGCAAGAAAAAAATAAAAATATGCATAGTTAAATTTAAAAAAATAGATAATATGTATAGGTGAAAGTATGAAAAATAGAACAGATATGGCAGTAGAGCAAATGCAAACAAATTTTAAATATGATGTGGATCGTGTAATTCAGGGGATGCATTTCAAAAAAATAAAGGTAGATCATGCCTTAGCAAAAAAAATTCAAAAAAAGGAAGGCATATATTATACAATTGATCATCTAGATTATCACTATAAAGCTAAAGAGATTGTTAAGTTATTAGAGACAACTTTATATGATTATTTATTACAGCTTAATTTAAAAGAAAAAAGTGATATTTTGGTAGTAGGATTAGGAAATGATTTTGTTACTCCTGATGCATTAGGGCCACTTGTCATTAATAAAATAGAAGTAAATCGTCATCTTGAAGATCATCCAGATCAATATAATATTAGTGCATTATGTCCTTCTGTTATGGGCAAAACAGGTATGGAAAGTAAAGATATCATTCAAGCAATTGTGGATGATTTTCATCCAAGTCTAGTTATTGTGATTGATGCCCTTGCTTGTAGGGATGCAAGCAGAATGTGTAATAGCATTCAAATCAGTACAGCTGGCATTAATCCTGGTTCTGGAATATATAATTTTAGAAGAGAAATTTCCAAACAGACCTTAGGAGTAGATGTTTTAGCTATTGGAATTCCTACAGTGAGTGATATAGATTCTTTTATTGATATGGAGGATAATTATTTCGTCACTCCTAAGGATATAGATTTGGCTATGGACATCTTATCAAGTATAGTTGCAGAGGGGATTAATCGTGCATTAAGGAAAGCATAATAATTTCGACAAATTTCTGCAAGATTTTCATATCTTATTTCTTATAATATTAAAAAATATATAACTCTCATATGGAAAAATATTTCTAATTATGGTAAAATCTTTCTAGATGGGATTTTAAACAACATTACAGTTAGGGATGGTAAAATGAGTAAAGACGTATGTTGTCCATTATGTGGAAATAAAAATTTATCTAGAAGTGAAGTTCATTCAAATGAAAAATATTTTCTATTTGATTTTGATGATAAATGGATTTGTAAAAATTGTGGATGCTTTTTTTCAGAAGGTGAAGAATATCATGAAAAGCAGGCAGCCACTAAAATTTCTAAAAAGAAGTTTTTTGAAATTATTTTTGATGCGATTAATGAAATATATGGAAGCAATTATTTAACTAAAGAAAAACAAAAAGAGATTATCGAGCTTTATGATTCTCATCTTACTACATATTACAAAGAGGTTGCTGAATTACAAGCAAATTTATTTTATGAGACGGATTGTAGATGCCAAGAATATTGGCTTATGAGACAGGTTCATCCTGTCCAAAATAAAGGAATTTTAAAATAGTTCTATAGAGTGTGTTTTTTTGACATAGAAATTAGGTATGATAGTCATGGGTGATTTCTATGAAAAAGAAAAGTGTTTTTTTCTTTCTTGCTGTTTTCTTGTTAGCAATTATTGTGTTAGGAAGCACTATGGCACAATCCTCAACAGAGGCAGGAGCTATAGACTATGATACTGCCTTTTATGTGGATGGAAGTAAGAATGTCTTTATTGTGATAGCCAAAACGCTAGATAAATGTTGTTTTTATGTTATTGACATTATCATAACGAGTGTGGGAAGTGTATTTAATACGATTTTAAATAATTAAGAGGAGTTTTATAAAAAAAGTTAAAACTTAAATAAAAACCTAGAAAAAATTGCTTGAATTCTAGGTTTTTTTCTTTATATATTTTTTTTTGATAGTTTTTTCTTTTTTATTAAAAAGTTTGTACTTTTATGGTATAATAACGGATAGAGGTGTTTAGAAAATGAATTTACCGAACAAACTAACTATGGGTAGAATAATTGCAATTCCTATTATGGTTGTTATTGCATATATACCTTATCTACAAAATGTATTTTTTCTAGATGTAAGCTATGCGAATTTTATTAATTTTATCATTTTTGCATTAGCATCCTTTACAGATTTTTTAGATGGCTATATAGCAAGAAAGAACAATTTGGTTACTACATTTGGAAAATTTGCAGATCCTCTTGCTGATAAGATTTTAGTTATGGTGACATTCTTATTATTATTTATGCAAGGAAAAATGGTTAAAATTGGTAGTGTAGAACTAGAACTTATCCCAATGTGGGGATTAAGCATAATTGTGTTTAGAGAATTTACAGTATCAGGAGTTCGCCTCATAGCTGCCCAAAAGGGTGAAGTTATTGCTGCAGGATGGTCTGGCAAGGTAAAAACCTTTGAGACAATGATAGCTATTTGTGTGTTATTCTTTGCAGGTATACATTATGTAGTAGCAATTGTGGGGTTAGTTTTAATGTATATCTCTATTGCCTTAACCTTATATTCTGGAATAGAATACGTATGGAAAAATAGAAAAATAATTTTTGAATCAATTTAGGAGGAACTATGGCAGAATTAAGTCGTGAACAAGCTTTAGAGGAAGCTTTAAAGAAAATAGAAAAGGAGTTTGGGAAAGGATCCATTATGCGTTTGGGTGATGAAGCTGATCACAAGATAGAAGCAATACCTAGTGGGTCTATAGCCCTAGATAAAGCTTTGGGTGTTGGCGGTTATCCAAAGGGAAGAATTATTGAAATTTATGGTCCTGAGTCTTCTGGAAAAACAACATTCGCTTTACATGCAATAGCTAGTGCACAAAAGAATGGTGGTTTTGCAGCCTTTATAGATGCAGAACATGCCTTAGACCCTGTTTATGCAAAAGCACTTGGAGTAGATATAGAAAATTTAATTTTATCTCAACCAGATAATGGAGAACAAGCTTTGGATATTGCAGAGGCTTTAATTAAATCTGGAAGTGTAGATATTTTGGTTGTTGATTCTGTTGCAGCATTAGTACCAGAAGCCGAGTTGAACGGAGATATGGGAGACTCTCATGTCGGTCTTCATGCAAGACTAATGTCTCAGGCAATGCGTAAGCTTGCAGGGATTATAAATAAAACGAACTGTGTAGCTATTTTCATTAACCAAATTCGTGAGAAGGTTGGGATTATGTTTGGAAATCCTGAAACAACAACTGGTGGTCGTGCATTAAAGTTCTATGCTTCTGTACGCTTAGATATTAGAAGAGGAGAAGCAATTAAGGATGGTACGAATGTTTTAGGAAACAGAACTACTGTAAAGGTTGTAAAGAACAAGGTTGCCCCACCATTTAAGTCTGCAGAGGTTGAGATTATCTATGGGCAAGGGATTTCTAGATTAGGGGAACTTGTGGATTTGGCAGTAAAATATGAAATCATTAATAAGTCAGGTGCGTGGTTTTCCTACAAAGGAACTAAAATAGCTCAAGGACGAGAAAACACGAAGGAATATTTAAAGAATAATCCAGAAATTTTAAAAGAAGTAGAAGAGCAGGTTGTTGCAGTAGAATAGTAAAAATTTGAGTTCCCTCCCAAAATAATACGAGGGGTATAAAAAAGAAAAAATCCATGGAGTAACATTCATGGATTTTAATGTCAAAAAGTATTGAAAAAGACAACTTACCAATATAGTTATGACTTTGAGAAACTGTTGGTGGTCAAAGTGGCTCTCCTATATTTATGGCATATGATGATGAAGTTGCATATGTATGTGGTATTCATACACATAATGGCTTTCTAATATGGGATTTAAATATTTGTGGTTTTATCCATTTGAAAAAAAATAAAAATTGTGTATAATTATAAGGAAAGATGTTCCTTGCCAAACCATCTTTTAAATAAAAAACAAGGAGAATTATAAAATGAGAAAAAAAATTAAACAAGAACTAATGGAATTAAAAATCTTACTTAGAAGTATACCTTCTCTTGTGCTATCTTTATTTGTTCTTTCTGTAATCGCAATGAATTTACTGGCAAATAAAAGCATAAATATACCAGTGGACTGGTTAGCACTTGATTGTGGGATTATTTTTTCTTGGTTGGCATTTCTTACTATGGACATTATGACCAAGCATTTTGGACCTAAGGCGGCAACAAAAGTAACAATAGTAGTAGCTATTTTGAATTTGTTTTTGTGCCTTCTATTTTATCTAGCAAGCTTAATCCCTGGTGTATGGGGAGAGTCATATGTTGAAGGAAGCGAAAGTATAATCAACACGGCTTTAAATCATACTTTTGGTGGTATTTGGTATGTTTTATTAGGAAGTACTATTGCGTTTATAGGTTCAGCATTAGTGAATATATTTTCTAACTGGTCATTAGGTAAAATTTTCAAAAAAGATAATTTTGGAGCCTTTGCTGGAAGAAGCTATATATCCACTGCAATTGGACAATTTGTTGATAATTTCATTTTTGCATTAATTGTAAGCCATTTTTTCTTTGGTTGGTCGATTTTGCAGTGCTTTACCTGTGCAGTAACAGGCATGGTTGTAGAATTATTATGTGAGGTTATTTTTTCACCTCTTGGATATGCTATATGTAAGGATTGGAAAAAGAATCATGTAGGTGAAGCTTATTTTGATTATATAAAAGGAGAACAACAGATATGAAAGTTATTGTAACAGGCTCTTCTAGCGGAATAGGATTTGAGATTGCCAAATTGTTTTTAGAAAAAGGGCATCAGGTCATAGGTTTTGATAGAAAACAAAAAACAATTCTACATTCCAATTATACACATGTTCAGACCGATATTTTCCAAGGAGAACTTCCCGATATTAAGGACTGTGAAATCCTCATCAATAATGCAGGTATTCAAAATGGAAATGATATTGATGTGAATCTTAAGGGCACTATGCGAATCACTGAAAAATATGCATTCCAAGCTAAGATAAAAAGTGTTTTGTTTATTGCCTCAGCTAGTGCTCAAACCGGTGCGGAGTTTCCAGAATATGTAGCTAGTAAGGGTGGAATGGTAGCCTATATGAAGAATGTTGCTATGAGATTAGCTGAATATTTTGCCACATCGAATAGCTTGTCTCCTGGTGGAGTTGTAACAGATTTAAATGAACACATTTTAAAAAGTCCAGAGCTTTACGAAAAAGTTTTAAAGGAAACGCTTCTAAATCGCTGGGCTTCTGCAAAAGAGATTGCCCAGTGGGCTTATTTTGTCACTGTTATCAATCAATCTATGACTGCTCAGGACATATTAATTGATAATGGTGAAGCAGCGAAATTTAATTTTATTTGGTAATTATGAAGGTTTAGAAAAGAGGTGGCATGACTTTGAAGAAAGAAATTCTTTTTCTTAAAGAAATATCAAAAGATGATGAAAAAGCCTTTTGTGCATTTGAAAAAAGGTATAAAACTGAATGTAGAAATGAAAGGATTCCTTATAGTCTAAATCCCGATAATTTGAAGTATGCTGATTTTTTAAAAGAACTTGATAAGTGTAAGCAGATAGAGACTCTACCTAAAGGCTTTGTTCTTGCAAGATATTATTTGATATATGCTGATGATAGAATCGTAGGAGGCATTAATTTACGTATGGGCACAAATGATTTTATCTTAAATAATGCCGGACATATTGGTTACGGAATTGCTCCATGGGAAAGAAATAAAGGCTATGCTAAGGAAGCCTTAAAACGAGTATTACTTCTTGGTTTAGATTTTGGAATGAAGGATTTCTTACTCACTACAGATTTAGATAATATTGCCTCTCAAAAAGTAATTCAATCCTGTGGTGGTATTTTCGAAAAAATCATAGGAGATAAAAAACTATTTTGGATTCATTTGAAGGAATGGGTAAAAGAAGAAAGTGCAATGGCAATTGTTTTTTGTAAAAACAAAATTCTTACAACTAGAGAATTAATTTATGGTAAAGAAGTAATCTCTTGTCCTAAAGGCCATATAGAAAATAATGAAACCCATATGGAAACAGCTATACGGGAATGCTATGAAGAAACGAATGTCATTATAACCCGTGAAAATTACGTGAAAGAAGGAATACCATATACAATTAAGTTTATGAATCATCATAATAAAGCTGTTTTAAAAACAATCTATCCCGTTTGTTTCCAAACTCAAGAGGAGGGAGATTTAATTTCCAAAGAAGAACGAATTATAGAAATTAAATATATGGATATAGATGAGTTTTTATTAAAGTGTAGTTATGATAACGTAAAAGAAATGATTCGTGATTGTTTAATGGAGATACTATGATAATAAATACAGGACAAAGAACAGATATTCCAGCTTTTTATTCCAAATGGTTTGTGAATCGTCTAAGAGAAGGGTATGTATATGTAAGAAATCCATACTATCCAAGCTTAGTGACTAAATTTTTATTAAATCCTGAAGTTGTAGATGTTATTGGATTTTGTACGAAAAATCCTAGACCTATGTTTCCATATTTGGATGAATTAAAACCATTTGGTCAATTTTGGTATGTTTCTATAACAGGCTTTGAACAGGATTTAGAGCCTAATGTTCCATCCATTGCTCAAGTAATAGAAGATTTTAAATACCTATCTAAAAAAGTTGGAAAGAATGCTATAGGCTTTAGATATACTCCTATTATTTTGAATGAAAAATATACTGTTAAAAGGCATATAGAAACTTTCAAATATATTGCACAACAGTTAGAAGGATATACAACATTATCCGTATTCGGATTTGTTGATTTATATGATAAATTAAAAAGAAATCATCCGGAATTAAAGGATTGTTCTGATGAAGATAAAATAGATATTGCAAAAGAGTTTTCTAAAATTGCAAAAGAACATCATATGGATTTAAGATTATGCTCAAAAGAAAAATGGTTAAAAGATTATGGCGTTGATGTAGAGGGATGTATGAGGTTAGAGGATTATGAAAGAAGCATAAATACCAAACTCAAAATCAAACAAAAAATGCAGGCAAGAAAAGGCTATTGTGCTTGTTATTTATCTAACGATATTGGTACATATAATTCTTGCCTACATTTATGTACCTACTGCTATGCGAATGGAAACAAAAAATCTGTAATGAACAATAATAAAAATCATGATGTTAATTCTCCGTTTCTTATTGGTCATTTACAGCCTAACGATAAGATAAAAGAGGCAAACCAGGAATCCTATAAGATACCTTCAAGTTTTAATTTGTTCCAAAATTTGGATTCATAGTAAAAAGTCATTATTCTCAAAATATATCATGGGGATATAGTTCAATTTAAAATTTAATTAATTGAGTTTTAAGACTAATACGCAAATAGTATAGTAAAATAAGGAAAAGAGGTGAAATTTATGCATAAGGATGAAGCTAGTAAGCTTTTTGCAAGCTTAGGAGATGGATCAAGAGTAAAGATTGTTAAAATGCTTTACCATAACCCAATATTAAGTTTAGATAATTTATGTGAGCGTATGGATATGAATGCTTTTGAGTTAAAATCTCATTTGAATATATTATGTGAAGTGGGGTTAATCTCTAAGACAGAAGAACAATATACTTGTAATAAGGAATTAGTTGATACACTTTTATCCTTTATTCCTACAAAATGTGGTTGTTGTGCATAATACAAAAGGCATCCTAATGTGATGCTTTTTAATTTTTATTTTTTGTGGAAAATCTAATATAAAAAAGTAGTAAAACCAAAAAAATTATGATACAATGGATGTGTTATTTAGGAGGTATTTGTTATGTTAGGTAATTTCACATATTCTAACCCTACAAAGCTTTATTTTGGTAAGGATGCATTAGATAATTTGAAAACAGAATTAAAAAAGTACGGAAACAATGTTTTATTAATTTATGGTGGAGGTTCTATCATAAAAACAGGTCTTTATGATAGAGTAGTTAAGATTCTCCATGAGGCTGGAAAGAATGTCTATGAGGATGCAGGTGTTATGCCAAATCCTACAGTAGAAAAGTTATATGAAGGTGTAAAAAGGGCTCGTGCTTGTAATGCAGATTTATTACTTGCAGTTGGAGGAGGATCTGTTATTGACTATGCTAAGGCAGTATCTGTTTCTGTTCATTGTGAGGAGGATCCATGGGATAAGTATTACTTACGCTTTGAGGAGCCTACTTGTCGTGTTGTGCCTGTTGGTTCAATTTTAACTATGGTCGGAACAGGCTCTGAAATGAATGGTGGTGCTGTTATTACACATCCTACTCAAAAGTTGAAAATTGGTCACGTGTTTGGAGATATGGTATTTCCTAAATTTTCTATTTTAAATCCTGAATTTACTTTTACTGTTCCACAGTATCAAATGGTTGCAGGTATCTTTGATATTATGTCTCATATTATGGAACAATACTTTTCTGGAACAGATGATTCTGCATCAGATTATATTATGGAAGGATTAATGCGAAGCTTAATTCATTCTAGTAGAATTGCAGTAAAGAATCCAACAGATTATGAGGCAAGAAGTAATATTATGTGGGTTTCTACATGGGCATTAAATACTTTAGTTGCCAAGGGAAAATCAACTGATTGGATGGTGCATATGATTGGACAATCCATTGGTGCTTATACTAACGCAACTCATGGTATGACTTTATCTGCAGTATCTTTACCATACTATAGATATATTTTAAAGGATGGTTTACATCAATTTAAAAAGTTTGCTTGTAATGTATGGAATGTAAATCCATCTGGCAAAACAGATGAGTCAGTAGCTTTAGAAGGATTAACTTTAATGGAAGCTTGGATGAAAGAGATTGAGCTTGTCCTTCATAGTAAAGAATTAGGTGTAACTGAAGAAATGCTTGATGGTATTGTTAAAGGTACCTTAGTAATGGATGGTGGATATAAGGTTTTAAAGCCTGAGGACATTCGTTCTATTTTAAAAGAAAGTTTATAATTATAGAAGCGCTCTTTTAGGAGTGCTTTTATGCCTCAAATAAAGGAGTACAAAGAATATGAATAAATTACTTCAAAATATTGAAAAACTTCATACAACCCTTATGGGAATAGAACATATTTTGAAGAATCTAACATTAAAGGATATCGATGTAGTTGCATATTGCAAAGAATTCTTAAAGTATCCAGATATGGGCACTACTCTTCAAGGAAAGAATTGGTATGCTAAGAGGGATAAAATAATTTTTACAAATAATGCCTATAGCTACACAATTATTACAGCCCATATTGCAAAATGAGGTAAGGAAATGAGAAGTATACGTCTTGCAAATTTAAAAGACACAGAATTTTTAGTAGATAATGATAACCATATATCTTATGATATACTTAGAGAGAATATAGAGAAGGGATATATTTATATTCTTGAACAAGATAATCAAATCATTGGTTGGTTAAGATATAATTTGTTTTGGGATAACACTCCATTTTTAAATATGCTTTATATTCTAGAAGAATATAGAAGACAAGGCTTAGGTTCTTTATTATTAGAACATTGGGAAAATCAAATGCAAAGTCAAGGCTTTGAAACTGTATTGACTTCAACTTTAGTTCATGAGGATGCACTCCATTTTTATATGAAATATGGTTATCAAGTTGTTGGTGGATTTCATCCTAGTGAAGATGAGTATGAGGTTATTTTAAAGAAGTGAGTGGTGAATATGGAAGTAAAGTTTTATAATGAAACAGATCAATTTATTAAATATGCTATTATTGTTGCAAGATATAAGGATTCCTTTGTATTTTGTAAGCATAAGGATAGAAATACTTATGAACTCCCAGGAGGTCATGTAGAGCCAGATGAGGACATTTTGACTGCAGCTAAAAGAGAATTAATGGAAGAAACAGGAGCTAAAAAGTTTACTATAAAGTTCGTTTGTTATTGTTCGTTCAATTCTTCTTTTGGTGCAATTTTTTATGCAGAAATTATAGAATTAGGAAAACTAGAATATGAAATAGAAAGCTTAAGCTTTGGCGATTATATGCCACAAGAGTTAACTTATCCTTATCTGCAATCTAAAATTTTTAACTATGTAGTTCAAAATACAGAAATCAAGTTTGGCTCTAATATGAAACGAATGGTGGCAGGAGCTCTATATAATTCTTTCTTAAATGATCCAGAATTACATAAAAATGCTGTTCGTAAAGCAATGGAGTATAATCAGACACAACCTGACGAAATAGATAAGAGAAAAGATATTATAAAGAATCTATTTGGTTCCACAAAAGAACATTTTTATATTGAGCCATCTATAAGAATGGACTATGGCTTTAACATTCATATTGGAGATCATTTTTATGCAAACTTTGACTGTGTATTTTTAGATGCCGCTCCTATTATTTTTGGAGACCATGTCTTTATTGCCCCTAGATGCTGTTTTTATACTGCAGGTCATCCTATAGCTACAGAGGTTAGAAATACAGATTTAGAGTATGGATATCCCATCCGTGTTGGGTCTAATGTATGGTTTGGTGGAAATGTAGTAGTTAATCCTGGGGTTACTATAGGATCTAATGTTGTCATAGGTTCAGGTTCAGTTGTAACAAAAGATATCCCATCTAATGTAGTAGCTTGTGGTAATCCTTGTAAAGTGATTAGAGAGATCACAGAAGAGGATACTAAGCTTTGGCAGAAAAGAAAGAGTTATTTTGATAACGAAAACTTTTAAATTATGATATAATGATTTGGGAGGTTTATCTGCAGATATGGCGGAATTGGTAGACGCGCTATCTTCAGACGGTAGTGGTTATGCCGTACGAGTTCGACTCTCGTTATCTGCACCATTAGAAATGATAGGTATTGATACACTTAACGAAAGGTGTCAATACTTTTTTTGTTGCAAAATAGGGCTGAAACGCTTGAATTTAGCATTATTTCTGGCAAATCTTGGCTGTGTTGGCTCATTTTTGTTATTTTGAGTATATCTTCAAGTGAAAATTTACGAACTAAACGTAGGCAAAACACGACCACGATTTAACGATTAGGGGGACAATTTAACGATTAGTGGTACAAAATAACGATTACTCACGATTTAACGATTACTATTCATTGTTTTTCTTTCTTTCTTTCTTTCTTTTACTAATCTAAAGAAAGTCCCCCTAGATATTTTAATTAATTTAGCTGCTTCAATATTTGTTAATTCTTTATTTATATACTTATCTAATATTTTATTGGTGTTAGGTGGTAAGATAATTTTAGGTCTACCAAACTTAACACCTTTTTCTTTTGCAATTTTAATTCCTTCAGCTTGACGCTGCTTAATATTAATTCTTTCGTTTTCTGCAACAAACGAAAGTACTTGAAGAACAATATCACTTATAAACTTACCAACTAAATTTTTACCTTCAATTCTAGTATCAAGAAGTGGCATATCAAGTACTTTAATATCTGCACCTATAATTTTAGTAATTCTAGCCCATTCCTCTAATATCATTTGATAATTTCTTCCAAGTCGATCTATTGATTTTATTATTAATAGGTCATCTTTTTTTATTTTTTTAATTAGTTTTTGATAGTTAGTTCTATCAAAATCTTTTCCTGATTCTTTATCAATATAGATGAGCTTATCTTCTATATTTAAAGCTTTAATTTCTTCATATTGTCTATCAATATTTTGATATTTTGTTGATACACGAATATATGCGTAGATCATAAAAATCACCTCTTACGTCCATATAACCTTAAAAGGTTAAATTTATCAAGTTATATGTAAATAAAAAGGCATCAAAAACGATATAGAAATGTTTAGTTTTTGAGATTAAGATTGGAGATGTATCTATGACATTATCACCTATAGTAAAGTGGGCAGGCGGAAAAAGGCAAATCTTAGATAAAATTTTATCCGCTTTACCTAAAAGCTTTAATACTTATTTTGAACCATTTATTGGAGGAGGGGCTGTATTTTTGGCTGTAGAGCCAAAGAATGCAGTAATCAATGATGTGAATCGAGAACTTTTTGCCATATATAAATGCCTTCAGGATGTAGAACTCTGCTCTTTGATGAAAGAAGAATTAGATAAGCATGAATCGAACCATTCAGAAAAGTATTATTATGACGTTAGAGCGTGGGATCAAAATCCACGTTATGAAATAGAGCCTTTATGGAAAAGAGCTGCTAGAACTATCTACTTAAATAAAGCTTGTTTTAATGGTTTATATAGAGTAAATGCTAAAGGATTCTTTAATGTCCCTTTTGGTAAAAAAGAAAAAGTAAACACATATGATAAAAATAATTTATTAGCCATTCAAAAATATATGAGCGAGAATTCAATAACGATATTGAATGATGATTTTGTTGAGGCATGTAGGACGGCTAAAGAAGGAGATTTTGTTTATTTTGATCCACCATATGATCCATGGGAGGATAAGGACTCTTTTACATCCTATTCAAAATTTGATTTTACGAAAGAAGATCAAAAAAGATTAGCAGAATGCTTTAAAGTTTTAACCAAGCGAGGCGTAAAGTGTTTACTCAGCAACCATAATACAAAGTTTATCCACGAACTATATTCTGAATTTCATATACAAGTGATTCCTGCAAAAAGAATGATAAATTCTAAGGCTACAGGAAGGGGATATGTAGAAGAAGTATTGATTTCTAACTATTAGGGATAATTATATGAATTGGAATGAATTGGAAACAGATATATTTTATAAAAAAGAGAACTTCACTCTTTTAAAAGGTGATACCTTCGAATTATTGGATAAATTTTATCCTAATACCTTTAATATGATTTTTGCAGATCCACCATACTTTTTATCTGGTGGAGGAATTAGTTGTAAAGGTGGTAAGCAGGTTTCAGTAGATAAAGGTAAATGGGATACATCAAAAGATATCTTTCAAAAACTAGAATTTCACCGACTTTGGATATCTAAATGTAAAAGGATATTAAAAGAAAATGGAACGATTTGGATTTCTGCTACACTTCATAGTGTTTACGCTATTGGAGTAGCATTAGAGATGGAAGGCTTTAGTATTATTAATAATGTTATATGGCAGAAGACAAATCCAACACCGAATCTTGCGTGCAGAGCTTTTACCCATTCTACTGAAACTATTTTGTGGGCAAGAAAAATAATCAAAAAAGGTAAAAAAGGAAAACACACCTTTAATTACAAACAAATGAAAGAAGCTAATGGTAATAAGCAGATGAAGGATGTTTGGAGTTTTGGAGAAACTGATGAAATTTGGGCACTTTCTACCGCATCCAAATCAGAGAAAAAGTGTGGATCTCATCCCACACAAAAGCCATTAAAGCTTATGGACCGTATTATTTTAGCTTCTACAAATGAAAGGGATCTTATTTTAGATCCGTTTTGTGGAAGCGGAACAACAGGAATATCCGCTGTTAGAATGAACAGAAATTTTGTTGGAATAGAAAATGAAGAAGAATATTTAGAGCTTTCTAAAAGAAGATATGAGGCAGAAAAAAATGAAAAGAAATTTTGAACAATGGATAAGTAAATTTAAAGAAAGTATTGCTGATTATAAATATTATATCGATTTTGATACTGTTGTTAAGAATAAAGACTCTATAAAGGTTGAACTTAATATAATGAATTCCCTCATTGGATCACCAAATATAGAAGAGGAATTTGATTCCTTACTAGTAAATTATCCTCAAATATTAAAATGTATTCCTATTTTACTAGCTAAAAGAGAGATGGAAATCTTTTGTATGGATTAAGAAGGTGCCTATAAATTTGTTTTTGATTATATGGGATGTACTAAAGAAGAATATAAGATGTTTATGAGAAAAACAGGTCTATTTGATTTAATGCAAAAGCATTTAGTAAACAATTTGGTGGATTATGTTTTAGGTGTAGAAACAGGTCTGAATTCTAATGCTAGAAAAAACAGAGGTGGACATTTGATGGAGAACCTAGTTGAAAGATATATCGTTCAAGCAGGATTTATAAGAGATACAACCTATTTTAAGGAAATGTATTTATCTGAAATTGAAGATAAATTTCAATTAGATCTTTCGGCTATTTCCAATCAAGGTAAAACAAAGAAACGTTTTGACTTTGTTTTAGTTAGAGATAATATTATCTACGCTATAGAATGTAACTTTTATTCTTCAGGTGGTTCAAAGTTAAATGAAACAGCTAGAAGCTATAAAAATATTGCCTTAGAAAGTCAAAATATAGAAAACTTTAAATTTGTATGGTTTACTGATGGCAAAGGGTGGGAATCTGCAAAAAATAATTTAGAAGAGACCTTTGAGGTTTTAGATACAATGTATTCTATTCATGATTTAGAAAATGGTATCTTATTAGATTTTTGATAAAAAAACGTTAAAGATATTGCTTTATTTTTACTTGAAAACAAAATTTTAGAATATTATAAAACTCATTATAAAAATTATGAAATTTTCCTTTTAAAATTATGAATTCTAGGTATAATTATAATATACATAAAAAGGAAGATGATTATGGCTAAATATATAATAGAAATAACGGAGATTTTACAAAAACAAATCTTTATTGATGCTGAAAATATAGAAGAATCTCTATTAATCGCAAAAGAGTTATATCAAAATCAAAAAATTATTTTGGATGAAAAAAACCATATAGAAACTCATTTTGAAGCTATAGAATAATATATTTTAATCAATTCTTTATATGAATTTATCCTTTTTTAGGATATTATAATATTTATTTTATTAGAGAATATTTAAGACTATAGAGTCAATCCTTATAAACGCAAGTGAATTTTGATGAGATATGAGGTACGATTTGATTATATTAGGTATTTAAACTTTTTTTCTGCTCTACATGATGCTGATTTAAAAAAGTTAAAAATTATAACCTTACCATAATGGTCATAATATAAGATTCTTTAGAATGATTTATATAAAATTTAGAAAAAGGAAATGAAGGCTATGAACCTATTAGAAGAGATAAAGAAATACAAACCTTTAAATGAACAAGAGAAAAAGGATAAAGAACAGATGATAGAGTATATGAAAAATAATGATAATTATCTATCAAGAGAAAATAAACTTGCTCATTTTACTGCCTCTATTTGGACAGTAAATAAGGAGCGTACAAAAGTATTAATGGTTTATCATAAGATTTATGATTCTTGGTCATGGATAGGTGGGCATGCTGATGGGATAGAGGATTTACGAAAAGTAGCTTTGCGTGAACTAGAAGAAGAGACAGGTGTAAAATATGCTCGCCTTGTTAGTGATGATATTTTAAGCCTAGAAACTTTAAATGTGAATGGTCATATAAGAAGAGGAGAATATGTTCCTAGTCATCTACATTTTAACATCACATATTTAGCTGAAGCAGATGAGAAAGAAAAATTAATGATAAATGAAATGGAAAATAAAGGTGTTCAATGGTTTACCTTTGAAGATGCCTTAAAGGTTTCTCATGAGCCTTGGTTTGTTGAAATGATATATAAGAAATTAATTCAAAGAAGTAAATAAGAAATAAGTCGTCTAAGAAAATAGACGGCTCTTTTTTATCAGCTTTAGATAATATTGACCTTATCTATGAGAAGTGCTATAATTCTTTTTGTTGTTAGAGGTGTAGAATTGTGACGAAAGAGAAAGCTTTGAACCAAAAGGATTTAACCACAGGTTCCCCATTTAAAAAAATTTTCATATTCAGCTTACCTTTAATGCTTTCAAATTTATTACAGGTTCTTTTTAATATGTCTGATGTGGCAGTAGTAGGAAGGTTTGGAAGTAAGGAAGCGCTTGGATCCGTTGGTTCAACCACAACCTATGTCATCCTCTTTACAGGAATATTAATTGGACTTGGTAGTGGTGTAAATGCTCTAATTGCAAGATTTTTAGGTTCTAAGGATGAGGCGCGTGTTTTAAGAATTACACATACAGGTTTTTTAGTCTGTTTGATTATAGGTGTATTGTTAGTTGGCTTAGGAAGTGCATTAGTGCGTCCTATGCTTGTGCTTTTAAATACTAAACCAGAATTATTAGAGGAAGCAGTATTATATGTGTATATTGTTTTTGCAGGTTTACCTGCTTTAGCTATATACAATTATGGAAATGGCATATTAAGTGCGGATGGAGATACAAAAAGACCACTCATATTTTTAGCTTCAGCAGGTGTTATAAACATTGCTTTAAATCTTTTCTTTGTCATTGTTTGTTCCTTGTCTGTTGTAGGAGTCGCTTTAGCAAGTATTATTTCACAGTATATCTCAGCTATTTTAATTCTCATAGCACTAGTAAGAACAAAGCGTCCTTATCAATTCAGATTTAAACTTTTAAAAATATATAAAAAGGAAACTAAAGAGATTTTATCCTTAGGCTTACCAGCAGGTATGCAAAATGCAATTTTTTCTATGGCAAATCTATTCATTCAATTTGGTGTAAATAGCTTTGATACGATTATGGTAGAAGGAAATTCAGCTGCTGCAAATGTGGATGCCTTTGTCTATGATTTAATGGCAGCCTTTTATATGGCAATAGCTAGCTTTATTGCTCAAAACTATGGAGCAGGAAAGAAAAACAATATTTTAAAATGTTATTTTATTGGATTATTTTATTCTTGCTTTGTAGGCCTTGTTTTTGGATTCCTTTTTGTTTTATTTGGGAAACCATTCTTATCTTTATTTACAAGTGATAAAGAAGTGGTAGAAGCAGGAATGAAAAGACTAGTAGTTATGGGGTGCTCGTATTTTATTTCTTCATTTATGGATGCAACCATAGCTGCTTTAAGAGGACTTGGGAAAACCATCGTCCCAACAATCATTCTAATTTTTGGGTCATGTGTATTTAGAATTGTTTGGGTATATAGTGTTTTTGCATATTTTAAAACCATTCCATCTCTTTATCTTTTATATCCAGTATCTTGGACTCTTACAGCAATATCTGTCATCATTTATTTTGTTATAGTTTATAGAAAAATCTTTTTGAAGAATAAGGAAAGCCTACATATCAAAGCATACCGGTAATATGTCAATAGGAGAAAAAGAATAAAATATCAAATAATAAAA
>JAMPGQ010000017.1 GCA_023663825.1 Anaeroplasma bactoclasticum
CATGGATTTTTCCTTCTTTATACCCCCCTTATTTCATTTTGGGGGAACTCAAATTAATTAATTATTTTAAATCATTTTTTAGGATTTGAAATTTCAACAAAATAAAAGATGCTTAGAAACACATTTCCATGTTCACAAGCATCTCAAGTCTTTTATCGTTCAACATTAAATTTATCTGAATCCATATGGAATTCATTAATAATGGAAGCCCCAATTAAAATATCTGATTTAATCCGATTTATTTGCTTATCATCTAAAGGCTTAGATACACTTACTTCTAAAGAATCACCACTATTATTAATCAAAATATAGAGATTTCCTTTTGTAAACACATAATATAGGCCGCCCTTATACATTCTTTCTAACTCTAGCATCTTTTGAATCATAACTGGAGTTAAGATATAAAAGGCATCTTCCTTAGAATTGGCGTAGCATTTAAAGCTTTTATTAAAATCTATTACCTCTGTTTCAAAAGAAAGTAAAGGTTTGTATTGAAAGCCTTGAACAGGATGATTAACTACCTTTAACTCTATTGGTAAATCTCTTTGGAAATCTATCTTAATAATTCTTCCCTTAAAATAAGTTTGATAAGATGTCTGTGTATGTCCTTGGCCATCAGTTGTTTCATGCCTTTCTTCTAGTACACAATCGCACATCTCATATGGTACACCGTTGTAGGTACATGAAATATAGTCTTCCATACGATAACGATCTGGAGCACTAGCCACCTTTAAAGAATTAATCTCTTGAATAGAAAGTCCGTCATTCATTCTATAAACGGCATCAACACCCAATTCATCTTTAATGAGCTTTGTAACAACAAGCTCTTTAAATTTTTTCTTAAACTTATTTACTTGCATTGATGTGACTACAATAATGATTATACCTATAATCATAAACACAAACAATAAGAAAGGAATCCAAAAGAATGTGGCTACACCAACAGCAATTAATCCAAAAGCGACTATATATCCTATTTTGCTTTTTTTATTTATAGTACTTCTTTCCTGTTCTAATTTTTCTAATTGATTTAAACTTTTATTTTCCATATTTCTTCTCACCTTATTACATTATATAGAAATTAAGATAAAAACTAAAGAAAAAAATGAATATTTCTAGTTTCATCCTATTTTTTTGATAAAAGAACGTCTTTTTTTATGTAATACATTATCGAAGTTCTTCCATTGATTTTGAATATTTACATTATCTTCCAAGTTTAAGTTTGTTTCTGCATATTCTACAGTTTTATTAGACAGCATTTTTAAGAGCTGCACTAAAATTATTCCATTGATTCCTTTGTTTTGATATTCCTTAGAAATACCAATCAAAGCTAAATCTATAATTTTAGGATTGTGAATGGCACGTAAGAGTCTTAAAATGGCTAAAGGAGTTAGATGTCCTTTCGATTTTTGAATTGCCTTTGCTATAGATGGAAAGCATACCCCAAAACCTACAACATTATCTTTGCTATCAACGATGATTCCTGCATATTTAATGTTAATAATTAAACGAAAGCTCTTCAATAAGCTCTTCTTTACCTTCGGTGTACAGGGCACTGTTTGATATAGTCCTGTATATGTTGAATCAAGCAAAGCAAATAGTTTATCTGCATAGCGCTTTAGAAGCTCCTTTGTATTTTTCACTTGAGCTAATTGAAGACCATATTTATCTAACATACGAAGACTAATTTTTTCTATG
Organism: Anaeroplasma bactoclasticum; assembly: GCA_023663825.1. Lineage (GTDB taxonomy): Bacteria > Bacillota_I > Bacilli_A > Acholeplasmatales > Anaeroplasmataceae > Pelethenecus > Pelethenecus bactoclasticus_A. The sequence continues at coordinate 1,699 of JAMPGQ010000017.1, forward strand.
CGCTCATCAATTTCTTTCGGATAAAATAATTTACGCTCAAACCAATCAACCTCTTTTATAAATCCATATGATTCAATAAGCTTTTGATAATAGGAATAATTATACTGTTCCTCAAAGGTGGAAAGCTCATCAAAGCCTTCAATTAATAGTCCTTCTCTTTCTAAATCAGAATATCCTAGTGGACCTACAACCTCTGACATTTGATTTTCCTTTGCAAAAGCCTCTATAGCCTGAAACAAGGCATTTGCCACCTCCTGATTATCAATAGAATCAAAGCGAGTAAAACGAACTCTTTTTTGATTCCATTTGGCATTACTTGCATATTGTAAGATACCTGAAATTCTTCCTACCATTTTTTTATTTAAATAAGCATTATAAAACACAGATTTAGATTGATCACTATAGAGATGATTCTTTTTAAATAAGTTCATTTCATCCGCATAAAGAGGGGGAACAAAAAAAGGATTTTTTTTATAAAGCTTTAATGGAAAATTAACAAAGTCTTTTCTTTGTTTTCTAGTTTTTACCTCAACAATTTCGAGCATGATTATCACCTGTGCTTTGCGTGAAAGCTAATTCCTACTGTATCTGGTCCACAATGTGCACCTGCAGTTGGATTTACCAATATATATTCTATATCTAGATCTTTATTTAAACGAGATTTTAGCATTTCTCCTAATTTCTTAGCCATTTCCATAGCATCAGTATGACCTATAACAATAGGATGATTTTCAATATCATCTGCAAGTTCTTCTACATAATCTACTATTTTCTTTAAACTACCGACTCTTCCTCTTCCCTTATTTACTGCTTGCATTATTCCTTGTTCATTCATATTGATAATCGGATGAATTCCAAAAATAGTGCCCATAATCGCTGCTAAATTACTCACTCTTCCACTCTTACTAAAGAACTTTAAATCATCAGCGTAAAAATATGTTGCATAATGATCTCTTTCTACTGTAGTCCATTTTATGATTTCTTCTATGCTTTTATTCTCCTTATAAAGGACACTTATTTCTCTAAGTAAAGGGTAACTACCTATTGTGATAGCTTTTGTATCAACAGTATAAATCGTTTGATTCGGATAAAGTTCCTTTAATTCCTCTATTGCTATATGCATTGCGTTAAATGTTCCTGTCATTGCTTTAGAAAAATGAACATACAAGATATCCTTCCCTTGAACTAAAAATGGTTCAAAATAAGCCTTATACTTCTCTGGGCTTAAGCCAAAAGTCTTAGGTACAATCCCTTTCCTCAATAAATTGTAGTATTCCTTATAGTCATATCCCTCATCCTCACAAGGATAAAAAGCTTCACCTGAAATACTATAAGGCATACTAATCAATTGATACCCCAAAGCCTTTGCCATATCCAAAGTGATGTCGGTATCTGTATCTGTAAAAAGTACAAACATAAAACTACTCCTCTCAAATTTGTCGAAAATTGACACTTTCATTTTACCATTAAGTTGTCATTTTGTCATCTTTTTTTTAAAAAGAAAAATCCTGCCTAATGATATCGACAGGATAAAAGGTTCATTTTTTTCTATAAAATTACTTAAAATCTTTTATTTAAATGATAAACGATTTCTTTCAATTCATTGCATATTGCATCTACTTTTTCGTTTAAAAAATCATCACTTATTTGATCTACACCTAATAAATAGTCTGTTGAAACATTCAAATATTCTGCCATTTTCTTTATAATATCACTATTCATTAAAGTATTTTCATTAATATAATTATCTAAAGTTCTTCTTTCTATTTGTAAATCTTCAGCTATCTTTTTTCTTTCTAGTCCACGTTTCGTTATAATTTCTGCTAATCTAGTTTTCATATTTCTACTCCATTTCTTAATGCTTTCTTATATTCTAGCATTATATTCTTATGCTTTCCTTATGTTAGAAATAAATACCTAAAAATAGAAAGAAAATGTAAAATATGGAATATTCAAAGTTGAATCATCTATAAAAAAGAAATAAATAAATCTATTTACTCAAGGAGGTAAAAACCTCTAATTTAGTGATTGTAAAAGCTATGCTATATTTCTATAGCTTAACTTCTACTCTACTAGGATTTGTTAGCCCTCTTGCAACATAAAGCCTATAGTTTTAGACTTCTTCTAGTTACATCTATATTGCAAGAGAAATGGAGCTGTTTGGGAAAAATAAAATCATACTTTTTTTAAATTTACTAATAAAAAAATAGACAAGTGAAAATCACTCATCTATATTACAAAGAAAACTTTCCTTTTATCATTTGTGCAACTACATTAGGTTCTAAATTTGTATTATCTATTCTAATAAAGTTTTTAAATGGAAGTTCATTTTCATAGCTTATGCATCTATGCTTCTTGTAATCCTTCATTAAGTACGATTCAGATAATTCAATATTTCGTTTAGAAGCCTTGTTCTTTAAACGATTTTCTGTTTTGTTTCGTTCTAAACGAACTTCTAAGGAAGCATCTAATTCCACATAATATATTTCTGCATTTTGTTGTTCAAAAATATCTGTAATTCCTTTGACGATTTTCCAGTCTTCTTGTTCCTCAAATGCCCACATAAATGTGAATACCAAGCCATAATTATCTGTTTTAGCAAATTCTTCAAAAATGACATTTCTTAATTTTAGAATTGCCTCTTGATGAAAGCTTCCAAATACTTCTAATACCATTTCAATAGACATATGATTGTGGAACAATCTTAAATCTGTAATCTTGCAAAGCTCTTGTCCAACTGTCATCTTACCAACTGCAGAATCTCCAAATATTAAAATAAGCTTCATTTTAACACCTGTTTCTTTTTATATTTCTTGTACAGCTTTTAAAATGATTTGTAAAGCTTCCTCTAATGGTAATTCCTGTTTTTCTAAAGTGGCTCTATTCTTTAATTCAACAATACCTTCATTACTTCTTTTACCACAGATAATCATATACGGAATACCCATAAGCTCCCAATCCTTAAATTTAAAACCAGGCTTTGCATTTCTGTCGTCTAAGATAACCTCTGATTTTTTACATAATGCATCATATGCTTTTAAGCTTAAGGCTTGTTGATCTGCATCATTAAAGTTAATTGGAACAATGACTGCATGATAAGGAGCTACATTTAAAGGCCATTTAATACCATATTCATCATGGTATTGTTCAACAATAGACTGTAATGTTCTTGAAACACCAATGCCATAACACCCCATAACCATTGGAACATTTTTTCCTTCTTCATTTACATAAACACAGTTCATAGGCTGGCTATACTTTGTTTGAAGCTTAAAGATTTGTCCAACCTCTATACCACGCTCTTGACCCATAGGCTTTTCACAGACAGGACATAAATCTCCAGCAATATTTTTTCTTAGATCACAAACAGTACCTGTAAAGTCTCTACCATAATTTACATTCTTATAATGATAGTCTCTTTCATTGGCACCAATGACAAAATTAGATAACTCTGTAACTTCTTCATCGACATATACCTCACAAGGTAAATCCTTTGGCCCAACAAAGCCATGGACACTTTTCAAGCTTTCAATTTCTGCATCACTAGCAAGTTCTAAATAGTTCTCGTTAGAATTTAAAGCATTCACTAGCTTGATTTCGTTGACCTCACGATCTCCTCTTACCACTACAGCAACCAATTTTTCATTTACATAATCATGATAGATTAAGGTTTTAGCTGTCTTCTTAGAATCTACTCCTAAAAAGCTAGATATCTCTTCAATCGTTCTTTGATTTGGTGTATGTACTTTTTCTAAAGGTAATGCCTCTTCTTTAGGTTCTTTAACTAGCTTGGCTGTAGCCTTTTCAACATCTGCAGCATACCCACAGGCATCACAGTAAACAATTTCAGACTCTCCAATATCAGATAATGCCATGAACTGATGAGAGCCATTGCCACCAATATTTCCTGTATCTGCTAAAACAACTTGATAATGTAGTCCTAAACGAGTAAAGATTTTAGAATAGGTATCATACATATTCTGATAAGAAACATTTAATCCTTCTTCATCTTTATCAAAGGTATAAGCATCCTTCATTAAGAATTCTCTACCACGCATTAAACCAAAACGAGGACGTCTTTCATCTCTATACTTTGTTTGAATCTGATAGATATTTAAAGGTAGATTCTTACTAGATTTTACTATGTCACGGACTAGAGTAGTAAAGACCTCTTCATGAGTTGGTCCTAAACAAAACTCACGCTCATGACGATCTGTTAAACGCATAAGCTCAGGACCATACTTACTCCAACGCCCAGATTCCTCCCAAAGCTCCTTTGGCTGTAAGGCTGAGCATAAGATTTCCATAGCTCCTGAAGCATCCATTTCTTCTCTTATGATATTTTCAATTTTATGTAAAACACGTAAACCTAAAGGTAAAAATTGATATACTCCTGCCACCTGAGCCTTAATCATTCCAGCCCGAAGTAATAAGATGTGAGAATCAATCTTTGCCTCCTGTGGAGCTTCCTTTAGAGTTGCAATTAACATTTTACTTGCTTTCATAAGATAAACACTTCCTTTTTCATAAAACACAACAAATTATACCATACTATAACTATAAAATCTATTCTAATAAAAGCATTTTCTTAAAACTTTTTAACACTTTTTCTTTTCATTTTATAAAATATAGTGTAAAATAAAATAAATCAATTACGATGGAGGAAATATATGGATAAGATTATTGCCAAAAATGAGCTGGGGATTTTTGCTTTGGGCGGACTCGGTGAAGTTGGAAAAAATATGTACTGTATTGAGTATTTAAACCAAATTTTCATCATAGATTCAGGTATATTATTTCCTGATGAACACCTATTAGGCGTAGACTATGTCATCCCTGACTATACCTATTTAGAACAAAATCAACAAAGAATCATGGGTCTTTTTATTACTCATGGGCATGAGGATCATATTGGAGGAATTCCGTTTTTATTAAAAAAGGTTTCGATTCCAAAGATTTTTGCTGCTGGAGTTGCAGTAGATTTAATTGAAAGTAAGTTGAGTGAATATCCTGACCTTTTGTCAAAAGTACAAATTGTAGAGTTTAAATCCCATTTTACTTATAAGTTTAGAGGCGTAGAGGTTTCTTTTATTCGTTTAAACCACTCTATTCCTGATGCTTATGCTATTGTGTTTACAACTAACCTAGGTGTAATTATGCATACAGGTGATTTTAAAATTGACTTTACACCTGTTGGTCCTGCTGCGGAATATGAAAAGCTTGCTACTTTAGGACAAAAAGGAGTTCTATGCTTACTTGCTGATTCTACAAATTCTTTAAGAGAAGGATTTACTGAATCTGAAAGAAAAATTGGTGCTTCTATTAAGGATTTATTTTCTAAGGTGGAAGAAAGAATCATTGTTGCAACATTTGCTTCTAATATGTTTAGAATCGAACAAATTATTGAAGCCTGTGTAGAATCTAAAAGACATATTGCTATATTTGGACGTTCTATGGAAAAAGCGATTGAAATTGGACAACAGATTGGTTATATCAAACCACCAAAGGGTACAATTATCGAAGCTTCTGAAATCCATAAATATAAACCTCATGAGCTATGCTTCTTATGTACTGGATCCCAAGGTGAGCCTTTAGCAGCCTTATCTAGAGTTGCAAGTGGAACTCATAAAACTATCAAGCTTATTCCTGGAGATACAATCATCTTCTCTTCTAGTCCAATCCCTGGTAATCAAGAGGGTGTTAATAAAACAATTAACCTATTATTTAAGAATGGGGCAAATGTTATTACCCATTCTCCTCTTGCAGATACGCATACCTCAGGTCATGCATCTATGGGAGAACAAAAACTTATGCTTTCCTTAATAAAGCCTAAGTACTTCTTACCTATCCATGGAGAATATAGAATGCAAAAGGTACATGGTAATACCGCAATTGAATGTGGTGTAAATAAAGAAAACATTTTTGTATTAGAAAATGGTGAGGTTGTAGCATTTAGTGAAGAGGGTGCACGTCTTGCAGGTAAAGTACCTTCTGGTGAAGTTTATATTGATGGTACAGGAATCGGTGATATTTCTTCTAATATTATCAGAGAAAGAAAATACTTGTCCGAAGATGGTATGTTTTCTTTAGTCATTACAGTAGATGTATTTAAAAAAGAAATTCCAATTGAACCTCAGGTTGTCTCTCGTGGATTTATCTATATGAAGGATAGTGAAGCATTAACAAAGTCCATTGTATTAGAAGCCACAAAATTTTTAAATACTGAAATGAAAAAAATGAAGGTATTGAACTTCAATACCTTAAAGTATAGCTTAACAGAATTTTTAAATCATTTGATTTATACAAAAACTGATAGAAAGCCAATTATAATACCTGTATTTATGCAGATTGATACAAGACCTTAAGGGCTAGAGATTTTTCTAGCTCTTTTTATGTCCTCTAATAACATAGGGATTTGATTTAAAGTGGGTAATGGATAAGCTTCTAGTGGTATTGCTAGAAAATGGGTACAGCCTAATAATAAAAGATCAGTTTTTAAGTTCTTTAGCTCATCTAAATAAAAACTGATATCCTTCTTCTTTTCTATTGCTTCTATAAAATCTGTTCCGTCAATTACATTCACTGAATAGTTTTCCTTTGCATAAGAGATTGTTGTATTAGAACCTATCAAAGTATGATTCGGTGTCAAATAAGGAATAAAATAATCAAATATTCCAATTACAGGAACTTTTAAATTGTATTTTAAAAACGAATAAGCCAAAATGGAAAGAGTATTGCATGCAAGAACGATGAGCTCTGCTCCCTGTTCTATTAAGCATTTTGAAAGATAATAAGCTCTTTTTAAAAGAATCTCCTTAGGTTTATTTCCATAAGGAAAAAAGCCTTGATCTAAAAATATAATCAGTTGGTCTTCCTTATTTTTAATTTGCTTAGCAACAGCAAGACCACCCTTACCACTATCAATTATTCCTATTTTCATACCATCACCATTTAAGTTTATGTATGCTATTTAAAATATAGGTTGAAAATGCTCTAATATTTTGAAGATTAATTTCGGTTATTATTTAGCACTTGTAGTAAAGAGATAAAAAGATTACATCGTTTTATGATTACTGCACATATATTCATACCAATATAAAAGGAGCTATGAATCCCAATTTATCATTAGGTTTTTCATAGCTCCTCCCTAAGGGATATCCTTAGGTTCGGCCAGAAAATATTATTTCTGGACTGCATTATTAATATATGTTAATATTAAAAAAATATGATTTATTTTAATAATTCTATCCAATTTTTAGGAAATCCAAATTGTTGCAATGGCTTAAGAGTTTTCTCTTTTGTATTTTTTGTCATCTGAGTAATAATCATCTTCAAAGTCTCTCCCCATACTTTTTTATTTAAACACAATAATTTCAAATTATATAGTTGCAGAAACAATAAATCCTGATTTAGAGAGGAAAAACCAATTTTCATTTTTTGGTCGTTAGTTAAATTAGGTTTGGTGGAATATTTTTTATTATTCAATATGTCCAAATGACAACAAACATTTCTGATATTTTTGGCACATGTTATATTTGATGAAAATGTTGAAATACTAGTGTGATTGAATTCTTTTATTACTATTCTTTCAATGTCTAATGAAAATGTTCGAAAAAAATATATAGTTTCGCCAAAAGTTAGTTTCTGAATAATGGCAGAAATTGGCAATCTAACCCTAGTACTTTTAATGAAATATTTTTGTAAGAAAACATCATTTGGCGCCTTTCGAAAAGCTTGCTTTATATTTTCTATTTTCTTTTTAAATTCATTCTTATGCTTTATATTTTGAAAAAAACTATCTTCATTATAGGGATACTTGCTATTATAAAGCATAAAAATTGCTTTTGTCAAAATAGATTTAAAAGTTATTTCTATAGAGGAAACAAGATTAAACAACTGAATTCTTAAAAAACTATCAAATTGTATTTTTTTAATTATACGCTCAAAATTGATATTTGGCCAGTCATTTTTAGAATAAGGGAAATATCTTTTTATGCGATTAATGTCGTTAGTATTCAAAAAGTTTATCACATTAGCAGTTTTTTTGAATTTAATGTTGCAAAACTCCAGGTATTCAACATTTGATTTAAAATCCTTATTCACCTTTTATTACCTCCCACAAAAAAAGCCCTAAGGATATCCTTAGGATTCGGCCAGCTCAGGGAATCCCGTCTGGATCTACGAACACATTATAGCATCTTACAAAAAATAAATCAAGACATTTATCAAAACTTTTTTGTGTCATCAATACTTTTATGAGTATTTCTATCCAACCGTTTCAAGCTATGGATGACTGCAAAACTTATATAAGTCCTCTATATTTTATCTGCAAAATCTTTTAAATAGACTCTAGCAATATTAAATATTAAGCATAAAAAAAATTAACTTAAAACACATTTCAGCAAGAATTTAAAAATGAAAAATACCCTTAACAAATTACTTAAAGTAAAACATTAAGGGCTAGCATTAAATAATTTTCAACCAAAGTGAATAAGTGTTTTTATCATTATAGATTTAATTTATAAGTAATGGTATCAAAGCCATGTGCTATTTTTTCTTTATAAAATTCTTAAGCATCATTGAAATTTATTTACAAATGAATATGCCATATTCCTTTGGAACTTTCAAAATTCCATCAACCTTGTTTTGGCCTAAAACTTTTCTTATGACATCTCTTTTTAAATTACTAATACTCGTTATACTAGGAAGTGAGTCAATATAATCTAGCATATCTTCAATGTTTGTGACCTCTAATGCATCAATATATTCCTGCATTTCTATTGACATAAAATATTGTTCAAGGATTTGCTTACCATTTTGAAGTGTAAAATTCTTATTTACTCTTTCTTCTACTCCATATGGCTTTAGTAAATTGGCAATGTAGTGTACAATACCATGCTCACCATAGGTAGCACAATAAAAACTACCTCCATCTTTTAGAACTCTTTTCACTTCAGATAATCCCTTTTTCAGATCTGGAACATGGTATAGCATCATATTTGCTATTACTATATCAAAACTATTTGATTCAAAAGGGATATCTTGAATATCAACAACTTGATAAGCCACATTATGTATATTTCCTATCTTATTACGAGCAGTTTCAATCATTCCTTCTGAAATATCTGTAAGTACAAGTTCTGAACATTTACTTAAAAGACTTATATTGTTTTTCCACATATCTCCTGTACCACAACCAAGCTCTAATACTCTCATTCCCTCAGTTATATGATAATAAGACGTAATCCAATTTCCAAATCCTTGCTTATTAACAGAATATTTATTATGAATAGATTTTCTCGTATTCAGGTTTGTTGCGGTTTTGTATTGATTTTGAACAACTTCTTTATCATTTATTTCGCTCATATGTTACCTCCGTAACTTACTATTAATCGTGCTACATTATAGCAAAACCATAATAAAAAAGCAAGGACAATGTTTTAGAGATAAGGCATCATTGAAAATATAAAAGTCATTAATATAAGGAAAATCTTATGTCTAATGACTTGAGTTGTTTGTATTAAGTTTTAGTTTAGAATACCTGTGATACACAGAACGAGCTATCAGCTTTAGACATATTAGAAGAGTAATACTCGCTTCTATCCCTTATTCATAAATCTTTATCAATCAATTTCATATTTTAATTTGTTTGAATATACTCTTCTGTAGTTAAAGTAAATGAATTTACTCCTTTTAGGGTAAGTTTTAGATAATCTTATCCTTGCAGTTTCTCTTCTAATGAAGAGGTTGCACCATAGCCTTGAACATCATTTAATATAGTACTATTAAAATTACTACTATTAGGTAGTTTGCTTCCATTAATTTTTAAAGCTAATTTACCATCTAAATTTTCTTTTGTAAAAGATACTTCTTTACCATCTTTATCTACTAATTTAACTTCTGTTGTAAAAGGAACATCTAAACAAATTCTTACTTCATTCGTTGTTTTTGATTTAAAGAAAAAATATACTTCTGTTTCATCTAATGTTGAGGATATACTAGAACTTATGGACTTTTGTTCATAAGATACAGAGTTACAAAATAAATAGTCAGTTTGCTTAGAAATCTGATTTAATATCCCCTTTACTATTACATCATATGCTTTATAATCATATACTTTTGCCATATCATTAACAGAAAAAGAAGTATTTGCTAATTTGTTCATATGATTTAAATAATCATCATAAATATTCGAAAATCCAAGACTATGACCTCCACAACCTGGAACTTGATATAAATCATATAATCCAGTTTCCCAATTGTAATGACGTCTACCTGACCAATATTCATAATAAGATGAACTAGCTGCCAAATATGAAGCTTTTAATATGTCATCACCTAGATTACCCAAATAAATATCATTTTCAAATATTTTTGTGCCAATAATACGATTACTAATTACATTCAAAATTATTTCCTTATAATCTATGATATAGTTATTTATAAATGTTATACACTTTAATAAATCCGTATACTTTGCATTAATTATCTCTTCTTCTGAAGGTAATTCATTATAAGATTTTAATCTATTTGCTAAAATATAAGCTATATATGTTTTTAATTTATTACTTACTGTACCATTCCGAAAAGCTTCTGACCAATTCCATGGCATTGTTTTTTCATCCGTATTATAACTAAAAGCATAGTAATATTGAATATTCCCTTTCTTCTCATATTTCCAAGTTGGAGTACCATAGATGGCATTTTGAAAAGTAAGTAATTTCGCATGATACATCCTCAAAAAATCAGAAGTATATTTCATTTCTTTGTGATATATAGTTGGAGCACCTAAAGTTTCAAAAGTATATTGTAATGAAGTTTCACTAGTGAAATTTCCTGCTACATTTTCTGAACATATAGCTGCATATCTTTTATCATTTAGTGTAATATAATGTGAATGTATTTTGCTATCAAATTCTACCATTTCACCATTTTGCATTTCTATATATCCTTCTTCAATATAAGGATCTTCTTTTGGATGAGTGCTAGAACCTCTAGGATAAGGTAAATATCTATATACAGGATATTCCTTTGAAGAATCAAGACTTTCACTAAATACATTCATAGAGTTATATGTTGTAAATGTCACATTATTAAGATTATCCTTTATTGCATAAGTTTCGTTCTTGTTTGTATCCCCATATACATATTCTAGACGACTAATGATTTCTTGAGCCAACATATCAATTTGACGATCTACAAGTTTCGAAAATTCTACTTTATTCCCATTTTCATCTAGCACTATGCTGCTTGTCCCACCCATAATGATATTGGGTTGGAGTAAGTCCATACTTATCCAACTATAGATAGGCTCTACTTTATTTATTTTTTCTTGTTTCTTATAAGTACATATAGAACAATCTTGTTCCTTTAGTCCTTCTTTTGAAGTGGTTGCTTGTTCTATTTCTTGCCATTCTCCAAAAGAATGATTAGCTTCTTCACTTCTTTTACCACAACTACATTCTTTCCAATGCTTAGAGTCATTCTTACTCCAAGTAGATGAAAAAGAACATATATGGTTATCTTGTGATGGAGAATTAGTTTTCTCTCCACAAGAAGTAACTAAAGTGGCAGATAATATAAATATTATCAAAACTAAAATGAATTTTAATCCCTTCATATTCTAATTCTCCATTGCTTCATTTTTAATGTCTATATCCACATTTAATGCTTTTAATCTATCTGCTGAAGCAGAAACACCACTATCCAATGCTTCCTTATATAATTTAGTTGCTAAAGCTATGTCTTTTGTTGTCCCCTGTCCTAATTCATAACATAAACCCAAATAATATAAGGCCTCTGGATGTTTTTCTTTTGCAGCACGATTGAACCATATATATGCTTGTTCATAATCCTTTGGTTTTCCTTGCTCCAAATAAAAGCATTTTCCAAACATAAATTGAGCTTCAGTATAATTCCCTTCAGCTGCAATTCTATAATTAATCGCCGCTTTTTTCAAATTTTTTCTCACACCTAATCCATTGTAATAGCAATTAGCGATTTTATAATAAGCTTCGAAATTCCAATACCGATAGATTGTTTTCTTGTACATACGAAAACCTTCATATAAGTTTTGAGGAACTACAACTCCTTCACTATAAAAATCACCAAGTTTACATAGCGCTACACTACTATACTTTTTTGCCGCTTTTTTATACCAATAAAGACCTAGTTCATAGTTCATAATCTATATGTCCTCCTTCTCCGTCAACATAAAAATCTCCTAAAGAGCACATTGCATTAATATAACCTTTTTTGCAGCTTTTCTACAATAATAAACTGCTTGACTTAAATCTTGCTCTATTCCCTCTCCATTAGCATAACAAACTCCAAAACTATATTGTGCGCCTATAGTTCCTTGATCCGCAGCTTTCTTATACCAATAGACTGCCTGTTCATATGATTGCTCTACTCCTTCCCCATAATAATAGCAAGAGCCTAAATTGCACTGAGCTAAAGCATTTCCTTGTTCTGCTGATTTTCTAAACCAACAGACTGCCTGTTCATATGATTGCTCTACTCCTTTACCATTTGAATACATATATCCTAATTTATATTGAGCAATTGCTTGGCCTTTGTTTGCTTTTCTTATCAATTTATTTGCATTCATAATGGATTCCTCATTTCTTTAATCAACTGCATGTGCTTCATCATCTTCTCCGGATATATCAATTATATAAATTAATTTTCTTTCTCCATCAAAACCATCATACCCTTTACTTCCAGAATTATAATTTCCTTGATGATTTCCTGTAGTACCACCAGCAGCACCGCCTGTTCCTTTGTCAATTGTTTCTTTTTTTAATTTGGTTGAAAAATAGCATAGTGAAAATTTCGTATTGGCTGGTCCTAAAATATAAGTTTCCTCTATATCTCCGCCATTTCCGCCATTACCACCTGTTCCACCAGTAGCAGGATTGATATTATCTTTGTCAACATTACCTCCATTGCCTCCATTGCCACCTGTTCCTCCAAATCCCAAATCATTGGTTATAACTCTTTGGAATTCCACAAATTTTCCACCTGTAAGAACAATATTGCTATTAAATGGAGTCTTTGAAGTTCCACCATTTCCGCCATTACCACCGTTTCCACCATTAGATGGTTGTGTTAGAAATGCTTGATCTCCTATTCCACCATTTCCTCCATTTCCTCCATTTCCACCATTACCACTTACAAATAAAATGGCAGATTGAATTGTATTCATTTCAAAGTTTATTTTACTTCCTTGAATACAATAGCCACTATCAGCACCATTACCACCACTACCACCAGTGCCTGCAGTTCCCTTGCCTGACTTTGTTGCCCCTTGAGCACCATTACCGCCTTTACCACCATTTCCAGCAATTACAGATAAAGTGGTATCATAAGGTATTTTTTTAAAGGTGACATTTATGGAATGAATTGCTGTTCCACCTGTTGTTCCGCTTCCTCCAGCGGAGCCTGTAGATGTAGCATTTGCTCCATCAAAACCATTACCGCCTTTAATCTTTAATACTCCTTCTGCATTAATAATTAGATCATTGGATTGAATTGCCTTTCCTCCAATTGAGGTTGAGTTTTTGGAATCGGCACCATCTATTTCACAATATCCATTTGAAAAAATTTCCAGGGTTGTACAGTCTAATGCTGAACATTCACATGAACTAGCTTTTAAAATAACATTATTTAAATGCAGATTTATTTTTTGATTTCCTGAATATTTAATAATACTATTCTTATCTATTGCAGATACTGAAGCATTTGTAATATAGATATTAAGCGTACTAGTACGAGAGTTCACAGATAAAGATAATGCATATGATTTAATATTTGTAGCTTGCTCAGTTATAATACTTGAACCATTTATATATACAGCTGCATCTGTACTTAATATATTAATTATTCCATTATTTTCAGTTTCAAGATCAATCATACGGACTGAACCCGTTTTAGCAATTAAAGTAATTTTCTTTGTTGTCGATAATACTGTGCAACCAACTTCTATCTTCTCGTTTTCTTTTGTATTCTTGGTTGGAGTAATCTTACAACTTCCATCATTACTAACTTCGAGACTTGCAGTTCCAGAAAGAATTTCCCATTTTATTGCATCACATGGTTTATCAGTCGGAGATATTTGAGCTGTAAGTACACTATAAGAACTTAAATACAAATCATTTCCTGTACTGGAAACTATTTCTTCCAAAACCCAATTAATTTTCTTATATTTACAAGTAGTGCATATTTCATTTGTATCAAATGTATGAGCACCTTTATCAGATACTAAATCTTTATGCGTACAAGTAGATTTATGCCAATGATGACTAGAATCATTGCTCCAATCCTTTGAATAAGTATGTGCGTTTACTTGCTTCTCTATTGTTCTAGTTTCTTCATATTTACAAACAGAACAAGTTCTTGATTCAATGCCTGTTGTAGTTTCAGTTGCTGCTTTGTTAGTAAGCCAATCTCCAAAACTATGGTTTTCTTTTTCAGTTTTTTCTTCCTTATGATTGCAGGTAGCTTGATGCCAGTGTCCTGTAGCATCCTTTTCCCAACTTTCTGAATATGTGTGCTTATGACCACATGATGTTATTAAACATACTCCTATAACCATAAAGCCTATTGATAATATAACTTTTAATACTATATTTTTCATATTTTAACCTCTCATATAATAATGTAGGGGCTGTAAAAAAACCTAGGTTTTAGAAAACAGAGTTTTACAGCCCCTTTTTATGAATTACCACTTGCTTTTATAGAATTGGCAAGAAGTTTGATTCCTGTTAGTACTCCAATTTTTCAAATAATGAAAGCACCATTCTACTCCATTCTTAACTCCGAAATATTCGCATGAACTACATGTTGGCATTTTACTCACCTCCTCATTTTAATTTCCTATATTTAACAATCTTAATATGGCTCTTTTATCGCCATTTTCAGATGCTAAGCTATAATACTCTCTTGCAAGTTCAATATTCTTAATTCCTCCTATGCCTAATTCATAACAGACTCCTAGTCTAAAATAAGCAGGAAGATATTTTGCCTCAACGAGTTCTTTATACATGACAAAAGATTTAGTCTTTTCTAACTCATTGCTAAAGTAATAATCAGCCAAAAGTTCTTTTGCATCCAAATTACCTTTTGAAATAGATTTATTCAGATATTCTAAAGCCAAATCGACATTTTCATATCCAAAATCCTTATTCAAATATATTAGTCCTAAATAATATTCTGCAAGTGAATCATTAAATTTTACTGCAGATTGAAAATACTTTATTGCTAAATAAATATTTTGAATATTCTTGCAGAATAAGAAAATATATCCAGCGTTAACCATTGCTTCAGAATTATTTTCTTTTGCAAGAACTTCATAAATTCTTAAAGCCTTTTCCACATCATTTATATTTGGTGAGTTTTGATAGAGTGTTGCAAGGTTAAACCCTGCTCTGTGATGTCCCATTTCATAAGCTTTTAAATATAACTTTTCTGCTCGATTGAAATCCATAGGATATTTTATACCTCTCTCATAGCAAACACCTAACACAAATATGGCTTCTATATCATCTTTTTCCACTAATCCTTCTATTTCATTAAAACGTGAAAAGAAAAGTTCCTCTATATTAGAATCTTTCAAAAATCCCATAGATAATAAGATGTATGATCCATACAGGCATAAAACATCTACTTGATTAGATTGAAAAATTTGATAAGCATTCTCTAAATCTCCACTCTCTAATAATTTTTTTCCTCTAATGTAATATTCATGATTCATTACCATTTATGCACTCCTATTTTACGGAAATTGGATTTTTTACGATAAGTATTATTCAAACAATCATTTTCTTTTAAATCTTTATCTTTTTTTATTGTTTTTATTAAAATCTTTAAATTAACAAATTCTAATTGTTCATATGAAGATTCTTCTATCCAACTTAGTAATTCTTGATGGACATTGATTAAATATTGCTTAGTTTCTATAGTTGGTTTAGAAGGTCCTACAATAGTTCCATTAGCTAAAACATAGAACAATTCTTTTTTTGAGTTATAATATAGATAAGTATTTCTGAAATGTAAATATATCAAATTTTGACATTGAAGATATGCATCATTTCCACTTGAAAATATTGCCACATATTTAAAATTTTCCGCGTTTGAATAAAATAATTTTATCATATTTTATTTTCTCCAATCATAATCTTCATATGGAGTATTTTCCACACCATTTCTCTGTAGCTTAGATACTTTTTTATCTAATCTCTTTTTCCAATATCTTTGGAACCAATTTTTATTTCCAAATACCTTAACTAATTTTGGACTTATTGCATAATATATTTTTATAAATGTTCTACCATACCATGTTTTTCCTAAGGTATTATCTCTATATCTTCTTAACGTCCATACTTGTGGACAATCATAAGAACCATATACACATGTAGCAACATAGCAGCCATTTTTAGAAGTTGTTGTTGAACTATTAGTCGACTTAAATACTGTATTTAATGCTACTTTGGCTTTGGCATGTCCTTGATTAGCAGCTCGTGTGCACCACATTTTGGCCTTATTAACATCCATAGGTACTCCTTCACCTTTGAAATACATTAAAGCTAAATTATTTTGCGCTGAGGCATGTCCTTGATTTGCTGCTTTTTCATACCATGAAGCTGCAATTAAATAATTTTTCTCTACTCCGTTTCCATGGTAGTACATATATCCTAAATTATATTGAGCGGCAGAATCATTTTGAGCAGCTGATTTTTCATACCAATATCGTGCCATATCATAATCTTGGGAACACCCCCAGCCATTATCATATAATACTCCTAAATGATACTGTGCTTCAGCAACTCCATTCATTGCAGCTTTCTCCAACCAATACTTAGCAATTACATAATTTTGAGGAACACCAAACATACCATGTAAATAGACACTAGCTAAATTATTTTGAATTTCTATATTGCCATTATTGGCAATTTCAGCAAGTTGTTTTAATTGTGATTCATCTAAATACATCTATTTTCTCCAATCCAAATCTTCATATGGAGTATTTTCTACACCATTTCTCTGTAGTTTATTTACTTTCTTATCCAATCTCTTTTTCCAATATTTTTGGAACCAACTTTTATTTCCAAATACCTTAACTAATTTTGGGCTTATTGCATAATATAGTCTTATAAATGTTCTTCCATACCATGTTTGTCCTAAGGTATTATCTCTATATCTTCTTAATGTCCATACTTGTGGGCAATCATAAGAGCCATATACACACGTAGCAACATAGCAACCATTTTTAGAATGTTGCGTACTAGTTTTTTTAAAAGCTTCCACTGCCTCTTGTGCATCAGCATCCCCAAGATTTGCTGCAGCCTCATAATAGGAATATGCTTTTGGATGGTCTTTAGAAACTCCATATCCAAATTCATACATCGCTCCCAACTTAAATATTGCTGGAGCATAATTTTGTTCCGAAGCTTGATTTAAGCAATATAATGCCTTATCGTAATTTTGGGAACAGCCTAGTCCTGCTGCGTACATTGAAGCTAACTCTGATTGTGCTGCTGCTAGTCCTTGATTAGCTGCTTGCTCAAAATAATACTTTCCTTTTTGGTAATCTTGTGGACAACCTTGACCATTTGCATAAATAACTCCTAAATTATATTGGGCTTCTTTCAAACCTAAATCTGCGGATTCCTTAAAATATTGCATTGCCTTTGTCAAGTTTTGTGAAACACCTAAGCCTTCTTGGTAAAAACACCCTAGATTATATAGTGCTCTTCGTTCTTTTAAACTAGCAGCTTGTTCATAACATTCTTTAGCAGTGGCATAATCATTATTTTCGCTAGCTATGATTCCTAAAGAATAAATTGATTCTTTATGCCCTTGCTTTGCAGCTTGTTCAAACCAATACTTTGATAAAGATAAATCTTTTATTTCTTCTATTGGTCCAGAATATGCCTCTCCTAGATTGCATTGTGCCACTACATATCCTTGTCTTGCAGATTTTTCTAGCCATTCCAATGCAATTTTAACGTCATTTTCTCCTTCTGCTTTTTTAAATAGTTCCATAGCCAATTCATTTTGTGCTTCTGCTGAACCTTGATTGGCTGCTTGTTTTAACCAATACATTGCTTCCTCATCAGATGTTACACCTATGGATTTTTTGCCTAACCATAGCTGTGCATTCATGTCCCCTTGTTTCGCAAAAGGAGTTATTTCTTCGATTGTCATTTCTTCATAATTCATTTGGATGCCTCCTAAATTTTTTATTTTGAATTATTGTTCATCCACCTATTAAGATAATTTATGGTCTTTTTTAGAAAGAAAGTAATTGTATTTCAAGGAAATTATTGCAAAATATTCCTAAAAATGATAAAATTAGACCATAAATTATTTAAAACAACCATCTATTATCTTAATAGGTGGTCTTTTTATGAAGTAATAGGACTTACGAAGAGATTCATTAGGACCAAGTTTTCTTTTCTTTTTAAGAATTTTTTCATAGTCAACAACAGGAATAGATTCAGGTTTCAAATCAGCAGGAGCAATCCAACAGTCAGTTTTAGCTTTACCTTCAATTAAAGTGAATAGCTTTCTAATATTATAGCCAAGACAAATTAACATAAACTCCAAAGAAAGATAGGTAGCCACTTCCTTAGAAACGAAAGTATTTTTATTATCAGAGATAGGGAAATATTGTATAAGTAATTTCTTAATCTTATCAAAAAGCTTTATTTTAAATTTAGTAGGCTTATAAACAAATTTATATTTATTAGCATTAGCTTCAATTTTAGTACCATCAATGAAACAATCATCTATGCAGAGATTATATTTGAGAAGAATAGTTTTAGTGATAGCGGCAAAGATGGCTTCAAAGTGTTTAACAACTACGTTGTTAAGAAACTTAGAAATAGTAACATAGGATGGAGTTTCTTGATTTAAGATGTAGATAAATCTCAAATCAAATTTAATACTTTCTTCAATTTTTCTTAAACTACCTGAGTGTTTTGAAAAGGCATAGATAATAGCAGCAAATAATCTATATGGGTTATAGGAGTTTCTACCTCCTAAGCTCTTATCCTTATTTGTTTCTTTGTATATTATCTTACCTACACCAGATTCTTCTAATACCTGTAGAAAAGAATCAATTTTTTCTCTTTCCCCTCGACTTAGTTCAGCGGTAGGAAATAATTGGTCTTGATAGATTGTGAAAAAAGACATAAAAAGCACCTCCTGATACTTTAATTGTATCAAAAAGGTGCCTTTCACACAAAAAAGAAGCCGTTAGAAACTTTTTAGTTTCTTAACAGCCCCTGATTTGTTATAGAATTTGAACTATTTTATTCATCTCTTGAATCTTATATTCAAGTAAAGAATGGGCATATCTATTGAGAGTTATAGCTACATTGGTATGTCCTAGAATTTCAGATAATGTCTTAATGTCCATACCTAGTTCTAAAGCTCTAGTGGCAAAGGTATGCCTTAGACAATGGAAATTATAATGTTTGATTTTACATTTCTTTAATATTGATTCAAAGCTTCTTTGATAGCTTCTAGTTTCTACCATTGTTTTTCCTCTTGTATGAATGATAAATTTACATATAGATTTATTCCTATATATCGTAAGTAAGTTGATAAGTTTATCAGGTAATGGAATAACTCTATTGGATTTCTTGGTTTTTGGGGATTCTACTATGAAGTCTTTCTTTCTATCTTTCCTAAGTGTATAGGAAGTTTTTTTTATATATAAATACTTTTTATTAAAGTCTATATCCTCCCAAGTCAATGCAAGAAGTTCTCCTAATCTAATCCCTGTATAAAGACAAATGATAATACCTAAATAGTTATTCTTATTACTCTTTAAACAATATTCTTCTACTACCTTTTGTTCTTCTCTAGTTAAGGCACTCACTTCCTTTTCTTTTGAAGGGGGTAATTTAATTGTAGATGTTGGATCTTTAAGTATAAAATCCAAATTCATCGCAAGATGGAATGCTTGTTTAATACAGACACAATACTAGATACTGTATTAGAAGCTAATGCTTTGTGTGTAATAAGATTTCCCGAATTCAGTTTGTCAATGACATAATCCTGTAGGAGTGTTGGGGTGATGGATTCTAATTCATAGTTCCCTAGTATGGGATTGATATGGAGTAAAGTAATCTCCTGATATTTACTAAAGCTCCTTATCTTTAGAGTAAGTTTGGCATATTTATTTAGCCAAAGATTTAATAATTCTTTTAGTTTCATGTGTGTGACTCCTTTTTGCATAATTATATAGCAAAAACACAAAAACTTAGAAATATTAGCTTTGTAAAACGAATTGAATTATGAAATGAAATTGGTCTTTAAGTGCCTGGTAATGCTAGGAGATATGTTCAATCTAAATTGTGAAATATATTTTTTTGTTACACAACAAATATGAAAAAACTACCTTACGCCCGCCAAAGCAATAGGTAGAATTATTAGGTAGATAAACAAAACCAGATAGTTTTACCTAGCCTTGTTTTTTTTATTTTATGCTAAGAAATATGATTTGTTAATATTATTATACGCATAAATAAGGTTTAAAATTTTTCTTTGATTGTTGAATAAAAATCTGTCTTATGCTCTACATCTCTTTTAAATGCATTAAATACAGCCATAGTTACATAAGAATCATTAAAGGCATCATGAACCTGAATTTCATCATTTTTATAATATGTTTGATATAATTTAAATAAGCCTGGTTCATTTTTTAAATGGTAGTACGTTTGAATCAATTTACATAGATTCACATATCTAATTCTACCACTCAAGTTTTCTACATTATGTATTTCAAAAGAATCATTTAAAATTAGCTTATCATTCTTTCCAAAAATTAAAATACTAGGTTGATATTTTAAAATCAGCATTTTGAATTCATCATAAAATTCACTATACGGGATAGCCTTGTGATGAAACTCTTCTCTACTCAAATTCAAAAAATCTAATGTTCTATTACTGATATCTTTATGAATCTTTGGTTGAATATAGTTATTATAACGACAGATTTCATTGCCTTGTCCATTGACTAATACATAGCCTGCCTGGATAATCTCCATTTTATACCCTTTCCCTGAAAAATTATAAGATGGCATTGTCATTTCTAAATCTAAGAATAGAATATTTCCTAAGCTATTCAAGAAATCTGCTAATGAACTATTAAGTTCTTTTCTATCATAATACAATATTTTTTGAAACAAATTGATGCGGTAGATTTGGTGAACATAGTTTACTAAATAGGCAGCAATTCCATTTTTAATAAAACCTTTCTCATCATCATAATCTAAATCTATATAAGTTCCTGGATATAAGTATCTTTTAAACTGATTAAACTGACTATTTTGAAAATGCAAAAAGAGAATTCGATTATACGTCTTTATTTCAATTAATCTATATTTATTTTGTGTTTTATAAACTCTACCAATAATACGCATACTAAACCTTCTTTACTGAGATAGCAACACCATCTCCAAGTTCAAATATTGATGTATCATAATTTGAATTTCTTAATAGATATTCCTGATATTTAGCTAGTTTGCGAATCAGTCCACGAACAGATCTAGATTGTGCTTCATAGTCATCCGTATTTACAAGCCCATGAAAACTCATATTATCAGAAACTACGATTCCATATGATGTTAATAATGGTGTATATAGTTCAAAAAACTTCTGATATTGTGCCTTGGCGGCATCAATAAAAATCAAATCAAAAGACATATCTCTGACAAGCTCAAAAGCTTCTAAGGCATCACACTCAATCAAACAAATTTGTTGTTCAAATCCAGATCGTTGAATCGTATCTTTAGCAATCTCCACCATTTCATGATTTCTCTCAATGGTGGTAATTTGACTACCACAAACTCTTGCCATACGTGTTGCAGAATAGCCTATAGCTGTACCAATTTCTAAAATATGTTTTGGTCTAGCAATCCTTATAATCTGTTCTAATAGAGCTAATCCCTCATCCACAATAATTGGAACATGGTGTTCTTGTGCATAGTTTTTTAGTTCAATATCTAAATCTGTCCAAACTAAGTTTAAGGGATTACTCTCCACAGTTTCCATCACAGTCACAGTCTTCTGTTCCACAGCCACTACAGCCTCCACAATTTCCACTACATCCCTCAGCGTTTTGTTCGCCATAATAGTCATCTACAAGTCTTTCTAACATTTCCCATTCTTCATCTGTTTCAATTGCATGTAAGGTACCATTGCCTTTGCCTTCCTCTTCATAGCTAGCTGCAGAAAGCTGCTCCTCACCACGTGGCTGAAAAATAACATAATCTTTGTTAAACTCTTCACTATGGTAGGTAAATAGGATGTCACAAGTAATCTGCTTGCCATCCTCCATAGTTAAAACTAATGTACGATCTTCCATCATTATTCTCCTCGCTTTTAAAAACTCATTTTATCTAAATAATTTTGTAAAATGACAACTGCTGCCATTTCATCCTTTTTCTTTTTTCTGTCTTCTCTTCTGACATTTCCAGAAATCATAGCCTTATCTACTAAAACTGTAGTTAAACGCTCATCTTCTAGTATAACCTTTAAATTGCCTTTTTCTTCAAGCATTGCTTTAAAATCGTAAGAAATTTGAGCACGAATACCTTGATCCCCGTTCATATGCTTAGGTAAACCTAAGACAACTGTAGTAACCTTTTCCTTTTGACATAACTCACATACATATTCTGCAGCAAGAATATAGTCATCATCTGGAAAACGAAAGGTTTCTAAGGCTCTAGCTAAAAATCCTAGCTCATCAGAAATAGCAACACCTAAGGTTCTACTTCCTAAATCCAATCCAATTGTTCTCATCTGCAAAGTTCCTTAGCCTTTGCGATAGCCGCATCTACCTTAGAAGCATCCTTACCACCAGCTTGGGCAAGATCCTTCTTACCACCACCGCCACCTTGACAAAGCTTTGCAGCTTCTTTAACTAACATAGAGGCATCTAAAGACTTTGTTGCACAAACAAAGGTAACCTTCTCTCCATCTACACTTGCAAAGAAAACAACATCTAAATTCTTATTATTTCTTAAGGCACATGCCATATCCTTTAGTAATGCAGAATCCATTGCATCGACTTTAACAAATAGCTTGCCATTTTCTATACTACTATCAAAACGATTTAAATCAGATAAAGCACTTTGACTCTTTTTGGCACTAAATTCTTTTTCTAACGCCTTCAAAGCAGCCTGAGCCTTTGCAAGTTCATTTCTCATCGCTAAGATATAACGATAACCCACTTCCTCTGGTTCTTTGAAATTATAACCAAAGCGTAAAGCAATTCCTTCAGAAGCAGATTCTTTTAAAATTTCATGTGCCTTGTTTAAAATTGCCTCAATAGATTTAGAAACATTATCTGTATAGGCTTTAACATATTGCATAGCATTCTTAGAACTTGAAGCAGTAACTCTAAAGGTACCACTACCAATAGACTCTAAGGAATATATTGCAAAGCTTTCAATTTGGGATGTATTTTCTACATGTGTACCTGCACAGAACTCTTTAGAAATCCCCATATCAACTACACGAACCATAGAACCATATTTCTCACCAAATAGGGCCATAGCTCCTAATTCCTTTGCTTCTTCAATTGGTAATACAAACGTATTTACCTTATGAGCCTCTAAAATATAGCGATTGACTAAATCCTCAACTGCTAAAATCTGTTCATCTGTTAAAGCAGTATAGTTATTAAAATCAAAACGACAATAACTAGCACAAACCTGTGAACCTTGTTGGTGCACATGATTTCCTAAAACCTTCTGTAAAGCAGCCTGTAATAAATGCGCACTTGAATGATTCTTTCTAGTTAAATCTCGATTAGGTTTATCCACAATCGCATCAACCTCATCTCCAACTTGGAATGGGTTTTCTTCTACGATATGCAAATGCTGGCCATTTGGCATTTTAATTACGTCTTTAACTTTTATGTCATTTATTGTCCCTTTATCGCAAAGCTGTCCACCAGAAAATGCATAGAATGGAGTTTCATTTAAAACAATACCCTCCTCAAATACACCGATAACCTTAGCCTTTTGACTGGTAGTACGATAGCCTGTAAAGGTGGATGGTTCTTTAAAATTCAAATATGTTTCATTTTGTCCACCCATAGAATTTTCATCCTTACGGGCATTTCTAGCACGTTTTTTTTGTTCAAGTAAACATGCACTAAAGCCTTCTTCATCTACAGCCAAATTCTTCTCTAAAGCATATTCCTTTGTAAGTTCAATTGGAAAGCCATATGTATCATATAAGGTAAAGGCATCTACACCTGAGATTACCTTATCTGCCTTTGCAGCAATAACATCAAAACGTTTTTCACCAGAAGCTAAAGTTGCTAAGAATTTTTCTTCCTCTGAAGAAATAATCTTCTTTATGATTGCAGCCTTCTCATGAAGATATGGATAATAGGGATCCATAATAGAGATAACCACATCAACCAACTCTGCCATAAATGGTTTTTCAATTCCTAAGGATTTAGCATATTTAGAAGCTCTTCTTAAAACTCTTCTTAAAACATAACCTCTTCCTTCATTAGACATAACTGCACCATCTGCCACCGCAAATGTAACTGTTCTCACATGGTCAGCAATGACTCTAAACGCTCTTTGATCCTTATAAGTCACACCACTAATTTCTTCTGTCTTTGCAATAATAGGACGGAATAAATCGGTGTCATAATTTGTTTCTGCACCCTGCATAACAGAACATAATCTTTCTAGTCCCCAACCTGTATCGATATTCTTAGAAGGTAATTCCTTATAATCCTTACGGTCTACACCCTCTTTAGAACTGAATTGTGAAAATACTATATTTCCAATTTCAATGAAACGGTCATTATCAATATCATTTGCGATAAGTTCTTTTCCACGCTTATCATACTTTTCTCCACGGTCAAAGAACATTTCAGTATCGGGTCCGCATGGTCCTTCTCCTATTTCCCAGAAATTGCCAGTTAACGGAATTAAATGCTCTTCACTAATTCCCTGTTTCATCCATAATTTCTTTGCCTCTAAATCCTCCGGATAATAAGTGATAAAAATCCTATCCTTATCAAAGCCAAACCACTTTTCGCTAAATAACAATTCATATGCATAGGCAATAGCTTCCTTTTTAAAATAATCACCGATAGAGAAATTTCCTAGCATCTCAAAGAAGGTATGATGGTAGGTGTCTCCAACATTTTCAATGTCATTCGTACGAATGCACTTTTGCGCGTTGGTAATTCTTGGACACTCAGGAACAACTGATCCATCAAAATATTTTTTCAAAGGTGTAACACCAGCATTTGTCCATAAAAGTGTTGGATCATCATGTGGAACTAAAGATGCTGAAGGCTCTACCTTATGCCCTTTAGATTTATAAAAATCTAGCCACATTTGTCTGATTTCACTTGATGTCATTTTCTTCATAAAAATACCTCCATCACAAATAACTTAACGTATAATATTTTACCAAATTATGCAAGTATTATCAAGAAATAAACCCTCATTCCTTACAAAACATTAACGAATTTTCTAAAAAAAATCTATTTTTAAGACAAATCCCATTTTTTTTAAATCAAAGAATATTTTTAGTATAATAAAAATAGGTGATATCATTGACACAAAAAGAATTTATAGAACTAATAAAGAAAAAAAGACTAGACCAAATGATTTTGCAAAAGGACCTAGCCAAAATGATTCCTATATCAAAAACTGCTTATTCAAAAATTGAAAATCATCTCCAAAATCCATCTATCTTTGTTATCCAAAGACTTGCTGAAATTTTTGATATTGATTTAAATATTTTAAAAAATCTGCCTAAGGATTTCATAAATTATGATTAAATATGTAATATTTTTTAAAAGAAAACAAACAAGTTGATGAGTTCTTTTACTATAAAAAAATAATGTAGATAATTGGTATAAAGCGAAGTTTCAATTTAATTCTACCAAACCCCTAAACTAAAACTCAAATAAAGATGTTATATTTTCTATTATAAAAATGAAAGGGACATCAGTCCCGTTTCTTATTCTATATTAATTTTTTTCAAGACTTGTTTCATTGGTTTTTTAATACAAGTGCATTCACTTAGCATCATACCAACAAGCATACCTAAGCCTAGCATCATTAATTTTTTCAATTCTTTTCACCCATTCATAGTATGAGTTATTTAACCCTTTCTATAATGGAAATTTATTCCATAAAGCTATATGGAGTAATATCTTCCATATCGTATTCTCCTAAAGTGTCAAAAGGAATTGTCGCATCTAAAATCTTAACCTCATTTTTACGGATACCTTGTAATAGATTCAGTAAGCCTGTCTGTCTTTGAGGCTCTAAAGTTTTCACTGCTTCTTTTAAGGTATTGACATCTCCTAAAAGAATTAACTTCTTTTTGGCACGAGTCATCGCTGTATAAATAATTTTTTTTCTAAGCATCATATGATAATTTGGTAAGATAGGCATAATGACATTATCATATTCACTACCTTGGGATTTATGAATTGATATTGCATAGGCAAGTCTTAAATTATCCACCTCTTTGGCTGGATAAGAAACCATACGTCCATCAAAATCAATTAATAAAGTATCCTTTTCATTGACCTTAGTAATTCCTTTTATAATACCAATATCTCCATTCATCAATTGTAGGGTTGGATCATTTTTAAGCTGTAATACCTTGTCATTTTTCTTCAAAACTAAATACTCCCTAACAAGCTTTTCTTGTTCAGGATTATATCTATTTGTGATAGCTTCATTAACTGCATCTATTCCTGCAACACCTGCATACATTGGAATTAAAATCTGCATACCTGCCTGTAAATCACTTCCTGTTGCAAGATAAGCATCAATCATTTTAAAAAGCATTTGATTTAAACTTTTTGCATCACAAGGATAAAAATATACCTCTTTTTTATCACTAAAAACTCTAAAATCGACATCTCCTGAAAACACCATGTGAGATAGTTTTACAATATTCGAATCTCTTGCCTGACGCATAATTTCAAATAGCTTTACTGTCATAAATAGATTAGATGCAATTAAATCATGAAATACATTTCCAGGTCCTACAGAAGGTAACTGATTTTCATCTCCAACAAGGATGATTCTAGCACTTAAAGGAATGGCCTTGAAAAGAGAGGCAGCAAGGTTGATATCAATCATAGAAGACTCATCTACAATCACTAAGGAAGAAGAAAGCGGACTATCCTCTGAATAGGTAAATCCTCCTTCATAATTATAGCCTAATGCCTTATGAATTGTTGTAGCCTTAAAGTTTGTTACCTCGCTCATACGCTTAGCTGCTCTACCTGTTGGAGCCATCATTGTAACTTTATAGTTTAGTGTATCACAAGGGAAGGTTAAATTATTTAATATTGCATAGCTTCTAAGAATACCATTAATAATAGTTGATTTACCTGTACCTGGACCACCAGTGATAATCGTAAGCTTATTGGTTAGAGCTTTATAGATAGCTTCTTCCTGTAAATCCGTATAGGTGATAGATATATCTCTTTGAACTTCTTTGATTGCTTCTTTAATTTTATCTGGTTTAAACTCTCGAGTATGATGTTTTTTTAACTTTTGAATTGCTTCTGCACATCTAATCTCACTTTTATATAATAAAGGATCATAATATCTATCCTCATCTTGAATAATCTTTTCATTTAGAACTAAATTAGCTAAAGCTTTAGATAGTTCATCCATTGTAATTAACGGATTGCTACCAAGTAGCATATAGCTTGAATTTAAAAGTTGCTTAGAGGTTAAAAAGGTATAGCCCTGTTGATAACAAACTGTATTTAAGGTATAACGAACAGCTTCCCTTAATCTTAATGGATCATTTTCCATAAAACCAAGATTTAAGGCTAAAGCATCACTCTTCTTAAATCCAAATCCTTCTACATCATAAATTAAGGAATAAGGGTTATCCTCAATACGCATTGCAGCTTCAGTTCCATAGGCATCATAAAGCCTATATACCATCTTATTTGTTAAGCCATAGCTATAAAGTTTAATGACAACCTGTTCAGTTGCATAGTTTTGTTTTAAGGTTTCAACAATAACCTTCTTCTTTGCCTCATTCATTTGTTTAACAGAATTTAAAACAGAAGGCTCATCCATAATCTTTTGAATACAATCTGTACCTAACTCTTCTACAATGTTTTTAGCTAGCTTTTGTCCAATACCAAAAAACTTATCACTTGATAGATAAGCAATAAGTCCATCTTCCGAAAAAGAATTACTTCTTGTATAAGATTCTACCTTAAACTGCTCTCCATACTTCGCATGCTTACTATATTCTCCTACAAACTCATATTCTAAGCCTTCCTCTAACTCTATAAAGGACCCCACAATGATGATCTCTTTATCCTTGGTCTTCACTCTTGCAACCTTATATAAGGAATCTTCACTTTTATAAATATAAGAATCAATACTACCATAAATAATTTTGCTCATCAGTATTTTCTTCTTTCTTCACCATAATAAACCTGATCAATAATGGCACCACCCAAACAAATCTCTCCATCATAAAATACGACAGCTTGACCTGGTGTCACTGCCCTACATAATCCTGGGTAAAATACTTTAATTGTATTCTCATCTACATATGTCATCGTTACAGGAATATCCTTTTGACGATATCTAAATTTAGCTGTATATGGATGGTTTTCTAATAATGGATCACAAATCCAGTTAAAATCCTTTGCTGTACACCAGTTTGATTCTAAATAGATACTATCATGACCTTGACCAACGATAAGCTCATTCTTTTCTAAATCTTTTCCACAAACAAACCATGCTTCACTTTTGAATTCATTAGAACCGCCTATACCTAAGCCTTTTCTTTGACCAATAGTATAATACATTAAACCATCATGGGTACCTATAATCTTGCCCTCAGGTGTAACCATATTTCCTGGTTTAGCAGGTAAATAATTTTTTAAAAACTCTTTAAAATTACGTTCTCCAATAAAGCAAATTCCAGTAGAATCCTTTTTGGTAGCAGTATAAAGATTTGCCTCTGCTGCAATTCTTCTAACCTCAGGCTTTGTCAAATGTCCAATTGGAAATAAAGCTTTTTTTAATTGTGCTTGAGATATCATACACAAAAAATAGCTTTGATCCTTATTATCATCTACTCCACGTAAAAGATAGCTTTTATCCTTTTCATGGCGAACTCTTGCATAATGCCCCATCGCAATATATTCTGCTCCTAAGGAGTCTGCCTTCTTTAAAAAAGCATTAAACTTAATATATTTATTGCACATAATATCTGGATTTGGAGTTCTTCCACTTTTATATTCATTTAAAAAGTAAGTAAACACCGTGTCCCAGTATTCTTCTATAAAATCAATGCGGTGTAGGGGAACATTTAACTCTTCTGCTACCTTAACTGCATCCTGGTAATCTAACTCCTGTGGACATACATCATTATTTAAATCTGGATTACCTAATATATCATTATTCGTTGCAGAATCCCAATTTCTCATAAACATTGCTTCTACATCATAGTTTTCATCCTTTAATACCTTAAGTGCGACACTAGAATCTACACCACCAGATAAACCTAATATGACCTTTTTCAAGAGCTTCACCACCTTATACAGAAATATTTTAGCACATAGTAACAGAATAATCTAGAAAAGACTTTATTTTTTTTGTATAATACGTATGGTGATATCTATGCAAAATGAAAACGAACATACCTATGATAATGGATTTCATCCTAAAGAAGTTCATTTAAAACCAAATTATAAATTCTATAATCAAAATATATTCTTCCGTTTTTTCGCTTGGCTTACTGTCCTTTTTACTAGATTATGGTTAATCTTCCCAAGATTTTTTATGGGAGTAAAAACACTAGGCAGAAAAAATAAAAGAAAGGTAAAAGGTGCAGTTATGGTTTCTAATCATATTCATCCTTTAGATGCCTTCTTCTTGGCAGCTACAGTGTATGGCAGAAAAGTTTATGTGACAATGCTAGAAAGTAATTTAGGCTTTGGAATAGTATCTCGATATATGCGTATGGCAGCAGCTGTTCCAATTCCAACAGAACGCAGACAATTAAGACGCTTTAGTGAAGACTCAGAAAAAGCATTGAAGAAAGGAAAAAATATTTTATTTTATCCAGAGGCCGCCTTAATGCCTTATTGTGATCATATTAGAAACTTCTTACCAGGAGCTTTTCATTATGCAGTAAGCGCGAATGCCCCTATAATGCCTTGTTGCTTTACCTTTCATAAACCAAAAGGAATTCAAAAGCTCTTTAGACGGAAAAAGCCTGTAGTTCATTGTAATTTCTTAGAGCCTTATTTTATCACTCCTAGAGAAACTCGAAAAGAAACGATAGAAGCTACGGCTCAAGAGGTTCACAAAATTATTGAAGACTATTTTATCAAGCATAGTGATTATTATTATAAGGACGGTCAAAAAATAAAGTGAAAGTTCTACAATTAGTAGAGCTTTTTCTATTTAAAGTATAATCCATAGATATCTAAATAGGCATAAGGAAATTGTTTGCTACCTTCTTTTTGAAAACCATATTTTTTATATAATCTAACTGCCTTAGTATTACATGCATCTGCTAAAATACCTAACCCTTCTACTCCCATTGTTTTTGCTTCTTCTATCATAGATATTACTAAATAAGATCCGTAATGCTTACCAACATAGCCTTCCTTAACCATGACTCTACCAAAGCTTTGGAGGTTTTCCTTTTTAAATGTATGAGGAGGATATTCTACTTCTGCAGGATGAAAACAAGCGTATCCTACAATTTCTTCATCTTCTTCAAGAACCCTTCCATAGCCTTTTTCTATATCCTCTAAAATCATTTCATCAAAAGGATAACCATCTAGCCATATCGGAAGATTTTCTTCTATGATTCTTTTTTTAACTTCATTTTTCATTTGAATGATTTCTTCTAAGTCCTTATGCTCTGCAACACGATATCGCATAGATTTCCCACCTTTCTTTTAATCATTATACCATGTTTATCAAAGTTTGAAAAATACTTTTTAAACTTGTCAGAATCAATGTGTTTTTGAAGAAGACATTTTATTTGAATGCCTTACATTTTATGATATGATACTAGTAGGTGATGTCTCATGAAGGAATATGAATCTTTGGAGTATCAAGACAGTAAAGAAATTCTTAATAGTACAATTTTAGGCTTCTTTATAGGACTAGCAGTCATTGTTCCTGGAATTAGTGGATCTACGATGGCAATTATCTTTAAGCTTTATGACAAACTTTTATATGCCATAGGAAATATTTTAAAAAAGTTTAAGCTCTGTTTTATATTTTTAATTCCCATTGTTCTTGGAGCATTCTTAGGGTTTGGTTTAGGATTTTTTGCCATACAAAAACTATTAAAAGTTTTTCCTTTCGCAATCGTGGCATTTTTTGGAGGATTGATGATTGGTGCATTCCCTGCAATATCATATGAAATCAAGGAAGAGAAGGTTACTTTACCTAAAGCACTACTTTTTCTTTTAGGATTAGGAATCCCTTTGGCAATTAGTATAACCTCAACATTTATCAGGGGCGGAAATCAAAGCTTCGAGGATATAAAATTTTACCACTATTTATTATTTATCGTTATCGGCTATATGATTGCAATCACACAAGTGGTCCCAGGCTTGAGTGCAACAGCTATCCTAATGGCCTTTGGCTATTTTATTCCTCTAATGGAATCAGTTAGTTTAACTTATATAAAATCCAATCCAATGATAATCGGTATTTATCTTTGTTTGATAATAGGCTTTGTTATAGGAATGATTTCTTTTTCTGGGTTTCTAACTAAAGTATTTGATAAGAATAGAAAGTTAGCATTTTTTATGATCGTAGGTTTATCTTTAGGTTCTATTCTTTCTATGTTTTTCAATCCAGATATCTATGAGACCTATCAGTCCTGGGTTCATGGGAATATGTCCTTTGGATTAGATTTAGGATTTGGTATATTATTATTTATTATTGGAATTTTAATAGCTGCAAGTTTTTTAAAATACGAAAAAAGACAGAAATAGACATTCCTCTTGTCAAGCAATAGAAAAAGGTTTAAAATATTTTGTTGTGAGGTGAAAGTTATGCTATGTTTATGCTTAGTTATCATAACCATTTGCTTAATTATTGCATCTATATTATTTTTCCCTACCGTAAAGATTGGAAATCATCAGGTTAGCTGTTATTGGGTAATCTCCTTGATTTCAGCAGGAATACTCTTTCTTTTTAGACAAACTACATGGGAAAATATATGGGGAAGCTTTACTGCAAATACAAGTATGAATCCATTAAAAATTCTAGTTTTATTTATCTGTATGACGATTCTTTCCATCTTCTTAGACGAAATTGGATTTTTTAGATATATAGCTGTTGCATCTGCAAACAAATTAAAGGGAAGTCAAATAAAACTTTTTTTTGGCTTTTATGCATTAATCTCAATTTTAACAATTTTCACATCAAATGATATAATCATTTTAACCTTTACGCCATTTATCTGTTACTATGCAAAGAATACAAAAATCAATCCAATCCCCTATTTGGTTTTAGAGTTTGTAGCAGCTAATACTTGGAGTATGGCCTTAATTATAGGGAATCCAACAAACATCTATTTGGCAAGTGCATTACATATTGATTTTTTATCCTATTTAAGAATTATGATACTACCTACAATTATTGCGGCAAGTATTTCACTTTTCCTCTTATTTTTAATGTTTAGAAAAAATTTAAAAAAGCCAATGGAAGAATTTAGAGAAGAGATTAAAAAACCAAATTTGGTTCTTCTTATTATAGGTTTAGTCCATCTCTTTGGAGCAACAGTTCTTCTTGCAATTGCTTCTTATATTCAGTTTGAAATGTGGATTATAGCTTTATCCTTTGCTGGTAGCCTATTACTTATAACTACACTATATCTAGTCACAAGAAAGGAAAGGATAACTCCAATTCAATTTACTTTGCTTAGAGCTCCATGGAGTTTAATTCCTTTCGTATTATCTATGTTTGTCTTAGTTCTATCTTTAAATCAACAAGGAATCACTAAGATAATAGAAGATTTACTATTAAAGCTTCCACCCATATTTTCTTATGGCATAGGTGGAACAATCACTGCAAATTTAATTAATAATATCCCTATGAGTGTATTTTTTTCTAATCTTTTAACTAGTGCTCCTTCTACTGCAATTTACGCAAGTATAATTGCTTCAAATATTGCAGCATTTATCACTCCGATAGGGGCACTTGCGGGAATAATGTGGATGAAACTGCTTAAAACATATGACATCAAGTTTAGTTTCAAAGATTTTTCCTTCTATGGTTGTATTATAGGAATTCCTTCTCTTTTAGGAGCACTTGCAGTTCTCTATCTATTTTAATGATAGATCAAATGATTTAGCTCTATTAATAGAAACTTTAACCTTTACTATGCCTAAATATTAAAGAAATACTAATTTAAGTTCACATAAGATTAGACATTATTATGCAACGGAATTATTAAAGAACGGAGCAGACATCTATAGTGTTAAAGAACTTCTAGGACATAGTGATCTAGAAATGACACAACGTTATTTAGACTTTACTGATGAAGAAATCAAGAAAAACAATTTCAAATTCAACCCATTAAATAATCTTTAACTTTTTCAAGCATGGTGAGGTTGCTGACCATGCTTGAAATTCCTATAAAACAAAAAAAATAGGTCGACTTCTCAAAATCCAAAATCCTTTGAAAAATCAACCTATTTTCAATGTATAAATTAAAAATTACTTACCATAATTTCTAATTTCAAGCATGGTGCGGGTA